>CALDZF010000205.1 GCA_937944165.1 uncultured Rhizobiaceae group bacterium | reverse complement strand
TTGCGACCTGTCCATCAAAGTCTTGGTCAACGGTGCTGACCCTTGCGTAACCTATTTTTGTCATGTGTAACCTCAGGGTTTAAACCTAAGGCTACCTTGTAACAAATAGGCTATGTCAACCCAGATGTTACGCCTTGATGGCGGACAATGTTACGTCACATTGAGGTATGCTTTGATGTTACATTCATTAACTACAATTAAAGCAGTTAGCAATATTGCATTGATAATGTGTAGGCGAGTAGATTTTTTTAAAAAATGATAGAGAAAATATGCGGCATTAACGCTGCGTTAGTTTTTTGATGTAATAAAGTTATAAATGATGCCCAATCATTTTGAATATGTAAGTCTGTCCTTCCGTTTATCTAGACTTACGTACATAAACGGTCAATCAGTTACCCCTAAAAACTGATTGGCCGTTCTATGCACAAATTAGTTCCTTAATTACATAGAACTTATAGAAGTATTATAGATAATTTCTTCATCACTGTGATGAAGATAAATTTTAATTCCTGCATAGCGACCTCCTTTAGCCCAGCTATGCAGGTTTAGAGCGGTCAATTGTTTTCTTCCCTCTTTGAAAATGATTGACCGTTTTAATAAACATTCACTTCATACGCTTCATTTCAAATCAGGACTTTAGGTAAAATATTCAATTAGTAACGAGGTATCTACAAAGGAGCTACCTTGTAATTAATACAACCAGACAGCTTTTAATTGCTATTAAAAATAAACCTTAAGTGTCAAGAACGTTAGTCTTGATCGTCACGACGTTCATTGACCCTTCGTTCGACCGCTATTGGTTCGTTTTCGGGTTGTTGAGAAACGCGTCTATCTGTAGCGCTTCTTTTATCGTTCGTATCTTTATTATCCATAATATTTACCTCATCTATGCAAGCCTCTTTATCAAATCATATATATTAACGTGATTAATATGGTGTAAAATTTCAGTTCTGTGTAGTATTCCTAAATTGCGATTTTAGTAATAAAGATTTCATCTTTTTGTGAGATCATTTAATTATTTACAGTGAAAAAATAAATGTTTATGAAATCTTCTTTCATTATGCTCGTAGTGTCTATTTTTGTCACCGCAGGATACATGTACAACGAGAACCTCGCTTTAAGCGTATATGGTGATAGAAAATCACATGGGACTTATTGTAAGGCTGTAGATATTAAGCTCAATGTATATAAATATTACGTTTCTAAGCATAATCGTGACTATGGCATACATGGATGTCGCTTCTTTATCAAAATACGATAAATCCAGGTTTTTTTATCCTGCTAATTTTTTCATAAAACTGATTGTACCATATACCACTCTATTTTCTTAATACTCATTTTATTTTGGTTCTGATAAACTAAAATTTAATATGCATATGATCAAAATTTTATAATTGATTGAGAGGTATTTTATGGAATACATATTAACATTTTTAGAATCAGAGATTTTTGCAGTTATAAGTTTTATAATTACCATCATGACAATCAGATGGCTTTTCTTTAAATAGTAGAGCCATTAATTTTGTTTATGCACATAAGTATCTGCATTTGAAAATGCATTTATTATTGATCTACTTTATGAAAGTTATTATAATAGATTTTTTTTCTTATTATAACAGATATTTTTCTAAGGTATGTTGATGCAACAAATGCTATAACAATAGCAATACTAATAGAAAAGTTAATAAAAAAAGTCATTTAGGCTATTTTCTCAAAGGCATAAAAACATATCACCTTCTTAATACAGGATAAGTTCATTATGAGTAAATTACTTTATTACTGCCGTTTAAGTTTATTCATAATTGTTATATTCTCTCTCTCAGCGTTGATAATCTCAGGAGTATGGTGGACAACCGATGTCAGTGCCGATAAACGTGTCTGGGGTCAATATGAAAAAGACAAGTCATACCGCTTAAACATGGATCTATTCATCCTCGAAGAAAAGGTCTTAGATATACCACTTAGAAAAATACTTGCTCTTCCGCGAGATTTTGCAATGCCAGAAGGGCGCTTTTATTCAGCGCCACTATCAATTGAAATCCACGAACGCCACGGCAGAAACTCGTCAGAAGAAAATATTAGCACAGGAGGATTCCCAGTCATAGGGATCGCGCGTAAAGGAATAAAAATTAAAGCAGACCGCGTTGAGCGCACGGTAGGCTGGCATTGGTGGTCAGGTAGTTTTAAACAGTACGAGGTTATCGGTGTTATCGAAAGCGGTAAATTCAAAGGTTCTGAACTTCGTCTCTTTGATGTCTCAAGATCACATCAAGATGTAGCGTTTGAAGGCGCGTGGTTCTTCACTTGGGCACCTGAACCAATAATATTTGATGAGCGGTATTACAGTGAATGATTGTAACCCGTGGTTTGACGGTTAAATCAATTGTGGGATTTAGCACTAAGTTGGAACTGATCATTAAAAGTCTGATTGGAAATTCAATTTACGACATATTAAATGCCGCTTTAGAGATACTTAAGCAGCAATCACCCAGAAAGACCAATGGAAATTAGTGCCTTCAAAATGTTATTTTCTGCGAAATTTCATTATTCTTTCTGCTACTGTTAAATTTTGAATCAGACTCTATCAATATTACTTAAATTATCATTCAGAATCAGAGCTATTGAGATATTCACAATCGGGATGTACATTGTACGTCACAGGTTTTCCTGACCTATAATGCGAAGTTGCTTTTCCTATGTCAAAACATTTTTCCTCAATAGTTCTGTTATCAACGACTAATAAGGGTACTATAAATGCTGATATCAATGATGCTATAATTACCCCATAAAATACGGCTCTGTAATTAATAAAAAGTATGATCACAACAGCTACATAAAGAGCAAAATAGATATAATTTACATATTCCATTAAGAGTACCTTTGTCAATTTTAAGTAAGGAAAATTGTATTATAATAATATTATATAACCGTAAAATTCATTTCATAATTTATAATCATTAATTTAAAATCTGTTATGCATTTTTGTTATTTTAAAAAATTGAAGAAAGAATATTTCAGTCTGAATAGCCCTGAGTTTGTTAGACACCCTGCAGTTTTATTTTCTGCTGCTTTTTAAAATTGATTGGCGTCAGTATTCCGTTGTTAGCATGTTTGCGTTTTGGGTTGTAGAACATCTCAATGTAATCGAACACGTCTAATCTTGCTTCATCTTGTGCACTATAGGTTTTTCTGCGGACGCGTTCACGCTTAAACAAGCTAAAGAAGTTTCCTGCGACTGCATTGTCATGACAATTTCCACGACGACTCAAAGAGTGTCCTAGATTGTGTTGCTTTAGAAACGAGTTCCAATAAATTTTGAATTGGTTCGATAGTGTAACCCTAAAATTATTTACGTAAATAGTGGCGAATTTATTTGTATTTTATGCGTTCAAATAAAAATTTTATGTGGGTTGGTATGTGGTATATTTTTATTTTTTGAATTTTTCTTTATTAAAAACAATTAGTTAACAAGAAAAATGGCGGAGAGGGTGGGATTCGAACCCACGGTACGCTTGCGCGCACGCCGGTTTTCAAAACCGGTACATTCGGCCACTCTGTCACCTCTCCTGATGCCTTATGTGGCTAGTGGTAAGGCTATGCGATATTCATTACGCTTTTTCAAGCCTTATTTTACTCATAAAACAAAAAAGGGAGCATTAAAGCTCCCTTCCCTAAGATTTGGCTAATCAAGCTTATTGTGGAAGCTGATCATCAACGCCTTTAACATAAAAGTTCATTCCAAGTAGCGTACCAATATCAGCCTTTTGGCCGTCTTTAAGCCACTCGGTGCCATCTTGCTTTGTTATTGGGCCAGTGAAAGGCTCAAACTCGTTACTTTTAATCTTGGCTTCGATTTCAGCAGCTGCTTTTGCTGTTTCTGGCTTCATGTTTGTATAAGGCGCCATGACAACGTCGCCCTTATCCATGCCAAGCCAGACGTCGTGTTGTTTCCAAGTGCCATCTTTAATCGCTTTCACACGCTCAATGTAATAAGGTGACCAATCATCAATGATCGCTGTTAGTTGGACGTCTTTGCCAAAGTTAATCATGTCTGATGCTTGACCAAAGGCCTTGACGCCTTTTTCTTGAGCAACTTGCATCGCGGCAGTTGAATCTGTGTGTTGCGTTAGAATATCTGCACCTTGTGCCACAAGCGTATTGGCCGCATCGGCTTCTTTGCCTGGATCAAACCATGAGTTCACCCACACAACTTTTAGCTTGAAGTCTGGATTAACAGATTGCGCACCAAGGATAAATGAATTGATGCCACGCACAACTTCTGGAATTGGGAATGAGGCAATATAACCTGCCACACCTGACTTTGACTCCATAGCGGCAATTTTACCTTGCACGTAACGGCCTTGATAAAATTTACCACTATAAGTAGATACATTTTCGCTCTCACGCTTAAAGCCTGTTGCGTGTTCAAATTTCACATCAGGAAACTTCTTTGCAACCTTGTTGGTAGGCTCCATATAACCAAATGAGGTTGTGAAAATAATATTACAGCCAGAACGCGCAAAGCGTTCAATGGCACGCTCCGCATCAGCCCCTTCTGGGACACTTTCCTGGAATGCAGTCTCAACTCCAAGTTCTTTTTCTACGGCCAGACGGCCTTGGTCGTGCTGATAAGACCAGCCAAAATCACCTATCGGCCCTACATAGACGAAACATGCTTTTGTATCTGCTGCAAAGCTTACACCTGTAGAAGCGAGTAATCCAAGCCCTAAACCAGCTATAGATGCTAAAAGTTTTTTCATTAAATTTTCCTTTTACCCTGTTATTCAAATAATTTTATATACGTTATGCGTCTTTTTTTATTTATCTGCCACAAACCCTTTGCCAAGGGAAGCTGGTGTATTGACCATTGTCAGTCTTCGGTTTTGTGAAATAATCACAAGCACAACTATTGTTGCCAAATAAGGTAAAGCTGACAAAAATTGTGTTGGTATTTTGAAGCCAAGCGCTTGAATATGCAATTGGGCTATTCCTACTGCACCAAATAAATATGCACCTATCAACACCCTATTGGGTCTCCAAGAAGCAAATACTACTAGAGCCAAGGCAATCCATCCTCTGCCAGCTGTCATGTTCTCAATCCATTGTGTTGTATAAACAAGCGATAAGTGAGCCCCTGCAAGCCCTGAACATGCGCCACCAAACATTACGGCTAGATAACGTGTTTTAATAACAGATAACCCAAGTGCATGGGCAGAAGTATGGCTGTCACCAACTGCACGAAGCACCAATCCCGCTCTTGATTTAAATAAAAACCAGCTAACGCCAATTAGTAATAAAATCGAAAAATAAAAAATTATGTCTTGTTGAAAAAATAACTTTCCAAAAAACGGAATATCAGAAAGCAACGGTACAATTATGGGCTGAAGTTTTATACCAGGAACGCCAATAAAAGCTTCACCCCAAAGCCCTGACAAGCCAAGCCCTAATATCGTCAAGGCAAGCCCAGTTGCTACCTGATTGGTAACGAGACTGATTGTTAAGAATGCAAAGAGCAGAGAAAATAAAACGCCGATAATAATGGCAGCAAGCGCGCCCATGTATGGATTGCCAGTATAAATCGCAAAAGCAAAACCGGAAATTGCTCCCATAATCATCATACCTTCAACCCCAAGGTTTAACACTCCAGAACGCTCCGTGACTAATTCACCCAGGGCTGCAATTAGTAAGGGCGTCGCAGCAGTAAAGACAGTTAGCAAAATTGCTTCAACCAGTCCCATGTTGCACTCCTTGTTTTATAAAGCCCCAAGAATGACCAAATCGAATACGATGGTGAATTAGCGTGTCACAGCCAAGAACAAAGAATAACAATAAGCCCTGAAATACATTTGCAATCTTGTCCGTTACATTAAGAGAAATTTGAACAGCTTCTCCCCCAAGGTACGAAAGTGCCAGCACAATGCCTGCAGCAAAAATGCCAAGCGGATTTAATCTGCCTAAAAATGCAACAATAATTGCCGTAAACCCATAACCAGGCGAAATGGATGGGCGAAGTTGTTGTATAGCTCCAGATACTTCCGCAATACCTGCAAGCCCTGCAAAAGCGCCTGAAACAAGAAAGACAAATAACGTTGTTTTTTGAGGGGAAAAACCGGCAAACTGCCCTGCTCTCGGCGCTTGTCCAATAACAAGAATTTCAAAACCTTTCATGGTTTTAGAAAGTAAAAACCAAACAACAATTACACCAATAATAGCAAATATCATTCCATAATGCATACGACCTGATGAAAAAACTTCGGGTAAAACCTGCCACTGCGAGAAACTTATAGAGCCTGGAAAATTAAACCCTTCCGGATTTCTAAAAGGCCCTCTTACAATCCAATCCAGAAAATGCCCCGCAATATACACCAACATTAGACTTGTAAGAATTTCATTTGTTCCAAATCTGTTTTTTAAAATAGCAGGAATTAATGCCCAAACCATACCCCCCAAAACACCAGAAATCAGCATTAAGGGTAAAATCCAAAAACTTGTAAATTCAGGAAAAAATACAGGAATACTGGCGCCAGCAATTCCACCCATAATGAATTGACCTTCAGCTCCAATATTCCAATTGCCAGATCGAAAACAAAGGCAAAGACCAGTCGCAATTAAAATCAGGGGTGAAGATTTAATCGCAAGCTCGTGCAGCGTCCAAGTGTCTGTTAAAGGTTCAATGAAATAAACATAAAGCGCTTTAAACGGATTATGTCCCATGAGAAAGAAAAGCATTCCACCCGCAATCAACATCATGATTAAGGCTATGAAAGGCGAGAAATAAGCAAAAAAGGTTGAGGTTGTTGCACGTTTTTCAAGGCGAATACTAAAATCAGGCTGCATGTTTGCCCTCATTTATGCCAACACCTGCCATCAGCAAGCCAATTTCTTCACGATTAGTTTTGGAAGTATCCAACGGTTCAGATAATTTTCCATCAAACATGACTGTTATACGGTCTGATAATTCAAAGATTTCATCCAAGTCTTGCGAGATTACTAGAATTGCTGAGCCTGACTTAGCAAGATTAACAATCGACTGCCTGATATGCAAAGCAGCACCAGCATCAACTCCCCAACTGGGTTGGTTTATTACAAGCACAGAAGGTTGTCGGTCAAGCTCTCGCCCTATAATGAATTTTTGTAAATTACCACCTGATAAAGATGCAGCAATCGGATCAATATCCGCTTTTCGCACATCCATTATTTCACAAACACGTTTGGTGGCTTTTTCGACCATTTCACGCCAGACCACTCCTATGCGGCCCATACGTTGAAAAGCAACGACGTCTGATTGGTGCCTTGCCAAAAGCATATTATCGCTTAAGTGAAATTGTGAAATTGCCCCGTGGCCTAGTCTTTCTTCAGGTACGAATGATGCTCCAAGTTTACGACGTTTATTGATAGATAGTCCGCCAACATCTTTTCCACGAATTTTGATGTTGTCATCTTTATCAGCAATAATTTCGCCAGAGATCACATCAAACAATTCTGACTGACCATTACCCGCAACGCCTGCAATGCCCAGTATTTCACCTGAATGAACCTTGAAATTTATATTATTTAGCTCAATCGCAAATGGGGTTATTGCTGGCTGAGAAAGCTGCGAAGCTTCAAGCAAGACATCATCACTAGAAACTGATGCGCCTTTTTTAATGATGTTAACGTCATTTCCAACCATCATACGCGCTATACTTGCACTTGTTTCCTTACTTGGATCACAAGCACCACTAACTTCACCAAAACGCAATATTGTTGCACGGTCACAAAGCCTACGTACTTCATCCAATCTATGAGAAATAAATAATATTGAGCGCCCTTCGGCCTTCAATATATCCAAGGTCTTAAATAGTTTTTCAGCTTCTTGTGGTGTTAACACTGATGTCGGTTCATCCAAAATAATCAATTCTGGATCTTGCATCAGGCAACGAACAATCTCAACACGCTGCCTTTCACCGACGGACAAATCACCAATTAAGGCATCAGGGTTTAACGGCAAACCATAGTGAGTAGAAAGTTCTTTGGCTTTTGCGGCAACTTCCGCAATAGTTAAATCTGGTGAAAGCGATAACGCAATATTTTCAGAAACATTTAAAGCGTCAAAAAGTGAAAAATGCTGAAACACCATTCCAATACCAAGTTTGCGAGCAAAGGATGGTGAATTGATAGATACAGGCTCGCCTTTCCAAAGTATTTGACCAGAACTTGGCTGAAGCGATCCGTATAGCATTTTTACGAGAGTCGATTTCCCCGCGCCATTTTCACCTAAAAGCGCATGAATTTCGCCAGGCAAAATATTAAAGTCAATATTTTTATTGGCAGCAAAATCACCATATAGTTTTGTGATATTACTTACAGTTAGCATATCATCCAAAGCTTGAAGTGGTGTATTTTTCACGACAGATTTCATTTGTGCAATTAATACTGAAAACCAGCATAAATCCAGAAAAACTAGAGGTTATTCCCAATGAAAATAAACTATTTAAGCTTTCCAACCATTTGCAAAACAAAGCCTATGCAGAAAAGGTAAATACTGGAGGCTGCAAATATCGCATCAATGTAAATTGGGTTATCCAGATTAAAATAAACTGCAGAAAGTCCTGTTATCCCCCATATCAGGAAAGCAAAAAGGCTGATTTTTCTTAAAGGCTTAACTCTTACAGGGTGAATAAAAGTGACAGGAACAAAAGTCATAATTGCTGTAAAAATAATAAATATGAGTGAAAATGTTGGTGATGGCGAGACAACAAATAATGCGAACACGACCATGTTCCAACATACAGGAAACCCTTTAAAACCATAGTCTTCGGTCTTCATGCGCGTATCCGCATAGTAAACTGCGCTGGTAATGACAATCACTGCTGCCGCTGTGAAGGAGGTAAACTTGCTCAAAAGTTCTTCCTTATCACCATTTACATCAGTTAAATCCAAAAGACCGCTTTGGTATAGAATAAATGCTGGTATCATTACGAAAGTTGCATAATCAATTACATTATCCAGTGTATCACCAGACCAATGTGGCCACCACTTCTTAACTTCCAGCTTGCGCGCTAAAGGGCCATCAATACCGTCCACAATTAACGCCATACCAAGCCAAAAGAATGCTTTAGGAAAATTATCTTCCGCGGCAGCAACAATAGAAAGAAAAGCTAAAAAAGCACCGGATGCCGTTAAAATATGTATGGAAAAAGCCCAAAGCGCTGATCGCGATAAACCAAACATGATTACTCCACTTTAAACTTCACAAATCAATGCGCATATAAGACTTATTAATTCAATTAAAACAATGCTTGCGAAGGTTGTAAGTTTGATTTCCTTGGTTCTTAGTGTGTATTTCCACATTAAGAATCGTTATGGAAGTTATGGTTATAACGAACGCTGTTTCAATAGAATTAATATATCCTGAGCCTATAGCATTCATGCGCTATTGTGTCATCTTTGACATGTGGATTAAAACAACAATATGCACTGTAATGTGTAAAGATTTGCGAAGAGACAATGTCGAAAAACAATATTACAACAGATATTTGTGTTATTGGAGGTGGATTGGTTGGTTTAACAACAGCATTTAAACTTGCCAGTAACGCTACTGATGTTACCCTATGTGCACCAGAGCAATCTCTTGACGACCCCCGCACCACAGCGTTTTTAATGCATACAGTTCAATTTTACGAAAAGATTGGATTATGGGAAGAACTTAAAATCAAGGCTTTCCCCCTAAAAACCATGCGTATTATCGATGACACTAAGAGATTAATAAGAACCCCTCAGGTAGATTTTCATGCAAGCGAAATCGATCTTGAAGCTTTCGGCTATAATCTGCGTAATCAGGACGTTTTGGATTCATTAAATGCAACAATAGATAAAACTGAAAATATTAAGCGAATCAACTCCATAGTCGAAGACATAACGTCAATAAATGGCAAGGAACATATAACCTTACAATCGTGTCAAACCATTGTGGCAGGCTTTGTCATCGGCGCTGACGGTGGAAATTCTTTTGTTAGACAAAACAAACAAATAACGGCACGTGAGTGGGAATATCCACAAACTGCCTTGGTGGTTGATTTTAAACATGAAAAATCCACACAATATACAAGCACAGAGTTTCACACAAATTCAGGCCCATTTACGATAGTACCACATGACCACCATAAAGCTGGCCTTGTCTGGATGGAAACGCCGCAGACTGTTAAAGAATTATTAGATTTATCCAATCATGAGTTTGAATTAAAAATCGAACAAAAAATGCAATCGTTTTTAGGCAAAATAACACTCAACTCGCAACCAAAAAGCTTTCCTATAAAAGGTCTAGTGGCTAATCAATTTGGCAATCATAATTACGCTATAGTTGGCGAAGCCGCCCATGTGTTTCCGCCTATTGGTGCGCAAGGCTTTAATTTGGGCATAAGGGATATAGAAGCAATTTCAGGTGTTTTAGCTCGCTATACAAACCAGGAAAACCGTGGCGAACTGTATGACAGATCACGCAAGGCAGATATTAATACAAGAACTTATGGCGTCGATTTGTTAAATCGAAGTTTGATTTCTGATTTTCTTCCCATGCAAATAATGCGGGGATTAGGTTTACATGCGCTTGGCTCTATTAAGCCGTTACGAAAATATGCAATGAAGATGGGCATATCTCCTAACCTTAAAACTTAGGCTCAGGACCTATTAATTTTAGCCTTTAACTTTTTCTGCAAATCAGATTCAAGGTTTGCAACGAAGGAGTTTGAGATGTCTGATTTATTTTGGCTTTCTGATGAGCAATTGTCATTGATTGAACCTTATTTTCCATTATCGCATGGTGTTCCACGAACAGATGATCAACGTGTGTTATCCGGGATTATTCATGTCATCAAAAATGGCCTTCGCTGGCGTGATGCACCAACCAGATATGGTCCTCACAAAACCTTGTATAATAGGTTTGTCCGATGGAGCCGATTGGGTGTTTTTGATCTTATATTCAGTGAGTTGGCATGCAATGATGCTATACCTGAGACACTTCAGATTGACGCTACTCACATCAAAGCTCACAGGACTGCTTGCAGTCTTGCAAAAAAGGGGATGTTCCCCGTCATATTGGGCGAACAAAAGGTGGCTTGAACTCCAAGCTCCACGCGGTCGTCAATGATGATGGCAAACCAATTGTCATGGCGCTAACTGGTGGACAGGTCTCTGATCATATTGGCGCGAAAATACTCTATCCTGCCTTGCCAAATGCCACCACCATGATTGGTGATAAAGGGTACGACAGTGATGAATATCGTGCTGCGTTAAAAGCCAAAGGCATACAAGCTTGCATACCGCCTAGAAAAGGTCGCAATGCCCCTGCTGACTATTGTAAAACCTTGTATAAACAGCGCTATAAAGTCGAAAATGCCTTTAACAGGCTCAAAGACTGGCGAAGAAT
>CALDZF010000204.1 GCA_937944165.1 uncultured Rhizobiaceae group bacterium | reverse complement strand
ACAGAGCGCGGCTCTGGCGGTTTTGGCTCAACAGGGGTTTAAGAGGCTCGCTTTAATAATTCATCCGCACTTAACAAGCCATCAGTTGTATTCACATAAGATACGACAGAAGACGCATTATGGGCTGCTTGCAACAACGCTTGTTTGGCCGAGTGGCCAGAACGCAACCCCCAGGCCAATGTGGAAACAAATGAATCGCCTGCACCCGCAGTACCTGCAACCTGTATAGGGATAACCTTTTGATGGTGTAGTGTTTTGCCATCATATAGATAAGCACCTTGCGCGCCATGGGTAATTAAAACATTTTCCGGTCCATGTGCTTGGAGTGTTTCACAAAACTTTAAAAGGCTGATTTCTACGCCCTGAGATTGGATCTTAACTTCACCTTTGGAAGCCTTACCCCAATCAAGTTTAGAATCAATTGCAGAAAGACATGGCACAAGGGCTGCTGCTTCAACCTCATTGATTGAAATCATAGACATATTTTTTGCTGCCGAAAGAACTGTATTGGAGCGGGTCGTAATTTGTCTAATACCTGGATTACATGAGAAAAATGCACCTGCATTTTTAGCCAGTTCAGCAATTGCAGGCAGCATGTTAGCAGAAGCCTCACTTAAAGGTGCTGCATGAATAATATCAGCTTTAAAAGGTGTTATTTTATCAAGATCAATTTGATTTAGAGAGGTATTGGCGCCGCGTTGTGTAAAGATTGCAGCATTTTTTTCATGGCTTGCTATCATTACCGCAGAACCCGTAGCCTGATTGGTATCAATCAGAATTTTACTCATATCAAGGCCATGAGCTTCGCAATTCTTTAGGATATAATCACGCGGCACATCATCGCCCATTTTTACAATAGGCGTAGACGCACATCCAAGCTTTGCAAAACAGATAGCTGTATTTAACGCACCGCCACCAATGTGTCTTGTAATCCTTTCCGCTTCGACTTTACGGCCAGGCTCAACCAGTAAAAATTGCTTATTGGAATTAGATAGCGAAAGCTGCTCAATGGATTGCGAACTGACGACCGTAATAATATCTATCATGGCAGAGCCAAATGTGATGGCTTTCATGATGGATCATCCCTCAACTGGTAACACACGATCTGGTGGACGATGACTGTCTACCCATGTTCTAATATTAATCAAAACACGGTCACCCATTTCTACGCGCCCTTCTCTAGTCGCTGAACCCATACGCGGTAAAACAACAACCTTGCCT
The DNA here is from genome assembly GCA_937944165.1 of uncultured Rhizobiaceae group bacterium. Lineage (GTDB taxonomy): Bacteria > Pseudomonadota > Alphaproteobacteria > Rhizobiales > Rhizobiaceae > JAALLB01. The sequence continues at coordinate 4,190 of CALDZF010000204.1, read as the reverse complement.
TTTTTAACAAGCTTCATGAGATCTTCACTAACGGCAGGTTCATTTTCAAAAACATCCAATCCTGCACCAGCAATCTTGCCGTGTGATATTGCCAGAATTAGTGACTTCTCATCTATCACCTCACCACGTGCCGTATTGATAATAACAGCACCAGGTTGCATAAGCGCCAAGCGTTCTTGAGAAAGCATATGGTAGGTTTCAGTTGTGTAAGGACAGTTAATGGATAGAAAATCAACACGCGGCAACATCTGGTCAAGACTATCCCAATAGGTTGCTTCCAATTCTTCTTCAACAGCAGCACTTGCCTGATTGCGATTATGGTAATGTATGGAAAGCCCAAAAGCCTTGGCACGCCTTGCCACTGCGGTTCCTATCCGCCCCATGCCGATTATGCCAAGGCGTTTGCCCCAGATGCGATTTCCCAACATCCAGGTTGGAGACCAACCGTGCCATTCGCTCTTGTTGATGGCTTGTGCACCTTCCACAAAGCGTCTTGATACGGCAATCATCAAACCCATGGCCATATCGGCTGTATCTTCTGTTAAAACATTAGGCGTATTGGTTACCGTGATACCTTTTTTGCCTGCCGCCGCTACGTCGATATTATCAACACCATTGCCAAAATTAGCGATTAATTTTAATTGTGGCCCTGCTTTTTCAAGCAATTCAGCATCAATTGTATCTGTTACCGTAGGCACAAGAACATCAGCTTTTTGAACCGCTTCCAGCAATTGCTCGTCCGTTAATGGTATATCTTCCAAATTAAGAGACGTTGTAAATAACTCCCTCATTCTTGTCTCAACAGAATCAGGCAACTTACGGGTTACAATTACAACAGGTTTTTTCTTGCTCATTTTTAAATTCCGATAACGACATAAAGCCAAATGTTGACGAGGTGTTAACTGTCTTAGAATATTAAAGTAGTAGATATATTTATAAGGCCAGACTGGCAACACCAAAGTAACCATTTCATTTGTAACAAATCATAAGGGTGAATTAAGTGAATTTGTCAAAGCTAATCTCGAAGTCATTATTAAGTGCCATTGCTTTGGGTTTCATTTTAACAGCGTCACTTTCGTCAATAGCACATGCCCAATCTTCAGGTGTTGGCAAAACTGGACTTCCAATTCCTCGATTTGTAAGTTTAAAGTCCAACAAGGCAAACATGCGAGTTGGTCCTGGATCGAGATTCCAGGTTAATTGGCAATATGTCAAACGTGGATTGCCGATGGAAATTATTCAAGAGTTTGATAATTGGCGTAAGGTACGCGATGCGCAAGGCAATGAAGGCTGGATGTTACATTCGCTACTTGCAGGCAAGCGTACAGCTATTATCAATCCTTGGGAAGAAGACAAGAACAAGGGTCGCGCTGATTTAAAATCAAAAGCAGACCCGGCATCAAGAACCATTGCTCGAATTGAGCCTGGAGTAATAGCTGCGGTTGATTATTGTGATGAAAATTGGTGCCACGTAACTATTGAAAAATCAGATGGTTATGTCAACAAAGCCAATATCTGGGGTGTGTATCCTGACGAACTGATAGAAGAGTAATCAGTTTCTTCCAGCAGGTCTGACACGCACGACCACATCAACGCCACTAATCTCCAAGCCTTCAGGTGGGTTTGGCAGATTATCAACCTGAACATAGCCATCTGGCATATCAATTAATTCGTCAGTATCTTCAAGATAAAAATGATGGTGATCGCCAGTATTTGTATCAAAATAAGTTTTGCTGGAATCGACTGTGATTGCACGCAACAAACCACTATCCGTAAATTGATGTAATGTATTATAAATCGTTGCGAGCGATACGTTTACACCAGCGTTGCAAGCCTCTTCAAATAAAGCCTCGGCACAAATATGCCTGTCACCTTTTGAAAATAGCAACTTGGCAAGATCAATTCTTTGGCGAGTTGGACGCAATTTTGCTTCACGCAAGATGACATCAAGATTTTCAAATTTATTCAACATTGGTATTATCTTGCATTTTGTAAAACTTATGCAACCTAATATAATTCCAACCAGCATTATACGCAATAGGAATAAAGGAACTCAAAACCATATAAAGTCTGACCATTACGTCAATTAACTTGCCTTATAATCTGCTTTACGTCTTAACTTCACAATAAAAGTGTAAATCTTCCTTTGGCAGAGGCTATTTTCATGTGCTAAATAGCAACGAAGCAATTTTAATTATTATTAATAACAAAGCAGGCATATATGACTGATCGCCAAACAAGTTACAGCTATGAAGAATTAATTGCATGTGGAAAGGGTGAGCTTTTTGGCCAGGGCAATGCCCAGTTGCCTGCACCCCCCATGCTTATGTTTGATCGTATCACCCAGCTTGATGAAGAAGGCGGTGAATATGGCAAAGGGATGATCCGGGCTGAATTTGATATCAAACCTGATGCATGGTTTTTTCCGTGTCACTTTATCGGAAATGAAATTATGCCGGGCTGTCTTGGTCTTGATGCCATGTGGCAACTTACAGGATTTTTCCTCGGTTGGTCTGGTGGCGAGGGTTACGGCATGGCGCTCTCTACAGGTGAAGTTAAATTCAAGGGCATGGTCACGCCTAAAACAAAACTTGTTGAGTATGGCATAGATTTCAAACGTGTTATGCGTGGCCGTCTTGTTCTTGGCATTGCCGATGGCTGGTTAAAAGCCGATGGCGAAACCATCTATACAGCCAAGGATCTTAAAGTCGGTCTTTCAAAAGAAAAAGCTTCTTAAAACAAGTTTATAAGGAAGAAAAACATGAAACGCGTTGTCGTAACAGGCATGGGCATTGTCTCATCCATCGGTAATAACACCCAAGAGGTCCTTGGTTCTTTACGAGAAGCAAAGTCCGGTATTAAAACTGCTGAAGACCATGTGAAATATGGTTTTCGTTGTCAGGTGCAAGGCGCACCTGATCTTGACCCTTTTGAAGTGCTTGATCGCAGAACTGCTCGTTTCATGGCTAAGGGTACAGCTTGGAATTACATTGCCATGGAGCAAGCCATCCAAGATGCAGGTCTTGAAACCGGTGACGTGATAAACCCACGCACAGGGATTATCATGGGGTCTGGCGGACCTTCTACCAAAACAATTTTTGAAGCCGCTGATATAACCCGCGAAAAAGGCCCAAAACGTGTTGGGCCGACAGCTGTTCCAAAAGCAATGAGTTCCACCGCTTCCGCCGTGCTTGGTACGCAGTTTGAAATCAAAGGCGTGAATTATTCGATTACGTCAGCCTGTGCAACTTCCAACCACTGTGTTGGGAATGCTTATGAAACCATTCAAATGGGTAAGCAGGATATTATCTTTGCAGGCGGTTCAGAAGATCTGGATTGGTCCATGTCGAACCTCTTTGATGCGATGGGTGCGATGTCATCCAAGTTTAATGACACACCTTCAAAAGCGTCCCGCGCATACGATGCGAACCGTGATGGATTTGTGATTGCGGGTGGCGCAGGTGTTCTGGTTCTGGAAGAGCTTGAACATGCAAAAGCGCGCGGTGCAAAAATTTACGGAGAAATTATTGGCTATGGCGCAACATCTGATGGCAGTGACATGGTTGCGCCTTCTGGCGAAGGGGCAGTTCGCTGTATGCAGATGGCGCTTGAAACGGTAAATAATCCGATTGATTATATTAATCCGCATGGCACTTCTACACCTGTGGGAGATGCCAAGGAAATTGGTGCAATCAAGGAAGTGTTCGGGGATAAATGCCCTCCGATCTCTGCAACCAAATCTCTGACCGGTCATTCATTGGGCGCCACTGGTGTTCAGGAAGCAATTTATTGCCTGTTGATGATGAACAATAAATTCATTGCAAAAAGCGCACACATCGAAGAGCTTGATCCGGAATTTGCCGATGTCAACATCATTCGCGAACGCATCGATAACGCAGAACTCAATACAGTCATATCCAATTCATTCGGATTTGGTGGAACAAATGCAACTCTCGCGCTCCAGCGCTATAACGGTTAGGAGCTGATATGGGAGATTTAATGAAGGGCAAACGTGGTCTGGTTATGGGCGTTGCCAATAACCATTCAATTGCCTGGGGCATTGCAAAACAACTGGCAGATCAGGGTGCTGAACTTGCTTTCACCTATCAAGGCGATGGCTTTGGCAAACGTGTAAAGCCACTGGCTGATAGTGTTGGTTCTAAAATGCTTTTAGATTGTGATGTAGAAGA
>CALDZF010000203.1 GCA_937944165.1 uncultured Rhizobiaceae group bacterium | reverse complement strand
AAAACATGCTTGGCTATTAGCCTTGGGGTTGATGTTGTCTGGATGCGTTTCAGATACGTTTTCGCAAGTTGATACCCAGCCTCAACAATTGTCTCAACCTGAAAAAGAGCCTAAATATGATCCTGTTCAACGTGAGCAGGCTATTGCCGAAATACGCGAAAAAGCCAATCAGCCTTCTTCCAGTGGCGAATTGACTAACCCTTTTAAAGAGGCAAATGGCCCCAACGAACCATTGACAGCGCAACAACAAGCTCAAAAAATTCAAGAGTTAAAAAATACAGCAGCGCAAAATAATGCGGTTGTAACCGATGCAGAGTTGGCGGCTAAACAGCGCTCAATCCGTGAATTACAACAAAAAGCTCAAACCCATTATGGTAATGCCGTAAATCAAATTCAAAACTAGGCTCAGGCACAACAATCCAACTAAATAGTCTGAGAATAAGCGATGTGCGACCTTGCAACTGGTGTCGAAACATTGCAAAAGAACTTAATCATCAGGCTAGTTATCTGAAAAATCAAAATATGGAATGTTTAATGAGCAACCATCCACTCAGACTTGGAATTGCTGGACTAGGCACCGTAGGCATAGCCTTAATTAGTGTCCTGAATAAAAATGCAAAAATGATGCAAGAACGTTGTGCCCGCAAGATTGTCATAGCAGCCGTTAATGCTCGCGACAAAACAAGAGATCGCGGTGTGGATTTATCAGCGTATAGATGGTTTGATAATGCTGAAGACTTGGCTGCATCAGATGAAATTGATGTTTTTGTTGAGCTTATAGGTGGTGAAGGCGATGTTGCACTGAAAGCTTCACGCAAGGCACTTGATGGCGGTAAACATGTCGTAACAGCCAATAAGGCAATGCTTGCCAAGAATGGTGTTGAGCTGGCAAAAATTGCAGAAGCAAAAGGCGCACTGTTAAATTTTGAAGCTGCTGTTGCAGGTGGCATCCCAATAATCAAGACCATGCGCGAAACACTCACAGCCAATAATGTTGAACGCATTTATGGCATCATGAATGGTACATGTAATTATATGCTGACCCGTATGGAGCGTGAAGGTATTTCATACGATGATTGCCTTGCAGACGCGCAAGCACTTGGTTATGCGGAAGCAGATCCTACCTTTGATGTTGAAGGCTTTGATACAGCTCATAAGCTTGCAATCTTAACCTCACTTGCTTTTGGTACGCAAATTGCTGCTGATGAAATCTACGTTGAGGGTATTTCAAGTATCACTACGCAAGACATTCAAGCTGCAAAAAGTCTGGGGTACCGTATTAAACTTCTAGGCGTTGCTGTAAAAACCGATAGCGGCATTGAACAACGCGTGCACCCTACAATGGTTCCGCTTGATAGTGCCATTGCGCAAATTTCAGGTGTAACGAATGCTGTTGCAATTGATGCTGATGTGGTTGGCAATCTTGTAATGTCAGGCCCAGGTGCAGGTGGTGATGCCACTGCATCTGCCGTGGCAGGAGACATTGCTGATATTGCCAAATGTCTGCCAGGCGCGCAAACCGTGCCAGCACTTGGTAAACCTGCAAATGAATTAGCACCTTATAAAAAAGCGCAAATGCAAAGCCATGAAGGTGGTTATTTTATTCGCATGAGCGTTAAGGACCACGCAGGTGTTTTTGCAATCATTGCAGCAACTATGGCTAAACATAAAATTTCTCTTGAATCAATTGTCCAACATGGTGAGGCTAATCAAGCCAATATGAACAAGACAATCATTCTTATAACACATGCAACAACCGAGTCTGCTGTGCGTGAAGCACTTGAAACGATTGGCAAGGATACCTTCTTGAGCAGTCAACCGCAGATGATACGAATTGAAAAATAGGGGACTGCCAAAATGGCTAAAGAAAATACTGCGGCACTAGATCGTATTTTAACATTAGAGCTTGCTCGTGTAACCGAAGCAGCAGCCGTTGCTGCTGCGCGTCTTCGCGGCCAAGGTGATGAAAAAGCCGCTGACCAGGTTGCCGTTGATGCCATGCGTACAGAACTTAATAATCTGCCTATTGATGGCACCGTGGTTATTGGTGAAGGTGAACGTGATGAAGCACCTATGCTTTTCATCGGGGAAGAGGTAGGCACTAAAAAAGGACCTAAAGTGGATATTGCTCTTGATCCACTGGAAGGCACGACAATTTGTGCAAAAAACCAACCTAATTCATTAGCAGTAATTGCGCTGGCAGAGGGGGGAAGCCTGTTATATGCGCCCGATGTTTACATGGACAAAATTGCAATCGGCCCTGGTTATCCAGAAGGTCTGATTGATTTGGATATGTCTATTTCAGAAAATCTTTCTGCGGTAGCAAAAGCAAAGGGCTGTGAGGTTAATCAACTTACCGCTTGTGTTTTGGATCGTCAGCGCCACGCAAAAATTATTGAAGAAATCCGTGCGGTAGGCGCAGCAATTCTGCTTATCGGCGATGGTGATGTGGCGGGCGTTATTCACACTACCGAGCCTGAAGAAACAGGTGTTGATATTTATTTTGGCACAGGTGGCGCACCAGAAGGTGTTTTGGCTGCAGCTGCACTGCGCTGTATTGGTGGCCAAATGCAAGGACGTCTTATCCTTGATACTCCGGAAAAAGTTGCTCGTGCAAAGACCATGGGTATTGAAGACCCTAATAAAAAATACGCGATGAATGAAATGGCAAAGGGCGATGTGCTCTTTGCTGCTTCAGGCGTAACAGATGGCAATATGCTGGATGGCGTTAAGTTTGGTAAAGGCGAAATTCATACGCATACAGTCGTTATGCGTTCGGCTACTGGCACTGTGCGTGAAATCAAGGCACGCCATCAGGATACCAGCAAGTTTAGCTAATGCTTCATTAGAAAAATATGCTTTTGTTTGTTGTCCGTTTAACCTAGCTTTTAAAGCCAATTGGGAGGAACAAATGCAAAAAATAAATAAAGTAGTTAGAGTGAGTTTCAGTGGTGGAATACTTGGACTAATATTTGGTAGTTCGCGTGGTAAAGTTGAAGCAGTGATTCAAAAACATAATGCTGATGGTTGGAACGTTGCCGAGATAATACCTGACAGCCCTAATCTAGTGATTTATTTGATAAGATTTATTTTACTAATTATTACATTGGGGCTTTGGACTATAGCGAGTGGCTATCTATTCATAATGGAAAAGCCAAGATAAACATACTTATCATAATAGCTCCTACTAAATGATGGTTTTAGCTAAGTTTTGTTTATAGTATGTTAAAGAAACGTGAAATTCATACGCATACAGACGTTATGCGTTCGGCTACCGGCACTGTGCGTGAAATCAAGGCACGCCATCAGGATACCAGCAAGTTTAGCTAATTTTAGGGGAGGTTTAAATAAAAGCTTCCCTAACGTCATTTTTATGTTATAAAAACCCGAATCAAATCTATCGGGACATAAAATGATAAAAATAAAAACTTCGCTACAAGTCATACTACTTGCCATTTCTGTTTTTCTTGCAAGTTTGTTGATCCTAACAACAGGGGCAAACTCTCAATCTATTTGTAAAGGACTTTCGCAGTCTGCATGTGAGGGTAATAACCAATGCTCTTATGTGGCTGCGCATGTGCGATCCAATGGCGCAAATGTAAGTGCTTTTTGTCGTGCAAAACCAGGTGGTGGTGCTGCTAACCAATCAACAGCCAAGAAGAAAACAACAAAGAAAAAAGTAACAAACGCATCGGCATCTTCGTCATCTGATACAACCAGTAGTTCTTCTTCCACTTCAAGCGCGTCAACAACAAGCTCTTCATCAGATACTTCAACTGCAAAAAAGTCTGATACCAAAAAGAAGACAAAAACGGCTAAGAAGACGGATACAACTGCAAAAGAAACAACAAAAAAAGATGCAGTAAAAAAAGACACCGTAAAAAAAGCGTCTAAGACTAAAAAAGCTGACGTAAAAAAGGACGCTAAAAAGTCAACTAAGAAAAAGACCAAAACAACCAAGAAGAAAAAGACAACTAAGAAAAAGAAAAAAGCTTCTACCAGTTAATTAATTTTTTTGGCAGATACCCGCCGCTTATTATCTGCCATGCCTCGCAATCTGCCTTTTAATTTTTTAAGGGGCAGATTTTTTTTGTCTAATGTTTCAGGAAGTGGATTCCAGATTATTTTACCATTTCTATCCCGTGAGGGTTTCGAAATCATCTGGTCACGCTTAGCATTATGTACGCACATGGAAAGCGGGCCGTCAGCAGTGGCAACCATAAAAATACAAGTCTCACAGCGTTCAAATTCCAGTTTTTCCGCATCCATAAAATTATGAATAAAGAAATTCAGGCGGTGAATTCCTTTTCCTTGCATTAGCCCAGCTTTCAATGCCCAGGCTTTCTTAAACCAAAACTTTACTCCGCCCCAAAGCAGGGCAGGATTGGTTATGGATTTTAGTATTGCTTTGCGTATCACGATGTTTGGTTCAGCCCAATTGTCACCGACCTTAGCAAGCATTTTAAACAACTGATTGAAGAACGGCCGATCATCAAACAAAACAGTTCGACTTTTTCCTGAAACCATAATGCTCGTGTATTTATTGCAATCTGAATGACCGATAAGCGGGTAGTCGTAATTCAAATCAAGCCCTGTACCTTCACGAAGTTGTTGCATAACAGACTCTTGCGTAATCAGCTGCGCATCGCGCGCTCTTAAGACACCACGCCCAGTATCTGCCTGTAGTTGAAAAGAGGATAAATCAATACTCTTCGCATTGTCAGCAAAGAAAGAAACCAACATCGGTATTTCACGGAAGTTATCTTCAAAAACAGTAGTGTTGAACATCACACGAAGTGGAAGACCTTTTGCGCGATCAATATATTCAAGTCGGATTTTATTGAGCTCTTCTTCGCTTTTATAGCCATTGCGCTCTTGGGTCATATCAACATGGAACACAACATCGTTTAGCCCTGCTTGTGAGAGTGCCTCAAGCATTTTGCGGCTTGCCTTTATGCCGTTGGTGAAAAGTGCTGAGCGCATATTTCGCGCCTTAATCATCTCAACAATTTTTACCAGATCAGGAATGGAGCGCAGTGTAGGATCACCACCTGTAATTTGAATATTGGTATTATCGCCATAATGCGCATGGATCATTTCTATGCGGCGTTCAAGCTCAAAGAGTGGAACATCTTTTACCGCTTCTGCAAGATCTGAAAGATAACAAAGTGTGCAATCAAGATTACAGCGTTGTGTGATTTCCAAAGCTATACAAGCAATGGGAAAGGTACGCCCGGCCAGTTGCTCTGGTGCAAACAAACCATATTTTTCCATGCCATCACGCAGTGGTTTCGCTAGGTCAGTAGGGAACTCAGGCTCTAACCCGGCAGTCTGAAATTCTTTGATTTCTTCTGCAGATAAATAGAATGATTTGTTTTGAATGTTCATTGCTTCACAATCACAGTATTTGAAATTCTTTCAATTAAAAACCTGTTTAATCTATACAAGTTTAAGTGAGTGAACGCTTGCTTACAATCTTACATCTGCTAACTCTTTAACATGTCTGATGAACGTGCCTTTCTTGATGTTAAATCTTCCGCCAGTGCTCAGCGTTGGGTAGAGCGTCTTGACGCAAAGGCGCGTAATACGGCACTTGCGATTTCTCAAACTCTGGATGTGCCGGAATTGATTGGCCGCGTTATGGCAGGGCGCGGTGTTACGCTGGAAGAAGCGCAGGCATTTTTATACCCTTCCATTCGTGATCTCATGCCAGACCCCAATGTCTTGACGGATATGCAACAAGCAGCCAGTAGAATTTGCAATGCAATCCAAAACAAACAGCAGGTAGCAATCTTCGGGGACTATGATGTCGATGGTGCAAGTTCTTCTGCGCTTATGTCAAAGTTTCTAAGCCATCATGGTGTGAAAAATGAAATCTATATTCCTGACCGTATTTTTGAAGGATATGGTCCAAACCCTGATGCGATTAACACG
>CALDZF010000202.1 GCA_937944165.1 uncultured Rhizobiaceae group bacterium | reverse complement strand
ACGTCTTGGCTGTACTCTATGGTTTCTGGCAGCAGTCCGTCTGGGGACATGCCTGAGAAGATTAGGCCTGCTTCTTCCAGACGTTCCTTATAGTCGATATTCACCTCATAACGGTGGCGGTGGCGTTCGGAGACTTCGGTTGAGCTATAGGTTTCTGCTATCAGCGTCCCTGCTTTCAGCGGGTGTGGGTAAGCGCCCAGGCGCATGGTACCGCCCATGTCGCCTGCTGCTTCGCGTTTTTCAAGCTGGTTGCCCTTAAGCCATTGAGTCATGAGGCCAACGACCGGCTCTTTGGTTTTTTCATTCAATTCCGTAGAAGTTGCATTCTCGATGCCAGCAAGGTTTCTTGCCGCTTCAATACAGGCCATTTGCATACCGAAGCAGATGCCAAAATATGGAATCTTGTTTTCGCGTGCATAAGTGACGGCCTTGATCTTGCCTTCCGCGCCACGTTCGCCGAAACCACCTGGCACAAGAATGCCATCGACATCGCCTAAATGTTCGGCAGCATCTTCGCCCTCAAACATCTCAGACTCAATCCATTTCAGATTGACTTTCACTTCGTTAGCAATACCACCATGTTGAAGCGCTTCGATGAGCGACTTATAGGCATCTTTCAAAACTGTATATTTGCCGACAATGGCGATATTCACTTCGCCTTCCGGGTTTTGGATTTTGTGGCTAATTTCTTCCCAAACGCGCATGTTTGGCTTGGGTGCAGGATCAATTCCAAATGCATCCAGCACTTCTTGGTCAAGACCTTCCTTGTGATAGGTCATCGGCACATCATAGATGGAACTTGCATCCAACGCCTGAATTACCGCTGATGGGCGGACATTACAAAATTGCGAAAGCTTGCGACGCTCTTCTTTTGGAATTTCACGATCAGCACGCACCAGCAGAATATCTGGTTGAATACCAATAGAGCGTAATTCTTTAACGGAATGCTGTGTCGGCTTGGTTTTAAGTTCGCCGGCCGCCCAAATCCAAGGCATAAGCGTTAAGTGTACATAAATACACTGACCACGCGGCAAATCATTACCTAGCTGGCGTATGCTTTCAAAGAATGGAAGCGCTTCAATATCACCCACAGTACCGCCAATCTCAACCAGAACGAAATCATAATCTTCGTTTCCATCCAGTACGAAGTCTTTGATCTCATTGGTAACATGCGGAATTACCTGAACAGTTGCGCCCAGATAATCGCCACGTCTTTCCTTGGCGATGATGTCTGAATAAATACGCCCCGTCGTAATATTATCCGACTGGTTTGCAGGACGCCCAGTGAAGCGTTCATAGTGCCCAAGATCAAGGTCGGTTTCCGCCCCATCATCGGTCACAAAACATTCGCCATGCTGATAAGGAGACATTGTCCCCGGATCAACATTCAAATAAGGGTCTAATTTACGCAGTCTAACCTTGTACCCACGGGCTTGTAACAGCGCGCCTAAAGCTGCTGAAGCAAGACCTTTGCCAAGTGAGGAAACCACGCCTCCAGTGATAAAAACATAACGAGCCATGGGATTAAAGCACTAACGATAGAAATGGGATTCGAAAAGGAAAAAATGCCGCTATCCCAAAAAAAATGCCCCGAATTTTCATTCGAGGCATTTTGAATGAATTATTCTGCAAGTTTTAGTTTCCAGTCGGCACTTGTGGTTCCGCGTTATCGTCACCGATCGTAAAATCACCAGCACCAGGAAGTTGGTCAAGAATACCACCTTCTCCGCCTTGTTGATCTTGTAGAGGCAGATTGTCCAAAACACCACCGCCTTCAACACCTGAGATAATGCCAAGTGCAATTGAAGTTGCAAAAAATGCTGCTGCCAGAATGGCTGTTGTGCGGGTTAATGCGTTTGCTGCACCACGCGCCGACATAAAGCCGCCGCCACCACCGCCGCCGCCCATGCCAAGTGCGCCACCTTCTGAACGTTGTAGAAGAACAACAATTACAAGTGCGATAACAATCAACAAATGAATTACAATGATTACGGTTTCCATATTTTCCTCAAACAGGCTCTACAACAGCCTTAATATTAAACTTTTTGCTCTTTTACACTGTTGTTACAAGAGTGCAAACCCTGATTTACTTTCTTTAGAGATGGGAAATAAAATCAGGATTGCAATAATTTATGCAAGTTCATTATATGCAGTACAAATACCCAGAAAATCATCTGCCTTCAAGCTTGCACCCCCTACCAGTGCTCCATCAACATTTGCAATTGCCATAAGTTCAACAGCATTTGATGGTTTGACAGAACCGCCATATAAAAGACGCATCTTCGCACCTTCATCACCAAATCGGGCGCTTAAGTTTTCGCGTATGAATACATGTGCTTCTTTTATATCATCAATAGATGGCACTAATCCTGTGCCGATTGCCCAAACAGGCTCATAGGCCACCACCACATCTGATGCTTGTGAACCATCTGGCATGGAACCATCCAATTGGTCTTTTAAGACTGCAAGTGTTTCGCCAGATTTGCGCTGAGCTTCTGTTTCACCAATACAAACGATGGTTAGTAGACCAGCACGCAAACCAGCTTCGGCCTTTGCTTTTATTGTTGCATTACTTTCGCCATGGTCTGTTCTACGTTCAGAATGCCCAACGATGACAGCCGTTGCGCCTGCGTTAAACAACATTTCAGCAGATATATCGCCAGTATGTGCGCCAGAAGCGTTTGCATGACAATCCTGCCCGCCAACGGCCACCCCTGTTCCCAAAGCTACATGCGCTGCAGTTATGGTCAGTGTAGAAGGCGTACAAATAAGAGTATCAATCCTGTTTTTCATCTCCTGCGTATAACCAGCAGCAATATTGCCTAATTCGTTCATGGATGTGACCATGCCGTTCATCTTCCAGTTTCCAGCGACTAATGGCTTAATATCAGGTGTCATTTTGTTACCTCTATTGATTTGATACTGATGTTTTCTAACCTGAAATCACAAAAACGCAATCATTAGCGTAATTTCATGCACATTTGCTTGAGTAGAACGTCGCGAGTCGCTATATCGGAAACAATAAAATGTTTAAATTTGAACGGAAATACCATGCTTGATTTACTACGAGGCTTTTCTAAAGGTTGGACAGCAAAGATCCTGATTGGATTATTGATAGCCAGTTTTGCAATTTGGGGAATTTCTGGCAGCATTTTATTTGGAAACGCAAATACTGTCGCGCAAGTGGGTGATACAACCATTACCGCTCAGCAATACCGTGCCGTTTATGATAATCAACTTAATGTATTTTCACAACAAGTTGGGCGCAGATTAACAAGACAACAAGCTGATGCTTTTGGCCTTCGCAATAATGTTCTTGCTTTAGTTACCGCAGGTGCAGTTTTAGATGAAAATGCGAAAAGCATGGGGCTTGGCATTTCGCAGGAAGAACTCGCGAAATCAATTGCAAATGATCCAGGCTTACGTGATTTTTCTGGCCAAGTAGACCCTGAGGCAATTAAGCGTACTCTTCGAAACCGTGGTATTTCACAAGACGAATTTGAGACAGAACGAAGACGTTCTGCAATTCGCCGTCAGTTGGAAGCAGGCATTATCGGCAATCTGGACGCACCAAAAGCTTATCTGGATGCAATATCAACCTACCAAAATGAAGCTAGAGTATTTGATTATGTTGCAGTTGGAGCAGAGGTTTTGGAAAAAACGCCTGAACCAACAGATGAACAAGTCGCAGAATTTTTTGAAGAAACAAAGACAAATTATACCGCTCCTGAATACCGCAAGCTGACAATTTTAAAACTGCAAGCGGCAGACCTTTCCAAACCACAGGAAATCACGGATGATGAAATTCGCGCTGCTTATGACGCAAGAAAGAATGGTTTGCAAACGCCAGAACAACGCCGTGTTGAGCAACTCGTTCTAAAAGACAAAGCCGAAGCGGATAATGTTAAGGAAAAACTTGCTGCTGGTACTTCATTTGATGATATCGTTACAGAACTGGGCAAAACCATTAAAGACATCGATCTTGGTCTTTTAACAAAACCTGAATTACCTGACACTAAAGTAGCTGATGCAGCCTTTAGTGCAGAGCTTAATAAACCAACAGATATTGTTGAAGGTTTATTTGGCTCAGTAATCGTGCGTGTTAGTGAAATTGTAGAACAAAAAGTAACGCCGTTTAACGAATTAAAAGAGCAGATTCGCAATGAGCTTGCCCTTGAACGTGCAGCAGATGAAGTCTTTACAACGTTTGATGCAGTTGAAGATGAACGTGCCGCAGGCAGTAACTTAACTGCGTCTGCTAAAGCCGCAAATTTAAAAACGCAAACTATCACCAAAATTGACTCTCAAGGCCGTGATGAAAATGGTAACGCAGTTGCGGATATTCCTGCATTAGCGCAATTGTTAAATGCTGCATTCGAAAGCCAACCAGGTGATGATACAAGAGAGATACCTATCGGCTCTGATGGTTTTCTTTGGTATGAGGTTGAAGATATTATACCTAGTCGTCAAAAAGAGTTTGATGAAGTTAAATCTGATGTAAAAACCGCGTGGATTACACAAGAAACAGCCACTCAGGTTCTGGCAGTTGCTGAGGGCATTGCAGAACGTGTACGCAAAGGCGAAGACATGAATGCGGTATTAGCTGATGCATTACCAGCAGACTCAGTTGGCGGCCAGATTAAATATGAAACATCCAAGCCTCTTAAGCGCCAAGATCAGGAGCCTAAAATTGGTGCTGGTCCTATTGCAGAAGGTTTCCAAACACCAAAAGGCGAAATTGCTGTTGCACCTGCGAATGGCGGTAACTTTGTAATTATGCGCGTTGCAGATGTGCAAGCACCTGAAGGTGATAATATTCCTGAAGACTTGTTGGCACAATTTAATGCTTCTTCTACTGAAGATGTTTTGAATCAAGTCGTTCAAGACATGCAATCAAAACTGGATGTTTCTATCAACCAAGCAGGAATTGAAGCTGCCTTTAATCCATATGCTGGCGGTGGTGGACACGGCGGCTATTAGTATGGAAGATTTAAAGCAAGCCATTGGCACGATTGCTGATGGTAATACCTTGAGCCGTGAGGAAACACATTCAGCTTTTAATATTATCATGTCTGGTGAAGCCACTGATGCGCAAATTGGTGCCATACTTATGGGCATGCGTGTTCGAGGAGAAACCGAAGATGAATTTGCGGGTGCAATTGATGCGCTTCGCGCTGTTATGTTGCCTGTCGATGCACCAGCAAATGCAATAGACATTGTTGGTACAGGCGGTGACGCCAAAGGGTCATACAATATTTCTACCTGCACAGCGATTGTAACTGCAAGTTGCGGTGTTCCTGTTGCAAAACATGGCAATCGCTCCTTGTCGTCCAAGTCTGGTGCTTCTGATTGTTTGACAGCTTTGGGCGTTAATATCGAACTTTCGCCAAGCCAAATAACGGATTGTATCGAAGACGCAGGTATTGGCTTT
>CALDZF010000201.1 GCA_937944165.1 uncultured Rhizobiaceae group bacterium | reverse complement strand
TCATCAACATTTTCAGGATAGTTTGAGAACATCCCAAACGAGCAATTGCCCCGCACAACCGTTGTTGCACCTGCAAAACTTTCCATGAGCACAGCCGTTACTTCTTGTTGTCCAGCAGAAGCCTTATCATCAGAGCGCTTTGCCGCTACCTGGTCAATATCATCAACCGTACCCAGACCAATCGTCTTGGTGTTTAAAACATTGGAAACAAACTGCTTACAATTTTGCCCTGATTTGCCTTGATAGGAAGAAATTTGATCAACGCCAAAATTCTCATATGTGAAGCCGTAACCTGCAACCTGACAATAATCATTAATCAAACCAGCAATCATCTGGATTAAAATGGTCTTACCTGTACCGGGCGAACCATCGCCAATGAAAGTGAACAGAAAACCACCCAGTTCGACAAACGGATTGAGCTGACGATCAAAATCATAGGCCATCAACATTTTAGCAAGTTTCATGGATTGATATTTGGCAATATGATTACCGACAATCTCATCAGGACGCTTAAACGTCATAACCAATGGCTTGGTTTTAGCGCCTGGCGCTACATCAAATCCATTAAGTTCAAACCCGTCTGCTTCCAATCGCAAGTGTGTATTTTCAAAAGAACCAAGTCCGTTAAAACGTCCTTTTCGTAGAAGCAATTCTTCCAGTAATTTATCCGCGTAAGCACGAACGCGAGATTGTAAAACCGTATCATCCTTGGCCTCTTGCGCTGCCACGTCCAAACCACCAACCAAAGATTTCAAAGCATCTTGTGGTGTATCAAAATTAAAACTCGGCTCTTCAATATCATTAGCAGGTTCACCAGCCGTTTCGACAAATTGATGCAGATAAGCACTTGCTGCAAAAGCTGCCACATAGCTGGATGCCTCTAACAATCCACGATATTGTGTTGCACCGTCGCCTTCCAAAGTTGATGAAGCATTTTTCTTACGAAGACTATCAAGCCCGGTTTGCTTGGCAAATTCATCGGATACAGCAAGCGCCACAGCCAATGCGCGGCGTGTCTTAAACAATATTGCATGTTGGATGGGCGATAACATACTGTCATCAGCCTTTACGCTGGAAAGTGTTTTAGTGAACTCAACTTCGCGAGTGGATTTTGCACCAGCGGTTGAAACCGTCGAAACAAACCGACGACGCGTACCTGCTAATTCGGTATTGGATTTATTGTCCTTCGCCTCAAGCAAAATCAGTTTTGTGACCAGCGATTGCGCGGTCGTAATATGCTTGGCAATGTCTTTTTCATCAATCGTAGTAAGGCCTGTATCCATTTTACATATTCCTCAAAACATGCCCGTCAGAAATGACGTGCTTTTGGTATCCGTTAAAAATATCAGCCTCTTGTCCAGAAGCATAAATTGCTTGGTAAGCTTCATGCGGAACAAGCGCGTGGCGTTGAAAATCACTCACGCCCATGCGTGTTGCTTCCAGATCATCCGTATTGATATGAAACGTTTCACGTGCTGGTGTTCCACCCCATAACCCCCATTTAGCAGGCTTTTCACTAATTGAAAAAATTTCCTGCATCGTCCAAGTCATCAACCAGGCATTCTCAGGCTTTTTAACCCTTGCCAAAATTTGATCCACCTTTTCGCCATGACGTGTAAAGGCGGAATGATAAAATGGCCCCAAAACAAACCTGCGCAATTGCTTTGGGTGCAGATGATCAAAATCCTTATCCATGCTTTGTGCAATCGTTGAAGGCATGAGACTATAAGCGGAATTCTTTTCGCAGAAATCATCAAACTGCAGTGCTAATTCAGGATTTAATAACCCATCAACCGGAAGTTTAATATTCACGTGCTTATTGAGTTTACCAGAAGAGCTAACAAGCGTTTTGGTAATATCTTCAGATGAATCTTCAATCGTTGCCATATAAATCATCGGCAGATTAGCAGACCCATCATAAAAACCCCAATGCACGACATAAAACGGTCGTTTGGTTTTTGGATTCACTGAAACACGAATTGTCTTTGGCAAAACAAGCGGGGAAAAATGTTTCCCCTCTTGCACAGATTGCAAATACTCACGCTCAGCCATTTGCCTTTGCAAATCCAAGGGGAATGTTTTTTTAGACAGGATATGATCGACCATATTTTTGCGGATGGTCTCCTCATCATCAAATCTTTGCAATCGTTTCTTTGCGTCAGCACGATCATTTTTTAATTCAAGCACATTTTGAAAAGCAGGAAATCCACTTTCAGTTTGCGAAACACGAAACTTCTTTTCAAAAGAAATTTTATTTTCCCAACTTTTCAAAGACGATTGTAAGCGATCCAAATATCCACTGGCAATTGCAGCAATCACACCGTGTTGATAAGCGGGCGATTGTTCTTCTTGCAAATAGGTATCAAGCCCCTTGAGTGCTGAACCAAGTGCCAGGAAATATTTTGATGCTTGTGCTGTTTCTGCTGAATTCATGAAGAGATGCCCTCGCCCTTAATCCATTGAAGGGCGAAGTTTTTATCAAACCTAATTAACATATTGTGCTGAATTATGTTTTTTCATAACTTCATCAAAACGGCGCGCAAAGGCTTCATCCGCAAGTTTCTTGCGACGTTGAATATCTTCTGTAGAAACCATATTTTTCTCGTGCATTTCCAGAAGGTCACCAATATGAGACTGAGCCGCAGCACCAATACCAGCCATGGTGGTTTCCGCAGCTGTATCAACCTGATTACCCAGCGTATTGATCTTGTGTGCAACATCTTGCTGGGCTGCGGTTTTAAGAGAATCTTCCAGCGCTTTATAAAGCACTACACGCTGCTCGGTATCAATCGTTAGCTTGTTAATGAGCGTCTGCTGTGCCGCTAACTGATTATTAAGCGAATCCACAAAGGTTTGGAACATGGAAGTATAACGCTCCAATGTTTGGCTCTCTGCTAAAAGTTCCTGCTCTTTTGCCTGCGCTTTGTTATATTCGGTTGCCAATTCAGAGCGTTGCCCCTCTAGAGTTGCGCGTGTCTTTTGATCCGTAGAAGCCGAGATTTGATTTTCCAAATCCATCAACATCGGATTTAATTCTTCAATGCGTGCCTGAGTTGCCTCAAGACTACCCATCGCAGACTTGCGTCGCTCTATCACCTTTTTAAGAGAGGCTTCTGAACTTGCATAACGCGAGTCCAAAACATCTTTTTGCGACTGGAGAATACCAACAATCTTATCAGACTTACCCAAAAGCTCCTGCAAATTGCCAGCCAGTGACATGTTGCGAACGCGCTCAGAGCGCATGCTTTGCATCTTTTGTTTTGAAAATACACCGACAAATTTTTCCCAGCCAGTATAGCTCTTCATGCCTTCAAATTCAGAGCCAAAGATATTGGTTGCATCTTCAAGACCAATAATCAGGTCAGCCATATTACCTTCCATGACCTTCTGCTGATTGAGAATATCGCTGATGCGCGCGTTTTCAATATCAAAATCAGTTTCACCAATTGTCTCTGATTTTGCAAACTCATCCAGCACACCTGCACTTTGGTCAAGCTTGGTTTTCATCTCCTCGACAGTAGAGCGTGTTTTTTCAATTTCAGTATCAAAATTAGCTAATGAAGCCATATAATAAATTCCCTCCAGCAATATAAGTTGAATAATATATAGGTATTCAACTTGTTGATTTTAAGAGCTTATAGGCTCAATACCTATTAATTTGGTTAAAATGGTTGGGATAAATTTGTGCGGATAATAAACGTGAGGCGAAGGAAACCTTCCGGTTTTCAAGGCGAAACAACGTATTAGCCCGTGCAAACTTATCCAATCCGAAGGACGTTTGTTCTGACGGCGAACTACAACGTCAAAGCTCTCGACCGGGGGACGAACTCCGCTCTTTGAACTTTTCATTGTATTTTTTGTCATAACAAACGCCATTTCAATCAAATTAACAGGTCTTGAGCCTAGACTGAATACTTAACAATAGCTCATGATTTATATGCATTTTGTAATTCTATTGGTTGCCCATGAGGCGTTGCAATTAATGCATTTTGCCATTCAGTTTCACGAGCAAGGATTTCTTCTTTATTGCTTAGTGCCTTTTTCATGACAATGGTTTCCAAAGCTTTCAACCACAGTTCATAATAAGATGCACACCCCTCATCTGAATGAATAGTCGTGCTTAAAACTTCAGCCCATTCAGGCCATGTAAATGCTTTTTTTTCATATAACCCAATTACAAGTGCAAAAGCCTGTGCTTCCCACGGTTCACTGAAAACAGGCTCATCACCATCTAACACAATACCATCAAGCGATTTAAGATTAGGCGGGTTCAAGATATGGCTCCCAGCAATCTACCATAATCGTGTTATTTTCTTCCGCGCCTTTGCCAAATAATTCCTGTGCATCAAAACATACAGAATAAAGCCATTGCGGATTTTCACCTTCAGCTTTTGAATTACTATCGGGAAAAACATGGCATCCGTGAATAGTAACAATTTGGCCGAGCTTACCACGAATGTAACGTGGCAAGCGAGTATGGGTTTGCGGATTAATGTTTAAGGAACGGACTTTTTCCCCTATTTTAAAACTTGGCTCAACTGTCGTTTCTCTTTCAACCGGCCCTCCAGCAGCTAAGGCCGCTGGCATTTCATCAGGCTTAACCACACGTTTTACTTGAATGCCTTTGGTTTCAGGCATGCCTGTTTGTAATTCGTTTGGAGTAACCATCCCACGTTCAAGCATCAGGTTTTGAAGGCCAGCAATCCAAATTTGATAATAGCTTTTTGTCAGATAAAAATCATATGGCAGGCTTTCGCGCGCAAATCTTGAAATATCCAAATTCCACTGCCCCGCGAAACCCATTCCAACTGTCATGGCAAGCGCACGCTTTTCCCAATCGGCATGAAATACTGGTTCATCCTTTTCAGGCTCAACAGCACCATAACATTGCATACCCCCCATATCGTGCGGCCCATTCATGACGAAACCTCATCAACGCTAAGTGCCAGACCTGTACCAATCATGGAATCACGCGTAACCAGCTTGGCCAGTTTTTCCTCACTCCAACCTTGTGTTCCATCAGGCCTTTTAGGAATGACCAGATAACGCATTTCAGCAGTTGAATCCCAAACCGTAATTTTGGTTTCTTTTGGTAGTTCAACATTAAACTCTGATAAAACTGCACGTGGTTCACTAACCGCACGTGAGCGATAAGGCGCAGATTTATACCAAACAGGAGGCAATCCAAGTACACTCCAAGGATAACAAGAACATAAAGTACAAACGACCATGTTATGAACATCGTCCGTATTCTCAACAATTTGCATATGCTCGCCTTGGCGTCCTGTAAAACCAAGTTCGGCAATTGCATCGGTTGCATTTTGTCTTAAACGATGGAGATAGTCTTCATCTGACCAAGCTTTTGCAACAACTGCAGCGCCATTTCTGGGCCCCACTTTTGTCTCGTAAGTTTCGACAATTACATCAAGAGAGGCAGGGTCCACATATCCCTTTTCAACCAAAAGGGACTCAAGTGTTTTAACCTTGAGCTCCATATCAGACCAATGACTGTGATCATCGTCGTGGTCATGATCATCATGATTATGAGAATGCTTTTTTGAATCGCTCATTTGTTCCTCGCTTTAGAACCAGTTTTGGAGATAAAGCGACAAAGGTCAAGTTACGAGAACTATAATTCTAAATTATTGCTTTGGTTAAATCAGCACCAAGAATTTCTTTTATCTTTTCAAGCAACATCATTGGGTTAATCGGCTTTGTAAGATAATAATCTGCACCTGCTTCAAGCATACGTT
This sequence comes from uncultured Rhizobiaceae group bacterium, assembly GCA_937944165.1. Classification (GTDB taxonomy): domain Bacteria; phylum Pseudomonadota; class Alphaproteobacteria; order Rhizobiales; family Rhizobiaceae; genus JAALLB01. The sequence continues at coordinate 2,312 of CALDZF010000201.1, read as the reverse complement.
CTTTATCACCTGTTAGAGCGTGAGCCGTTAAAGCAGCAATTGGAACATGTTGCCCAGTTGTTTTTTCAATTTCTCTGATTTGTTTTATGGCTTCAATACCATTCATAACTGGCATCGAGATATCCATAAATATCAATACAGGATCAAGCGCCTTCCAAGCATCAAGTGCTTTTTGTCCATCATCAACAATCAAAAATGGTACATCTTGCTCTAATAGAGTGTGCTCAAGGATAATTTGGTTAACTTCATTATCTTCAGCAGAAAGGATACACTTTCCTTTTAAGTTCAAATCAAAATCCATAGTAAAAGTCCCCTGCAATAGCGGATAAAATAGCACTAACCTGCTACCTTTTCCTGCTCCTCATCATCTACATTACCCATAAACTCACGAATGTAGCCCATCGTTTTATGTTCATCTTGCGGCTTTCCAAACAGATAACCTTGCCCAGCATGACAACCATAGCGTTTCAGACTCTCAGCCTGATTCATTTCTTCAATACCTTCTGCAACAACTGTTAAATCCAAACCTGCACACATTTCCAAAATTGCTCTGACAATATGTTCTGCAGGCTTATCTTCACCAATCGCCATAATAAAGGCACGGTCAATTTTTACCTTATCCAACTTTAGCTCTCTCAAGCGACCAAGGCTTGATTGGCCTGTTCCAAAGTCATCCATTGAAATTCTGATACCAGCTTCATGCAATTCATCAATAATCATTGAAGCCGTTTCCGGGTCAGACATCATCGCGGTTTCAGTGACTTCAATCTCAAGGCGGTTAGCAGGCAGACCTGCTTTCGCAATAGTCCTGATAATACTTTTGGCAGTGTAAGGGTCTACCAATTGAACACTTGAAAGATTGAAAGACAGGAAAATACCTTCCGGCCATCCAGATGCTACACGCGCAGCATGTAATAGTAATTTGTCTGTTAAAGAAGCGATAATGCCACGCTCTTCTGCCAAAGGCACAAATTTAGCTGGCGATACAAAACCCAATTCAGGGTCAATCCAACGTGCCAAAGCCTCAAATCCTAATAGTTTGCCATCTTGCAAAGAGATAATTGGCTGGAAATGTGGACGTACCTGATTATTTGCAATCGCATGGCGCAAGGCTTGTTCCATGCGCGCATTTTCAAGAATAATATCTTCGATTTCTTTTGAATAAACCGTAATGCGGCCACGGCCACCGCGCTTAGAATGATAAAGTGCGCTCTCAATATTCTTCATAATGGCTTCATAAGTATGTCCACCATCTGGATAAACCGCAAACCCAAATGAACCACTTAAACGAACGGTACGACCATCTAAATCAAAAGGCGCATTTAAAACTTCCTGAAGTATCTGACCAATATGTTTGGCACCATCTTCATCTTTAATATCAGGAAAAAGGAAGCCAAACTCATCACCACGAGAGCGGAAAACGAAACCGTTATCTTCAATTGCAACAGAAAGACGCTGCGCGCATTGTTTTAAAATTTCATCCCCCCCCTCAAATCCATACAAGTCATTGATCGGCTTCATACCATCCATATTGGCGACACCAACAAGAAAACCTTTATCTCCATGGCGTCGGTCATCGACCATGGACTTAAATTTTTCCATCATACGTTGTTGGTTACCAAGACGTGTTAATCGGTCTGTATATGCAAGGGAAACAAGTTCTGCGCGCGTTTCTTTACTCTTTGGTTTGCTTAAAGTTGAAAGGTCATTGTCTTTATCAATCTCTACAAAAAGATTTGGATCACCTTTTGATTTAAAATAAAGTACGAAAGCTGCCCAAATACACAGCCCCATAGTCATTAAGGTTGCATGCAGAGATAACTTATCAGTAAGCGTCAAGGCCTTGGGAGAAGCGAATGCACTGATAATTGACGCCACAGTAAGCATGGTTATCCATAGGATCACACGCGAATTGCGGATGTTTGAAAGACCAGACTTTTGCTTCACTTCATCAATTTTATTGTCTGCATTAACCGACATTTCGTTCCCCATATTAAAAACTTAGGGAAATATAGATTGAAATAGTAAAAATCTTCTTTTCAATATCAAAAAATTTTATTTTTTATTTTAGGTAAAACGTATATTAAATTACGTTAAAAACATAAGCTTAGGCTCAGGACTCATTAAGCCGTTTTCCAAGCGCAATAACCAACTCCCAATTGAGTCCAGACCCTAGTTGTTTAGTCCCGGCATTTGATGGTGCAATATTATCCCTTGAATGGAAGGAAGCACTATGGGACAAGTTTTACATGGCAGCGCCACTACGACTGCGGCAGTTCGTAGGGCAATCCAAAATAGTCAAGAAAGCTTGA
>CALDZF010000200.1 GCA_937944165.1 uncultured Rhizobiaceae group bacterium | reverse complement strand
GTGGTTCTACATTATGCGGGTAAGCGTGGAGGTAAGCCATCTCCCAAACAACGTGATATCTCCTTGCGCCTTGTTGAGTTTGCCAAAGAAGAAAAGCGCGTTCTTCGTCTAAAGGGTGGTGATCCTTTCGTGTTTGGCCGTGGCGGTGAAGAAGCGCTGACCTTGGTTGAGTACGGTATTCCATTTCGCATTGTGCCAGGAATTTCTGCGGGTATTGGCGGATTGGCTTATGCGGGTATTCCGGTTACGCACCGCGATATCAATCATTCTGTAACATTTCTGACAGGGCATGATGCGTCTGGTGTGGTACCTGATGGGGTGGATTGGGAAAGTGTGTCCAAAGGGTCACCTGTTGTGGTAATGTATATGGCGATGAAACATTGGGCGAATATACGTGATCGTTTTCTGGCGGCTGGAAGACCTTCCTCTCAACCCATGGCTTTTGTTTGTGAAGCTACTACACAAAATCAACGTGTGTTGGAGACAACTATTGGTTCTTCGCTGGAAGATTTAGCTAAGACAGATATTAAGCCGCCTGCAATTGTTGTTGTGGGCGAGGCAGTTAAATTACGTTCAGCACTTGATTGGTTAGGTGCAATGGATGGTAAGGTATTAAAAGCAGACCCACTTGGTAATAATATTGAGCAAGAAGCTGGATGACAACAACTGTAAGAAATGGACTACTAATCGCAGCGCCAACTTCTGGTAGTGGTAAGACAGTTATTACACTGGCACTTTTGCGCGCGCTTAAAAATTCGGGCTATGATATTACATCCGCCAAAGCAGGGCCTGATTATATTGACCCTGCTTTTCATGCGCTTGCTAGTGGACATCCTTCAGTTAATCTTGACCCTTGGGCGATGGAAGTTCCCAGAATTGCCATGCTTGCCAAGCGCCAAGAGGGCGATCATCTCATTGTTGAAGGCATGATGGGGTTATTTGATGGGGCAATAGATGCTTCAGGCTCTGCTGCCGAACTTTCCAGAAAACTGGGAGTTCCGGCAATCTTGGTAATTGATACTGCAAAACAATCCCAATCGGTCGCTGCACTTGTTCGCGGATTTAAAGATCATGATCCATTAGTAAAAATAGCTGGTGTTATTTTAAATAATGTTGGTAGTCCTCGTCATGAAGGCATGTTGGTAAGGGCGTTGGAAGAAATCAAGGTTGAAGTGCTGGGTGTTATTTATCGTAGTGATAAATTCCTTCTGCCCGAACGTCATTTGGGACTTGTGCAGGCGGGCGAAACGCAAGATATTGAAACCTTCATAGAGAAGGCCGCTGAGGCACTTGCTGAAACCTGTAATTTGCAAAGAATTGCAGAATGTTTTTCACCTTTGAAAGAACGCAAAAGACAAGGCATTGCTCTACCTCCATTGGGGCAAGAAATAGCAATCGCAAAAGATGAAGCGTTTTCATTTTTATATACGCATTTGCTGGATGATTGGCGTAAGCAAGGGGCTTCAATATCCTTTTTTTCACCTTTAAAAAATGAAGCGCCTAAAACAGGCGTTGATGCAATTTATTTACCCGGGGGGTATCCCGAACTTTATGCTGATAAATTGGCGCATGCGGATGATTTTAAAACTGCCATGATTATTGCTCAAAATCGTGAGACGCTGATTTATGGCGAATGTGGTGGCTATATGGTTTTGGGCGAAGGCTTGATTGATTCTGAGGGCAAACGTCATGCTATGACTGGGCTGCTACAATTGGAAACAAGCTTTGAAAACCGAAAATTGCATCTTGGATACCGTAAGCTTTCCACGACAGATTTTGCTCTGGGTGATACGCTTAACGCACATGAATTTCACTATACCATTCCAACGCTTGAAAAAGGTGACAGTTTATTTGAAGTCAAGGACGCGTTTGGTGAAGACTTGGGTAGTTTTGGATTGCGTAAAGGCACGGTAATGGGATCTTATATGCACGTCATAGATGGATCTCGGGGATGAGTTCTGTCTTTCATGGTGGTAGGTTGGATGCCACCATTGCCGAATTTGGGGGCAATCACTCAACTTGGCTAGACCTTTCGACAGGCATAAACCCAAACGCATATCCTGTCCCGGAAATTAATCCTAATTCATGGGCAAGATTACCGGATGAAAATTCTCAAAACGAACTGATTGATGCAGCAAGGCGCTATTATCGAGTGCCACAAGAAATGGGAATTGTTTCAGGAAACGGAACGCAAAGTATTATTCAAAACCTGCCGCAAGTATTCCTGCATAAAACAATAGCGATTGTTTCGCCCACTTATGAAGAGTATAGCCATTGTTGGCAAAAACCTGAACATAAGATTATTAAATCAGATAGTTTGGATCGTGCGGTTGCGGCGGGCGATATTGTTGTTTTGGTAAATCCAAATAACCCTACTGCGCAAAGATATCAACCTGATGAACTCTTAGATGCAGCGCAAAGGCTTGCGTCAAAGTCTGGCATTTTAATTGTTGATGAAGCTTTTGCCGATTGCGCGCCAGAGTTATCAATTGTTCCTGATATGCTGGATAATATTGTTGTTTTACGCTCATTTGGAAAATTCTTTGGCCTTGCAGGATTAAGGTTGGGGTTTGCAATTTGCGCTAATAATTATGCTGAAGCTTTATCACGAATACAGGGGCCATGGAGTGTTTCTGGTCCTGCATTAGCAGTTGGAACAAAAGCCCTAAGAGATGAAGGCTGGATTGCAAAAACGCGTATTGAAATAAAACAAAATTCGCAAGCGCAAGTAGAGGTGATTGAAGCATGCGGTTTGAAATTGATTGGAAATGCTGGTTTGTTTATGGAGTTTGAGCATAGCAATCCAGCAAATTTTTATAATGAATTACAAAAAGAGCATATTTTGATACGTGCCTTTGCTGAACGCCCTAACAGGTTTCGTTTCGGACTTTGCAAAAATATGGAAGCGCTTGAACGTTTGGCTTTTGCAGTAAAAAAGTATGTCTGACCCATTATTCATACTATTGGTTGCCTTGGTGCTTGATTGGTATCTCGGTGAGCCAGAAATATTATGGTCGCGATTGCCACACCCTATTGTGGTCTTTGGTAAAGCTGTATCGTTAGCTGACAAGTTGTTGAATAATAAAGATGATAGTGATGAAAAACAGTGTAGAAACGGTGCTTTGGCAATCTTTATTTTATTGCTGACCGCATTGATATTTGCGCTTTTCATAGAAAGCATCTTTGAATGGGCGGGTTTTATTGGCATTATTTTGGAAATTATTTTTGTCTTTATTTTGCTGGCTCAAAAAAGTTTAGCCGATCATGTTGATAGGGTTGCCACAGATTTAAAAAATGATGGCCTCGAGGGAGGACGTAAAGCAGTTGGCATGATTGTTGGGCGTAATCCGTCCAGTCTTGATAAGTCTGGCGTATCACGAGCGGCAATTGAAAGTCTGGCTGAGAATTTTTCAGATGGGGTTGTTGCGCCTGCGTTTTGGTATGCAATATTTGGATTGCCGGGCATTATTGTTTACAAAATGATCAATACTGCAGACTCAATGATTGCTTATAAAAATGAGAAATATATCTGGTTTGGCCGTGTAGCTGCACAAGTTGACGATCTTGCAAATTGGATGCCTGCGCGAATTTCTGCAATATTGATTGCAATGGGTTCTGGTATGTTGAGTGGCGTTGAGGCTTTTAAAAATTCACTGATTATTGCGCTTAAGGATTCTGGTCTTCATCGTTCACCCAATGCAGGCTGGCCTGAAGGTGCAATGGCAGGTGGGGCCAATCTAGCGCTTGGCGGGCCAAGAATTTACCGTGATGAAACTGTTCAGCAAGCTTATTTAAACAGTTCAGGAAAACGCGATCCAGACGTTAATGATATAAAACATACGATACGTATTTTTGCCTTATCCTGTTTTTTATTATGGCTTTTTATTGGTGTTCTGGTGGTGTTATTCTAACCGGTTCTGCATAGGGCGGCATAACTTCAAACACCTGTTTAAAAGTAAGCCCCTCCCAGGCCATCTGGGTTGCTCTTATAACACCAGCATGACAGACGATTGCGGTTTCCGTATCTGCTTGTTTTAAAGCCTCTAAAACACGATGTTGAACATTGGCAAAGCTTTCACCTCCTGGTGTTGAGTTATTCATGGGGTCTTCAAGCCATTTTTCTGACTTTTTACGATCAATTTCTGCCCATAGCTTGCCTTCAAATTCGCCCATGTTCATTTCCCAAAGGCGCTCATCGTACGTTGGTGTTAATTCGTGGCGCTCAGCGATAGAGATTGCAAGTTTACGACAGCGCAGGGCAGGGCTTGCGATAACACGTTTTACAGGTGGTGTGATTTTCACTGCATTTGCAATTTGTTCATGACCAATTTCTGCAATATCTAAGTCTGTTCTACCATAGCATGTGCCTGTTGGTACATCAGGGGTTGGGTGGCGTAAGAATATCAAGACCAAGCTCCTGCCAAGAAAATAAGAATAGTAATTTCTGCAATCTGTTGCATTGCGCCCAAGCCGTCGCCTGTATAACCGCCGATGCGTTGTTCCAAACGTTTAAGAAAAAGCCATGCGGTTAACGTTGCTAATGTGATGGCCATGATACCTGCAAAACTACCAAAGATAATTGCAATGATAAATGCAATAACCATTGATAAGATAAAGTTTGATGAGGATATTTTACTTGCTTGTCTTCCAAGCCCATCTTCACGTGCGTAATTTGAAAAACGCATTGCAATTGTCATGATTGAGCGTGCGCTTGAATGACTGATTAAAATGGCAAAGATGCCAATCAACGGTGATAATGTTGCTAACGCAGCCCATCTTAATCCAACACTTAAAATAAGTGTCAAAGTGCCATATGTGCCAATTCGGCTGTCGCGCATGATTTCCATGGCTTTGGTTTTATCAGGTGTTGCGCCAAGTCCGTCTGCACAATCAGCAAACCCATCTTCGTGGAGACCACCTGTAATTAAAAGGCTTGTACCAATTGCCAATCCTGCTGCTAATTTTGAAGGCAGGTAGAGGCTTGAAAAATACCAGACAAAGGCAATGGGCAGAGCAATGATTAAACCTGTAATTGGGAATAAATATGCTGCTTCGCCAAGTTTTGCATTATGAGATATGCGACTTCCTAATGTCTTTGGCAAAGGAATGCGTGAGAAGAATGCAAGTGTCAGTGCTAAATGTTCAATCAATTTTGCCATTGGCTATGTTTCGTCTTTGCCAGAGATATTGGCACTTTCAAAAGTGGCCATTTCATTTAGCATGGCGCAAGCGCTGCGTAATAAAGGTTGGGCTAGAAGTGCGCCAGAACCTTCGCCTAATCGTAAATCCAAGTCCAATAAAGGTTTGCCACCAACAACATCTAACATTGCCTGATGTCCTGGTTCTTTTGATTTATGTGCATATACGATGTTTTGAGAAAGCTCTGGATACATCTTAAGAGCATAGAGTGCTGCTGATGTTGCTATGAAGCCATCAATAAGCACAATCGCATTTGCTTGGGCTGCACCTATCAGTGCGCCAGCCATACATGCAATTTCCAACCCTCCGAAAGCACAAAGCACATCCATGGGTGCCAGTTTTCCAGGTACACGTGCAGCAGTTGCCTTGAGTATTTCGAGTTTTTTATTGACACCATTATTATCAAGTCCAGCGCCTGGGCCAGTTAGAATTTCAAGCGGAATGCCTTCAAGAGCATGTGCTATAAGAGCCGCTGAAGAGGTGTTGCCAATGCCCATTTCTCCAAGAGCTATAACTTTGGTGCCGACCGAAACTTCATCGCTTGCAAGTTCTTCACCAAAGACAAGTGCTGCGCTGACTTCCTCCAATGTAAGAGCATTTTCCTTAAAACTATTACGTGTGCCTTTGCGAATATTGGCGCGGTATAGATCTGGATGATCAGGCAGGTCTGCTATAACGCCTGCATCTATTACAGAAATTTCCAAACCATTTGCTCTGGCAAATACGTTTGCTGCTGCACCACCAGACAGAAAATTTAAAACCATCTGTCCAGTGACTTCACTTGGCCAAGCAGAAACGCCTTCTTCAACCAATCCGTGATCGCCTGCGAAAAGTAACAGTCTGGCTGGGTCTGCCAGTGGATTATCAGTTTTTTGCGCCATTGCCATTTGGAGTGCAAGCGCTTCTATCTGACCAAGCGAGCCGGGCGGCTTGGTTTTTATATCAATTGCTTGCTGAACTCTTTCAAGTTGAGTTTGGTCGGCGGTCATGCGATTTTCCAAATTATGGTTTCAGCATACTAATAGCGAAAGCTGTGTGCATCTTCCATAGATCATTTCATGTAACTCACACGTCATTTAGAGTGTTAGGCTCTGTGCCTAAGTTCAATCCGGAGTAATTATCTTGTCTCAAAGCACAAATCTTATTGTAAGGCTTGCTCCAGTTATATTTGTTTTATTATGGGCGACAGGGTTTCCTGCAGCAAAATTTGGTACGAGCGATGCAGAACCCTTTACATTTTTGGGTTTAAGGTTTGCTATCGCCTTATTTCTGTTAAGCGTTTTGGTTTTGCTTTTTATTCGCCCTAAACAAATTGTCTGGAAACAATTTGGACACTCTATTGTGGTTGGTGTCTTAATGCATGGGCTGTACTTGGGCGGTGTTTTTTATGCGGTATCGAAAGGCATGCCTGCGGGTGTCTCTGCTTTAATTGTTGCGCTTCAGCCATTTTTTACAGCCTTGATTGCATGGTTTGTTTTAGGGGAGAGGCTTAGTTTATTTAGAGCCATATTTTTTGTGACTGCGCTTTTAGGCGTGTTTTTGGTTCTTTTCCCCGATTTTGATATTGCAAAAGCAATTCCTGGTATTACCGCAGAAACATTTACAGCAGGATTAATTGCCACCCTTGGTATTAGTATTGGCTCTGTTTATCAAAAACGATGTGTGCCTAATCTGAATTTATGGGTTGGAACGGCTGCTCAGTTTTTAGGGGCAGGGTTTTTTATGCTTGTCTTGTCGTTCTTGACAGAAAGCCAGCATGTGGTTTGGACCTTGAGTACAGTATTATCGCTTGCTTGGTTGGTATGTGTTTTATCCATCGGTGCTGTTGCGCTCTTGATGTATTTGATAAAGAAAGGAGATACGTCTTCAGTCGCCTCTTTATTTTTTCTCGTGCCAGTTGTTGCTTTTGCAATGACATGGGCTCTGTTTGGCGAAACAATGAATACAATACAGATTACAGGCAGCTTTATTGTGGTTACAAGTGTTGCAATTTCAAGCCGCTTTGGTTGAAATCAAGATATAAAAAGCCCGCTATGATTAGCGGGCTTTTTATTAGTTTTATATATTTTATT
>CALDZF010000199.1 GCA_937944165.1 uncultured Rhizobiaceae group bacterium | reverse complement strand
AATTTCTTAAAACGACGGACACGCAAAATGGCTAAAACGCTTTATGACAAAATCTGGGATGACCACTTAGTATCAACGGATGCAGATGGTACATCACTACTCTATATCGACCGTCATCTGGTACATGAAGTAACCAGCCCGCAGGCTTTCGAAGGACTTCGCATGGCGGGTCGTAGAGTACGCCAACCGGGAAAAACCTTAGCTGTGGTAGACCATAACGTTCCAACTTCACCTGACCGCGTTAACGGCATTGCCAATGAAGAAAGCCGTATTCAGGTTGAAGCGCTTGCCCAAAATGCAAAAGACTTCGGCATTGAATATTATTCAGAGCATGACAAGCGTCAGGGCATCGTGCACATCATCGGCCCTGAGCAAGGTTTCACATTGCCAGGCATGACGATTGTTTGCGGTGATAGCCATACATCTACGCACGGTGCCTTTGGTGCATTGGCACACGGCATTGGCACCTCAGAAGTTGAGCATGTGCTGGCAACGCAAACGCTCATTCAGAGCAAAGCCAAAAACATGCTGGTGAAAGTAAACAACAAACTCCCTGAAGGCGTGACCGCTAAAGACATCATTCTCGCCATCATCGGCGAAATCGGTACGGCTGGCGGTACAGGCCACGTGATCGAATTTGCAGGCGAAGCCATCGAAGCGCTTTCCATGGAAGGTCGCATGACCGTTTGTAACATGACCATCGAAGGCGGCGCACGTGCAGGCCTGATCGCACCGAATGAAAAAACATTCGAATACATCAAGGGCAAGCCGAAAGCACCATCGGGTGCTGCGTTTGACATGGCGGTAGAATATTGGAAAACGCTTAAGACTGACGAAGGCGCGCATTTTGATAAAGTTATCGAACTTGACGCTGCCAACCTTCCTCCAATTGTTTCCTGGGGTTCATCACCCGAAGATGTGATTTCAGTAACCGGCGTTGTACCAAATCCGGCTGATCTGGAAGATGAAACACAGCGCACCTCAAAACAACGCGCACTTGATTATATGGGTCTGACACCAGGCACGCCAATGACTGACATTAAACTGGATCGTGTCTTCATCGGCTCATGCACCAATGGCCGTATCGAAGACTTGCGCGCAGTAGCAGCAGTCATTGAAGGCAAAAAAGTTGCCGACACCGTAGACGCGATGATCGTGCCAGGCTCAGGTCTGGTCAAGGAAATGGCCGAAAAAGAAGGTCTCGACAAAATCTTCAAGGAAGCTGGCTTTGACTGGCGCGAGCCTGGTTGTTCCATGTGTCTTGCCATGAACGATGACCGCTTGAAGCCGGAAGAGCGTTGCGCCTCAACTTCAAACCGCAACTTCGAAGGTCGTCAGGGCTTCAAGGGTCGCACACATCTTGTATCACCCGCCATGGCTGGAGCAGCAGCAATCGCGGGTCATTTCGTTGACATTCGCGATTGGAAATAATCGCAACATTAAAATCTAAAAATCAAGCCTCGCAATATTTGCGGGGCTTTTTTATTTGTAGCTACAGGCTCTGCAAAAACAGCAACCAGCCAGTGATCGTAAAGACCGATAGAATATTCGCTATCACCAATACCGAAGCCGATAAGCCCAAGGCACGCTGATAAAGATTTGCAAAAATATAGACATTCATCCCTGGCGGCATGGCGGCAATTGTAACGGCAACCTGCACATAAATCAGATCAAGCCCAAACACATAATAACTCAGAACAAATGCAATAAGTGGGTGCAAGCCAAGCGAGAGAGCCGACACCATCAGTGTTTCGGTAAATTCAGAACTGATTTTATAGCGCGTCAAGACAATCCCAATGCCAATCAGCGAAACTGGAATAGCGGTTACCCGAACCATATCCAGCGCTCGCTCAAGCGGGGCAAATAAATTTAATCCAGTCAGGTTAAAAGCAATGCCCAATAAAATCCCAATCATCAGCGGGTTGGCAATCACCGCAAAAAAAGCAGCCCTTAAGGTTCCGCCCAGACCCCGACCGCCCTGCTTTGAAAACTCCATGGTCGTCATGCCAATCGTATAAAGCGTCGAGGCATGGAACGCGATAATTCCGAACGCTGGCGTCAGTGCATCACTCCCAAACGCCAATTGCACAATCGGAATACCAATCAGCACCGTATTGGAAAACACCGCACAAAATCCAACCGCAACACCCTCACCCGGACGACGCTTCCAAAAAACCCGTGACAGGATAATCCCCAGCACAAAACATGTCAGCGCACCTGTATAAAAACTCACCAACATGGGTAGTTGAAACGCCTTGTCGAAATCAAGATTATACATCGCCATGAAAAGCAAACACGGCACACCAACTTTAAGTGCATATGCATTTAACGCATCAGCAACAGCGTCAGGCAGATATTTAACCCGCCCAATAAAATAGCCCGCACCCAGTATTAGAAAAACCGGAAGAACAGTAAGAAATACAGAGAGCAATTTTAGAAATCCTAGTTACCTGCAACTGATAACACGGAAATTCCCCAAGGCAAATTACAGAGATATCTGCAATTTAATTTAATAGATAACAGAGCAAGCACTTTTGTGCTTGTTAGATAACAAAAAAAGCAGGCCTTTTGGATTAGACCTGCTTTGTTTAGGTTACAAGCTAAAATACCCTAACCAGCCCAAAGTTCAGTCTCAGGGTGGAATTGCGACCATGCAAACCAAAACGCCTGATGGCTACCAATATCAGCACCATTTGCATCAACGGCCTTAACACCACCTCCATCTAATTTCAGGTGGATGTTTTCAAAGCGAATTTTTTCACCTTTTTGCAAAGCTGCGACTGCTTTACTTCTTTGGAACGCGACTGGCTTACCAGATGCAGTGAAGGCACCAATGATATCTTCATGAACCGACAAACGCGGATCGACACTTCCAACCGGAAAGATTGGGCCGTTTGCATCGCGTCCATTGCGGAAATCAGGATTACGCCCAAGCGCGTATTTTTCCAATAATACGGTTGTTTCAGGATGTGCCTTCTTCCAAGTACCCCAGTCCGTCGTAACAACACTAGCCTGCTTTAATTTTATATTTTTCTTTAAAAGCGGTCCTGTTACTGCATTACCCTTGAAAGTATCAAATACAGAAAATGTGTTTAAATCATACATCACTTTATTGGATCTGATTAACAATCCTGAAGTACGCAAAATTGGGCGCTTTACACCCGCAGGTACCTCATCAGTAAAATAGGCTTGAGCAGCACCGCACAAAGTACAATAAGGAATGCCAAGGTCTCTTCCACCCAGCGTATCATTGACCATTTCACGCACTTCCATAATTTGGCGCGGATATGCACGATATTCACCGTTTACTTCAATACCAAAAACAACATCATCATCCTTGAGCCACTTTGCATCTTTTGCATTGCTTACCTCTGGGTTATCCGCTGCAGGGATACAATTACATCTTTCATCAGTTTTATCATGGTCGCGGTTATCAATCAGCACCCCACCCCAAGAAACATGTCTCCAATCAATATCGCCTTCAACAAATATTTTCTCCCATCCAGGAACGATGTTCGTAAAAATAGCTCTTTTTGTTTTGAGATAATCAGGTGGCTCAGGTATATCCCATGAGATAAGATGGTCTGTTACAACCCCCCAATGGTTGACGGCTGGCTGATCTTTACCCAGCAATTTAAATGCAGCATCAGAAAGCTCTGTATCCAATTGATGGCCAGAACTAAAGCGCATTAAATCACTTATCAGCCAAACAATGCGAGGGTCTTTTGATTCGCTAATTTCATTTAAGGCAGCCGATTGATCTCTGCCCCATTCAGATCCGGTTACAGTATCAACAAAAGCTACTTTTATTGCAGACTGTAACTCCTTGGAAAGTGGACCTTTCGGAATTGCTGGTGGTTTACCAAACTGCTTAATAACAAAGTCAGATAACGGTTTTGATTCTTGTGCACGTAGAGCATTTGACCAAAACAGGGAAAACATTACTAACATCACAACTGGAAAAATACGAGATTTAGCACTAATTATCGAAATCATAAAACAGCCTTTCACACTAAAACAAATATAAAGACATATTGAGCTTTAACTGCACACGTAGCCAATCACGATTTCATCAGCATTTTGTGAATGTTGAAGGCAGAATATTAACTCTACTCATCAAAATAAATCTCTCCGATGCCATCGTATGTTTTGACCTTACGCTCTATAACCGTTAAAAGGATTTTCAGTAGACTTGGGCTAAACACTCCCAACAACATTAAAGGCAAAAATAATGTCAAATACTAACTTGCAGGACAAGCGGCCGCTTTCTCCTCATTTGTTCATTTATAAACCAATCCCTACCATGGTTGCATCCATTGTTAACCGCATCACTGGCGCTGCATTATACTTCGGTACAATTTTGGTTGCCTGGTGGTTGTTTTCTGCAGCAACTTCGCCAGCCTATTTTAATTGGGTAGCAGGTTTCTTCAGCTCATTTATAGGTCGGCTTATCCTGTTTGGTTATACATGGGCGCTGATGCACCACATGGCAGGCGGGCTTCGCCATCTGATGTGGGACATGGGCAAAGGCTTTGATAAACATTTCACTACCAAACTTGCAAATGCAACTTGGGTATTTTCAATTGCGGCAACAATCCTAATTTGGATTATTGGTTATTCGGTTCGCTAAGGAGAAAACTATGACAGATATGCGCACTCCTCTAGGTAAAGTTCGTGGCCTTGGTTCTGCCAAGGAAGGTACAGGGCATTTTTGGCGGCAACGTGTAACAGCCGTTGCCAATGTGCCTTTATTATTATTTTTCATCTGGATCGTTGTATCACTAAATGGCGCAGACCATGCAGAGGTTGCCGCGACATTATCGCATCCTTTCGTTGCTTTTGTAATGCTCGGCGTTATCTTATCAGTATGCATACATATGAAACTCGGTATGCAGGTAATCATTGAAGATTACATCCATTCAGAAGGCGCAAAAATCGTTTGTGTCATGCTAAATATTTTCTTCTGCTCCGCGATTGGCCTTGCCAGTACATTTGCAGTTCTTAAACTCGGTTTCGGAGGCTAATCTAAAAGATGGCAACCACACAAAAAAGTAAAAAAACAAACGGCACTCATAACGGTAAAGCTTATGAGTTTGTAGATCATTACCACGATGTTGTTGTGGTGGGTGCAGGCGGCGCGGGTCTGCGCGCAACACTTGGCATGGCAGAACAAGGCTTGTCTACAGCCTGCGTGACAAAAGTATTCCCGACCAGATCACATACCGTGGCAGCACAGGGTGGTATTGCCGCATCTCTTGGCAATATGGGACCTGATAGCTGGCAATGGCATTTATATGACACAGTCAAAGGTTCTGATTGGCTGGGTGATGTTGATGCGATGGAGTATCTCGCACAAGAAGCACCGGAAGCCGTTTACGAATTGGAACACTACGGCGTTCCTTTCTCCCGTACTGAAGAAGGTAAAATCTATCAACGCCCATTTGGTGGCCACACAACTGAATATGGCGAAGGTCCACCCGTACAAAGAACATGTGCCGCAGCTGACCGTACGGGTCACGCAATCCTGCACACATTGTATGGCCAATCGCTAAGACATAACGCAGAGTTTTACATCGAATATTTTGCCATTGATCTGATCATGTCAGACGATGGTGTTTGCACTGGTATAATTGCCTGGAATTTGGACGATGGCACTATCCACCGCTTCAACGCGAAGATGGTTGTGCTTGCCACAGGCGGTTATGGTCGTGCTTATTTCTCAGCTACATCGGCCCATACCTGTACAGGTGATGGTAATGGCATGGTTGCCCGTGCGGGTTTACCTCTGCAAGACATGGAATTTGTTCAATTCCACCCAACGGGCATTTATGGCGCTGGCTGTTTAATTACAGAAGGTGCGCGCGGTGAAGGCGGTTATCTTACAAACTCCGAAGGCGAACGTTTCATGGAGCGTTATGCCCCAACTTACAAAGACTTGGCTTCCCGCGATGTTGTATCACGTTGCATGACCATGGAAATTCGTGAAGGACGCGGTGTTGGTGCAAAAGGAGATCACATTCATCTACACTTGAACCACTTGCCACCAGAAACTTTGGCACAGCGCCTTCCTGGTATTTCTGAATCAGCACGCATTTTTGCTGGTGTCGACCTCAATAAAGAACCCATCCCGGTTCTGCCTACAGTGCACTACAACATGGGCGGCATACCAACCAATTATTGGGGTGAGGTTCTTAATCCAACCACAAAAGACGAAAGTGCGACTGTGCCTGGCCTTATGGCTGTGGGTGAAGCAGCTTGTGCTTCTGTTCATGGTGCCAATCGTCTGGGTTCAAACTCGCTGATTGACTTGGTTGTATTTGGCAGAGCTGCTGCAATCCGTGCTGGCAAAACTATTGATCGCGACGCACCCCTTGCCATGCCAAACGCTAAGGCGTGTGAGAAAATCATGGATCGTTTTGATGCTAAACGCCATGCAGACGGTGCAATGCCAACGGCAAAACTGCGCGATGAAATGCAACACATCATGCAAGAAGACGCTGCCGTATTTCGAACCGATGAAACCTTGAAACAAGGCTGTAAACGTATGGATGAGGCCTATGCCAAGCTTTCTGACATCAAGGTTACAGACCGCTCCATGATCTGGAATTCAGATCTGGTAGAAACCCTTGAGCTTGATAATCTTATGCCTTGCGCGATTTCAACCGTTTACGGTGCAGAAGCACGCAAGGAAAGCCGTGGCGCCCATGCGCATGAAGATTATAAAGATCGTGATGACAAAAAATGGCGCAAGCATTCACTTGCAAAAGTTGATGACAAAGGCAAAGTTAAACTTAGCTATCGCGGCGTTAACATCAAGCCTTTGTTAAGCCATAATGAAGGTGGCATTGATCCAAAGAAAATTCTTCCAAAAGCACGAGTTTACTAAAGACGCTATAATGAACACAATCCTTGCAATCACAGTTGGCCTTATCATCAACGGCATCATTGCCTTTGGTATTGCCAAACTTTCCAAAAGCCTCTGGATGCTGGCTTTGCTTGTGGTTGCGTTTAAATTAATTGAAGTTGTGACAGGCCATTATCTTGGGCTTCACAATATCGAAAGCATTGGTGCATGGGCAGTTACGCTTATCACTGGCTTTTTATTCTTTATGATTACAGTACAGCTTTTTTATTATCTAGATGATAAGCTTAAAGAAGAAAAAGCTAACAAACTTGAAAACAGCAAGGTTTAAACAACATGGTTGAACTCGCACTTCCTAAAAATTCCACAATCAACGAAGGCAGGACTTGGCCAAAGCCGGAAGGCTCTACCAATTTGCGTGAGTTCCGCATCTATCGCTGGAACCCGGACGATGGAAAAAACCCTTCAATTGACACTTATTTTGTTGATATGGATGACTGTGGACCAATGGTTCTGGACGGTCTGTTATGGATTAAAAACAACATCGATCCAACACTCACACTGCGCCGTTCTTGCCGTGAAGGGATTTGTGGATCATGCGCGATGAACATCGACGGCACTAACACTCTTGCCTGCACCAAGGGCATGGATGAAGTCGCTGGCTCGGTTAAAGTCTACCCGCTACCGCATATGAAAGTGGTCAAGGATTTAATCCCTGATATGAATAATTTCTACGCGCAGCACCGCTCCATTCAACCGTGGTTAAAAACTGAAAGCAACCAACCACGTACCGAATGGCTTCAATCGGAAACAGACCGCGAAAAGCTTGACGGTCTTTACGAGTGTATCTTGTGTGCATGTTGTTCAACCTCATGCCCATCATATTGGTGGAATGGTGATCGTTATTTGGGTCCTGCAGTTCTGCTGCAAGCCTACCGTTGGTTGATTGATTCACGCGATGAAGCAACAGGTGAACGTCTTGATGATCTAGAAGATCCTTTCCGCCTATACCGTTGCCACACCATCATGAACTGCGCACAAGCTTGTCCAAAGGATTTGAACCCTGCAAAAGCAATTGCAGAGATTAAAAAGATGATGGTTGAACGCAGGGTTTAATTTTTTCATTGGTAAATCAGTGCCAACAGCAAAATAATCAAAACACCAAGTTTCAACTCTTTATATATTCTGTTTTCAAAAGCCATGTGTTATATCCTTGTGTAATAATTTACAAAAGGAATAACCATGCGCTTGCTAAAAATTACTTCTCTGGCTTTATCTGTATCTATGGGTATTGCTATTGCCGCCAGCACCAGCTTTGCTGCAGATAACAATATCAAAACTGTTGATTCTAAAGCAAGCTTTGAAACAGCCCATTCAACCGCTAGAAACAGACAACACAAACATTGTCATAAACGTTTTCGCAGTACATCACGCTTGAAACAAACCAGGCTAATAGAAATCTGCCACAAACACCGCCATTGGCCGCTGCACCACAGGCGTAAAGGTTAATTACTCAAGAAAATTACCATAGCCAAACATGACTTTCTTGATAAACTCAAACATGAAAACCGACCTTACATTTATCTAAATTGCAGGTTAGGCTTCACACAAGATTGACTTTCTAGGATCGGCACAAATGCGTAATTTAACTTTAACTTTTATAATCTTTGTAACAGGAATATTTTTTATGACATCCGCAAATGCTCAAGAAGGCTGGATTATCAA
>CALDZF010000198.1 GCA_937944165.1 uncultured Rhizobiaceae group bacterium | reverse complement strand
GGTGTTCCTGTTGCAAAACATGGCAATCGCTCCTTGTCGTCCAAGTCTGGTGCTTCTGATTGTTTGACAGCTTTGGGCGTTAATATCGAACTTTCGCCAAGCCAAATAACGGATTGTATCGAAGACGCAGGTATTGGCTTTATGTTTGCCCCTGCTCACCATTCTGCCATGCGTTATGTTGGCCCTGCCCGTGTTGAACTGGGTACACGTACAATTTTCAATCTGCTAGGCCCTATGTGTAATCCTGCAAGCGTCAAGCGTCAGCTCTTGGGTGTCTTTGCGCCGCAATGGGTTTTAACCGCTGCCAAGGTTGCGCAAAAGCTGGGATCAGAAAAACTATGGGTTGTTCATGGTCAAGGTTTTGATGAAGTGACGGTCACAGGTTCCACACAAGTAGCAGAACTTGCCAATGGCTCTGTCAAAACGTTTGAGATCAATCCATCCGACTTTGGTTTTGATGTGGCAAGTGAAAATGAAATTGCTGGTGGTGATGCAACTGAAAACGCAAAAGCACTACGCGAAGTTCTAGATGGTAAGCCATCCGCCTATCGTAACATGGTTATTATGAATACGGCTTGTTCTCTTGTCGTTGCTGATAAGGCAAAAGATTTGCAAGACGGTGCTGCACAAGCAGCCAAGGCAATTGATACAGGTGCATCCATGGTTACGCTTGATAAGCTTGTAGAAATATCCACTCAGGGCAAGGCATAATGGCTGATATTTTAAGGAAGATTGAACTTTACAAACGCGAGGAAATCATCGCTGCAAAAGCTGTTGTTTCACTGGATGATTTAAAGGCAAAAATTCAGGATGTTTCCGCACCTCGTGGTTTTCATCGTGCGCTTCAGGCAAGACTGAATGCAGGCGAATATGCTCTTATTGCGGAGATTAAAAAAGCAAGCCCGTCAAAAGGCCTAATCCGCGAAGACTTTAACCCGCCAGAACTTGCAAAAGCCTATGAAGATGGCGGCGCTGCTTGTCTTTCTGTTTTAACAGACGCACCAAGCTTTCAAGGAGCGCCTGAGTTTCTGACCAATGCAAGAGATGCAGTTTCTCTTCCCTGCATTCGCAAGGACTTTTTATACGATCCTTATCAAGTTTATGAAGCGCGTGCATGGGGCGGTGATTGTATTTTGGTCATTATGGCATCGGTTACAGATGACGAAGCCATGGCGCTTGAAAATACAGCATTTGAACTCGGCATGGATGTTCTGGTTGAAGTGCATAACGAAGAAGAGCTTGAACGCGCTTTGAAGTGCATGAACTCTGCTCTTCTTGGTATCAACAATCGCAATCTTAAAACTTTCGAAGTATCACTGGAAACAAGTGAACGTTTATCCAAGCTTGTACCACGCAACAAATTGCTGATTGGTGAGAGTGGCATCTTTACGCCGCATGATTTAACGCGACTTTCTGCTTCCAACATCAAGACCTTCCTGATTGGTGAAAGCCTGATGCGTCAGGAAAATGTTGCGAAAGCCACAAAAGACCTTTTAACAAAGAAAGCAGCTTAATGGCTGAGCTCACGCACATTGGCAAATCTGGTGAAGCGCATATGGTTGATGTAGGTGAGAAAGCCTCAACCTCGCGCGAGGCAACCGCCATTGGCCACGTCAAAATGCTGCCAGAGACGCTTAAAACCGTTATGGAAGGCAATGCCAAGAAAGGTGATGTTCTGGCGACAGCCCGCATCGCTGGCATTATGGCAGCCAAAAAAACATCTGACCTCATCCCACTTTGCCATCCAATTGGCCTTACAAAAGTTACCATCGACATTGAGCAGGATGAAAGCCTGCCAGGCTTGCGCGTTTCTGCCATGGCAGGTGTCTCAGGCCAAACTGGTGTTGAGATGGAAGCACTTACCGCGTGTTCTATTACCTGTCTTACCATATACGACATGGTGAAAGCCGTTGACCGAGGCATGGAAATTACCGGTATTGTTTTGAGCGAGAAAAAAGGCGGCAAGTCTGGGCATTGGAAGCGCGAGGAGTGATGTCTCTCAAAGCGCTTATCCCTGCTGATGAAGCCCTTGAGATTGTTCTTAAGGATGTTGATCCAATCGGCTCGCAAATGCTTCCCCTGAAACAAGCTGCCAATAAAACCTTGTCCCATGATTTGATTTCCTTGCGAACGCAACCCCCCTTTGATGCTTCCGCCATGGATGGCTATGCGGTTTTGCAATCTGATGTTACCAGCCTGCCCGCCACATTGAATGTCATTGGCGAATCCAAGGCTGGTACGCCTTTTAATCAGACCGTTAATCAAGGCGAAGCGGTTCGTATCTTCACTGGCGCAGTCGTGCCTGAAGGTGCAGATACAATCATCATTCAGGAAAATACCAATGCAGGAGATGGAACGGTTGAAGTCTTGACTGGAACACCGCAAGGCAAATTTATCCGAAAGGCTGGTCTTGATTTCAACATAGGTGAAACGCTTTTGAATGCGGGCGACACACTCACGCCCTACCGCCTTGCGCTGGCTGCTTCGATGAACCATGCTCAAGTGCCTATCTTCAAGCAAGCCAAAGTCGCCATGATCTCTACCGGTGATGAACTTGTCATGCCAGGTGAAGCGACACAGCCTGGGCAGATCATTGCTTCCAATACCTTTGGCATCGCTGCCAGCATTGAGAATTGCGGCGCTCAAGTGCTTGACCTTGGCATTGCTGGTGACACGCGTGATGCGCTTAGAGCTAAGATATTTGAAGCCATCACAAGCGACGCAGATATTATTGTCACCACAGGTGGTGCGTCCGTTGGCGATCATGATTTGGTTCTGCCTGTGGCGCAGGAAATCGGCTTTGAGTTCGAAATCGCCAAAATCGCCATGCGCCCCGGAAAGCCTTTTCTCTTTGGTCGTTTTAAGCATAAGGGGCGAACTGTATATCTTACGGGTCTTGCGGGAAATCCTGTTTCGTCTCTCGTTGCTTTCAATGTCTTTGTAAAACCGCTCATCCAAAAACTATCAGGCCAAGATGCGCAAGCGCTACAACGCGTCCCCGCCATACTTGGCTGTGATTTGCCAGAAAATGACGAACGTGCAGAATACATGCGCGCAACGCTCCGCATTTCAAAAGATGGCAAACGCATCGCAACCCCTTTCGACAAACAAGATTCATCCATGCTGGCCAATCTAGTCCGTGCGGACTGTTTAGTTTACAGAGCCGTCAAAGCCCCCGCTGCGAAAGCAGGTGAAGCCTGTGAAGTTGTTCTGATCAGCTGATTTGTTTCTCTCTCCTTGTGGCAGCTATTTTTGAAACTATCCACACTACGTCATCCTAGGCCCTGTGCCTAGGATCTAATCAGCTTCCAGTATTGTATGAACTCTAAGTAAGGCAATATTTACAACTTCTCCATTTACTGTCTCTTTTGCTGGCTTGCGTAGATCCTAGACCCTGTGCCTAGGATGACGGACATAGGTGTGTATTCACTCGCCCGAAGTTCGAACGGTGGTACATAAGAATTCTTTTTACCTTTTTCGCCAAGGCATCCGCCTTACCGCCCGCTCACAGGCTGGCGTTTTGGCTTCTCAACGTCGCTGCGCTTGTTTGCCAGCCAGCGGCTAAACGCCTCTGCTCGCTCTGCCACGGAGGGGAGGAATTCTTATATACCACCGTTCATAGATGGGCGAGTGAGCGTATACACACGCGCCTCAATCCCTAGGATCTACGCAAGAAAACAAAAGAGACAGTAAATGGAGAAGTTGTAAATCTTGCCCAACTTGGAGGTTCTACACTATCGAAACCTGATGAGGTCCTAGGCACAGGGCCTGGGATGACGCAGAGGGGGCAAAACTTCCCGCTTGCATTCTATCTTCAAAACTTCCATATAAATCTCGGAAGATTGGTGATGGACGGGTTCCTTGGCCAATGGGTCAGATCCGGAAGGAAGCAGCCCCGTTAAGATTTTATCCGGGTCATCTTATCCAGTCTTCCACTTAAGCCTGTCGCTTTTTCATGGAACATGAAAAAGAGTACGACATGTAAAACGACAAACGAGCAGCTTTAGCTGCAAATAGTTTGCTGGTTCGTGAAATAATTCCTCTGAATAATCAGATTCCCTCTATGTCTTGTAGACAACTTCGCGCTATAACACATTCATGAGTGAGGAAACCACCAATCAGCCCTATCGCGTGCTTGCGCGCAAATATCGTCCGCAGAACTTTGATGATCTGATCGGGCAAGAGCCTATGGTGCAGACGTTATCCAATGCGTTCAAGACCGGACGCATTGCGCAGGCCTATATGCTGACGGGTGTTCGAGGTGTGGGTAAGACCACGACCGCACGTATTTTGGCACGCGCACTTAACTATAAGAAAGAGGGTGTTGATCAGCCAACAATTGATTTGGCGCAAGAAGGTGAACATTGCCGTGCCATCATAGAAGGCCGTCACATGGACATCATAGAGATGGATGCGGCGTCAAATACCGGCATTGATGATATGCGAGACCTGATTGAGTCCGCGCAATATCGCCCGGCAACCGCGCGCTATAAAGTCTATATTATTGACGAAGTGCATATGCTCTCCAAAAGTGCCTTCAACGGCCTTTTGAAAACGCTGGAAGAACCGCCCGAACATGTGAAGTTCATTTTCGCGACTACTGAAATTCGTAAAGTCCCTGTGACGGTTCTTTCAAGATGTCAGCGCTTTGACCTTCGCCGAATAGAGGCAGGAACGTTGACCGATCACCTTGGCAAAATCTGCGGAGAGGAAAACGTCAAAGCAGAAACCGATGCACTAGCCATGGTTGCGCGTGCGGCAGATGGTTCTGTACGTGATGCGCTTTCCATGCTCGATCAGGCAATTGCCCATGGTGCAGGCGATAGCGGCAACGGTATAACCGCAGAAACCATGCGCGATATGTTGGGTCTGTCAGATCGCGCCCGCATCGTTGATCTTTTCGAATACATCATGAAGGGCGACATCGCAGCAGCCCTTGGTGAACTAAAATCACAATATGATACGGGCGCTGAGCCGGAGCTTGTGTTGACAGATCTGGCAGATTTTATTCATCTGGTAACGCGCCTTAAATATGTGCCTGATACGGCAAATGATGGTTCACTGACCGAGATTGAAAAAACCCGTGGCAAAGAGTTTTCAGAAAAACTTTCCGTTCGTATTTTGGGTCGTGCATGGCAATTATTGCTAAAAGGCCTTGGAGAAGTCTCCACTTCTGAGCGCCCGTTGGCTGCGGCAGAAATGGTTTTGGTTCGAATGGCACATGCCTCAAGCCTGCCAACGCCTGATGAACTTTTGAAGGAAATGCAAGCAGAAGGCGGTAATGAAAGAACTTCACCACTAGCTGAAAAACCCTCTACTGTAACATCAGCTCAAGGTGCGGATGCCACCAGTTCATCGACTATGCCAACGCCCGCAGCGTCATCCTCTCAACCAACTATGAGTGCAGAAGCCAGTGGCAATAACGTCTTGGCTATGAAAAAACCTGAACCTGCTCCTGTTGTTCAGGAAACGCAGACTGAAACGCCAACCAATTTTAAAACGCTCAATTCATTTGATGAGTTGATTTTTCTGGTTGAAGACAAACGCGATCTGGCACTCAAAACCATGATCAAGCGTCACGTGCGTCTCGTTTCATTCATTGATGGCCATATGGAAATGAACCTGGTTGAAAATGCACCACGGGATTTTTTGGGCACTTTGGGTAAGCGGCTGGAAGAATGGACAGGCAAACGCTGGGTTCTCTCTATCAGCAAAGAGCTAGGACACCCAACATTGGCTGAGCAAGAGGCTTCAGAAAACGAAGCGCGCATGGATGATGCCAAGGCTGATCCAGCAGTTGAAGCCATTATGGCTCAATTTCCTGGTGCCAGAATAATCGACATTAGAGTGCGAGAAGAAGAAGAGGCCTTGCCAGAAGCACCAGCAGAAAAAGATGAAGACGAGCTTGGCGGGTTCTTTGAATAAAACTTGAAATGAAAACTGGAATAAGTAAATGAAAGACATCATGAGCCTTATGAAACAGGCTTAGCTTTATATTCTTATCCGAAAAGTTGCAGACTTTTCGGATAAGAATATAAACCAGCGAAGAATCTTTTGCCTTATGCAAATGTTAGAATTGGAAAAGGAATTAAATACATGAAAGACATCATGGGCCTTATGAAACAGGCAAAAGAAATGCAGTCCAAGATGGAGAACATGCAGAACGAACTTGCAGAGATGGAAG
>CALDZF010000197.1 GCA_937944165.1 uncultured Rhizobiaceae group bacterium | reverse complement strand
GGAAAACATTGCGCAATAGAGCTTTTAAAGCAAGGCTGGCGTGTGTTTGCGACAGCTCGCAAATCAGATGACCTAAAAATGCTGGAAGAAAACGGTCTGGAAGCAATTTATCTTGATTATACAGATACTCAATCCATACATGACTGTTTTAATCAGGTTAAGACAAGAACTAACGGTCAAATTGATGCACTGTTCAATAATGGTGCTTATGGCCAACCAGGTGCGGTTGAAGACCTGACAACGGATATTTTGCGCAAGCAATTTGAAGCAAATTTTTTTGGATGGCATGAACTCACAAATCTGGTTTTGCCGGTAATGCGCGAGCAAGGACATGGCCGTATTATACATTGTTCATCGATTTTAGGTTGGGTATCAGCACCATGGCGTGGTGCTTATAATTCTTCAAAGTTTGCCTTAGAAGGCTTAGCTTCTACAATGCGTCTCGAGCTTGAAGGGACGGATATTCATGTATCTTTGATTGAGCCCGGCCCGATAAAAACAGAATTTTCCAAACACGCCCTTAACGCGTTTTTGGAAAATATTGATAGAGAAGACTCTGTTCATAAAGTACGTTATAAAAAAGAATTAGAACGCTTAAACTCTGGCGGCGGTGATAATCGTTTTAGACTAGAACCAGATTCCGTTTATAAAAAACTGGATCACGCCTTAAATGCAAAACGCCCCAAGGCACATTATGGCGTAACAATTCCAACACACATCATGGATATAGCAAGACGTATGCTGCCAACGCGAATGGTGGATAAAATACTTTTAAAAAATAATTCATAAATTCACTTTTGACACATAGGCATTTCAACAAGACTACCCTATATCCAATTTATACAAATTAAGGTCTATCAAAATGCTATATTTTATTTCCATTGTTGGCATGATTGTTGTTGCAGTAATCCTGGCAATGGGTATTTGGAACATGGCAAAGGGTGGCTCTGCCAGCAGGTCACAAAAATTAATGCGCTATAGAATAGCCGCACAATTTATTGCAGTAATTTTAGTAATGGCGACACTTTATTTTTCAACACAGTAAATTCGGAACCTAAAACATGGTTGTCTTAAACAAGATTTATACAAAAACAGGCGATGATGGTTCAACAGGCCTTGGCAATGGCGAGCGTCGCAAGAAATACGACCTTAGGGTTTCGTCTTATGGCACAGTTGATGAGACGAACTCCTGTATTGGACTTGCCAGATTGCATGCAAAGGATATGCCCAAAATGGATGAGGCGTTGGCGCGTATTCAAAATGATCTGTTTGATTTAGGTGCAGACCTTGCAACACCAGATGATGGCAAACCGCTTGAATATGAACCATTACGCATAACACAAGCCCAAGTAGAACGCATTGAGAGCGAAATTGATGCGCTCAATGCTAAACTTGAACCGCTTCGTTCGTTTGTTCTGCCTGGTGGCACTCCCCTTTCTGCTAATCTACATTTGGCGCGCACCGTGGCAAGACGCGCAGAACGTTTAATCGTGGAACTTGCCCATGATGAAACAGAAAACATCAGCAAAGCAGCAAGCTTATACATGAACCGTATTTCAGATTATTTATTTGTAGCAGCGCGTGCAGCCAATGATTTTGGCAAAGCAGATGTATTATGGGTGCCTGGTCAAAACAGATAGGCTAATCGAAATTGATAAGCTATAGTGCGGGCATTAGGGGGTAACCATAATGTTTATACCATTGCATGACGCAAACGCATTGGAGCACATCAAACGTCAGTATATGACATTGGCATTAATCGCTATTAACATTGTGATTTTCCTTTTTACTGCAACACCACAAATTTCTAATGCCCAAGAGGCAAATGCAATATTCTTTTCATTTGGATTTGTACCTGCAGTTATTAATGACACTGCTACCTTACCAGCTCATTATATTGTTCTGCCAGAAGCTGTAAATTATCTGTCTTACGCTTTTTTACATGTCGACTTTATGCATGTTGCAGGCAATATGTTATTTTTATGGGTCTTCGGAGACAATATCGAAGATGCCATGGGGCATTACAGGTTTCTTGCCTTCTATCTTTTATGTGCAGCTGGTGGTGCCTTTGCACATTCTTTAGCAGTACCGCAATCACAAGCCCCACTGATAGGTGCTTCTGGCGCAACGGCTGGTGTTGTTGGTGCTTATTTACTTCTGCATCCGCATGTAAAAATCTGGATTTTAGCGCTGGGCAGAATACCCTTGCGCTTATCCGCCATGTGGATATTAGGCGCGTGGATAGCTTACCAGGTTTTCAGCTTTATTACTTTTGAGGGCGGTCAGGTTTCTTGGGCTGCACATTTGGGCGGAATAATTATGGGAATTATATTAATCCCCTTTATGAAACGCTCAAGTGTTAGCCTGTTTGATAAAGACATAAGCAAAACAGATGCTCCCACTCCCTATATTGATGAAACAGAAGCATCCAATACACCGGCTAACAAACCACAACTAAGCCGCGATTGGGGCAGGCCTGATGAACGTTAAACATTATAAAGCTCAAATACCTTTTGAACACTTGACTCAGGCCTAAAAAATGTTGACGTAAACGGCATATAGCGATACGCAACTGGAAATGAAATTTTAGGCGAAAATTTCATATACATGATTTCAATAACCATATAAAACTATGGCAAATTAAAAACTGGCACCGAAAGGTAATGACATGAAAATTGTTGTCCCCGTCAAACGGGTAGTAGATTACAACGTAAAAATCCGCGTAAAATCGGATGGTTCCGGCGTTGAACTTGCAAACGTCAAAATGTCCATGAACCCATTTGACGAAATCTCTGTTGAACAGGCAATTCGCCTGAAAGAAGCAGGTACTGTTGACGAAATCGTTGTCGTGTCTGTTGGCCCACAACAATCACAGGAAACA
Source organism: uncultured Rhizobiaceae group bacterium (assembly GCA_937944165.1). Lineage (GTDB taxonomy): Bacteria > Pseudomonadota > Alphaproteobacteria > Rhizobiales > Rhizobiaceae > JAALLB01. The sequence goes on along the minus strand of CALDZF010000197.1, from coordinate 1,258 downwards.
ATCCGCACAGCTTTGGCAATGGGTGCTGACCGTGGCATCCTTGTTAAAACAGATGATCTGGTTGAACCTCTTGCTGTTGCCAAAATTCTTAAAGGCATCGTGGAAGAAGAAAACCCGGGTCTTGTCATCCTGGGCAAACAGGCAATTGATGATGATTCAAATCAAACAGGCCAGATGTTATCTGCGCTTCTTGGCTGGTCACAGGCAACTTTTGCCAACTCAATGGAAATCAAGGGCGATGTCGCAGAAGTCACCCGTGAAGTGGATGGCGGCCTTCAAACAGTTGAAGTTAAAATGCCAACCATCGTGACAACAGACCTTCGTTTGAACGAGCCGCGCTATGCGTCTTTGCCAAACATCATGAAAGCCAAGAAAAAGCCATTGGATGAAAAAGCACCATCAGATTATGGTGTGGACACAGCACCTCGTTTGAAAGTCACAAACACAACCGAACCAGCAGCACGCCAAGCAGGTGTGATCCTTGGTTCTGTTGGTGAACTTGTCGACAAACTCAAAAACGAAGCTGGCGTACTTAGCTAAGAAAAGGAAGAATACTTATGGCTACTCTATTAATAGCAGATCATGACAACGCTTCTTTGAGCGATCAAACTGCAAAAGCACTCACAGCAGCAACTGAAATCGGCGGCGATGTACACGTACTCGTAGCAGGTAAAGATTGTGGTGACGCGGCGCAAGCTGCTTCAAAACTCTCAGGCGTTTCAAAAGTAATTTCAGTGGAAGCTGATTATTATGAAAAGCAACTTGCTGAACCAATGGCAGACCTGATTGTCTCAATGGCAGATGGTTATGACACCATCATTTCTGCAGCAACAACATCAGGCAAGAACATCTTGCCACGCGTTGCAGCTTTGTTGGACGTAATGCAGGTTTCAGACATTACAGCAGTTCATTCAGCGGACACGTTTGAGCGTCCAATTTATGCCGGTAATGCGCTACAAACGGTTCAGGCAACAGACGCTAAAAAAGTAATCACCGTTCGTACAGCAGGCTTTGCTTCTGCTGAAGAAGGTGGTTCGGCTTCTGTAGATACAATCGCGGCCGTTGCAGACTCAGGCCTCTCAAAGTTCACTGGCGACAAAATCATCGAAAGCGATCGCCCGGAACTAACTTCTGCAAAAATCATCATCTCTGGTGGTCGTGCATTAGGTTCTTCCGAGAAGTTTCAGGAAGTGATCCTGCCAGTAGCTGACAAGCTTGGCGCTGCTGTTGGTGCATCACGCGCTGCAGTAGACGCAGG
>CALDZF010000196.1 GCA_937944165.1 uncultured Rhizobiaceae group bacterium | reverse complement strand
GTTTATGGTTTGGGAGAATACCAATATTCTAAGTGAATATAAATTACGAAATGAAAACCTGACAGCTGCACCTATATCGACTGCTGACCGAAAATGTAGCAGCACAGTTTTTGTTTTTCATCAATGTAGCTTTAATTATATGTTAGATGTGTTGACCGCCGTTAATATGTATTTCCGAACCTGTCACATATGACGCGTGTTCGCTAGCTAAAAAATAGACAACTTCTGCAACTTCCATCGGGCGCCCCAGTCGTTTCATGGGAACGTCTGATTGTACCAATTCATCAGTGCCAGGAGAAAGGATTGAAGTTGCTATTTCACCAGGTGCGACCGCATTGACACGGATACCTGTTTCGCCAAGTTCATGTGCCAGTTCACGGGTGAGGGTGGAGAGCCCCGCCTTGGAAACTGCGTAAGCTGCACCTGCAAAGTCATGCACATGATGAGCAGCAATCGAAGAAACATTTACAATTGAACCTTTGGCGTTTTTAAGAGGTTCAAGCAAGTTTTGGGCAAGCATTAAGGGGGCAATCAGGTTGACTTGTTGGACTGCCATGAAGGTCTCAACTGAAGTTTGTGTCGCATCAAGGCGTGACCCGTTTTCGCCTTTTGGCGAAATGCCTGCGTTATTTACCAATGCGTTGAGGCCTCGGCCATCCAGTTTCGCTTGTAATTCTGTACAAGCTGATTCAATCGATTTTATATCGGATAAATCAACGCGAATATGTTTGATGATGCCTTCGGCCCAGGGACATTGAGTAGAAAAGGACGTTCGAGCCATGGTGATGACTTCCCATCCTTGATCATAAAAATGTTTAACAATACCATGACCAATGCCACGACTTGCGCCTGTTACGACAACAACAGGTTTATCAGGATCCAACATATAATCACTCGATTCTAATGCGATAAAGGTATGTTATAGTATCATAACTTTATAACCAGCTCTTGGAAAATGAATATGGAGGTGTCCAACTTCTTCATCTGTGCGGTGGATCGTGATTGTCTTACTGTTACTGCTGACAATAGAACCCGTAACAGGCTGTTCACCGCCATCAACATCTGGCGATATTTCTACCTTCATGCCGTGTGATAAGCCTTGTGGGTCGTGTTCGTTTGTTACAGAAATTTCGATAGGTTCGCATTCGCTGGCGCGTTTGATCGCTTCTTGCGGTGACATTGGGCTGGAGGTGCCATGCCCTAATTCCCGCACATTGGTTTCCCAACGTTCAAGATCGCTAAATTCTGATAAGAGAGCAGGGCCTTGAACACATCTGCCACGCAAGAACCAAACGACATAGTATATTTGTGCGTCAATGGCTGCAGGTGCGTCTCCAAAGAGAAACTTTCTACCGTCAGATAATTGGGAGTTTAACCAATCAAAAGGCGTTTTGATTTGGGCAACAAGATGGGGCAGGTTGCTGTTTGCTTTTTTCAATTCTTCTGCCCAGTTTGGCCCCATGTAAAGGCGGCCTCTGTCTTCGGCAAAGTCTGCGGGCAGATCTTCCATATTCGACCCTAAAACAACCTGCACAGCCTGATTGAAAAGCTCTCCGTCCGTCCAACGACTTAAGGCCCAGGCGAGGCCTGTATCTTTTGTTGGGTAAAAGGTTGGTGATGGAAAACGTCGTTCTAATTCATGAATAATGCATTGACTATCGCAGTAAATATCCGCACCGATTTGAACGACAGGCGTGCGCCGATATCCACCAGTGAGTTGTGTCAGAAATGGCTTGGGAATAATTCTAGGTATTTCAACATCTCTCCAGTTTATGCCTTTTATACCAAAGGCAACGCGAGCCTTTTCGGCGACAGGAGATTGTGGGTAGTTATGCAGGATAATTTCATCTGCTGTATTAGCCATTTGCTTTTGCCTTTTATTTTGTTTTTGCCGCGTCTTTCATGGCATCAACCCCTTTTTTCCAAAGGTTACCTTGCCATAGTTCTGTCAAACCCGTTTCACCTGAAGCGCCTTTAGTAGTTAAATAATCGTAATATGAAGTTGGTTTATGACCTGTCAGATTATAAAAATCAGGGCTACAGCGTGTATAAAATCCATTTGTAAGGTATTCAAAAAATTCGGCTCTTGTGCTGCCAAAATCATTTTTAAAATCAACCATAGACTGGGCTCGGTATTCGATTTTCTTGTTCATGGCACGTGCAAGGTCTGTTGCTATTTCTGCCATGGATTGTGGTGCGGGGCCTGTAATATCATAAAACTTGTTAGCATGCCTCTCCGGACCTTGTGTTAAAACAACGGCAGCAGCTTCAGCTATATCTCTGGTTGCTACAAATGAATTACGTATACCGCCCAAGGGGTTTGCGAACCAGCCTTCATTTTCAATGGTTTTACAGTCTGTCTTAAGAAGATGATTCATGAAGAAGTTATTGCGCAAGGCAGTAACATTCAGACCTTCATCAATAAGTGCTTTTTCACCCCACCAGTAATGTTGAAGCATTAGGGGAATGCCCGCATTTGGACGAGAGGCATGTGTATTAGCATCATATGAAGCTGTATTCGTGTCAGCGCCCATACAACTAATACGTACGACGTGATTGATCTGGTTCTTACGTTTGCCAAGTTCTTTGCTAAACTCTAAATGCCCTTCCAACATGGGATCAAGGGATGCAGAATAGACAGCAGAAATATTATCAAGTGCAGCAACCCAGCTTTGTGGGTCTGAAAGATCAAACTTTACTACTTCATGGGCGCCTAATGACTTAAGTTGTTCAGCTTTATCATCGCTGAAATAACAAGCGCGAATATTG
>CALDZF010000195.1 GCA_937944165.1 uncultured Rhizobiaceae group bacterium | reverse complement strand
GGAAGAATTTTCACCTGCGGCAATCATGGTGAACTGTTCCACACCAGAAGCCGTTGCAAAGGCAATACCAATTATCGCCAAGCTGAATGTCCCTTTTGGCGCTTATGCTAATGGCTTTACGTTCATTACTTCTGACTTCACCAAAACAGAAACAGTTGATGCACTGGAAGCAAGAACTGATCTCAACCCAATTAAATACGCTGATTATTGCACAAAGTGGGTCAATCAAGGCTCAACCATCATTGGCGGTTGCTGTGAAGTAGGCCCTGCCCATATTGCTGAACTCAACAAAAGGTTTGGATAATCATGCCGTCACCGTCTCATCGCATCACCAATATATCAAAAGGCGATCAGGAAGGTTGGGAAGTCTATCTGAAAGCCGTTGATATGATACGTTCAGGCGAAGATGTGCTTATGCTGTCGATTGGCGATCATGATTTTTCCACACCAGTTGAAACCATTAATGCTGCCAAAAAAGCACTCGATGATGGCCATACCAAATACACCACCATGCAGGGTATTCCCGAATTATTAAAAGCCATGGCAAAGGTTTCAACAAAAGCGCTGAACATGCCTATCGCCACAGATGAAGTCGTCACCATGGCAGGCGGGCAATCAGGCCTTTATGCCGCCATGCAGGCCTGCGTTAATCCTGGTGATCATGTGATTATCGTAAGCCCACATTATGTAACCTATCCTGGAACAGTGCGCTCAGCAGGTGCTACATTTACACTTGTCTCCTGCTCGCCTGATAATGGTTTTGAACCCAAGGCCGAAGATATTGAAGCGGCAATCAAGCCCAATACTAAAGCCATTTTAATCAATACACCGAATAATCCAACCTGCGCGATCTACAGCCGCGAAACGCTGGAAGCCATTGGTGAAGTATGTATCAAACATGATCTATGGATTATCTCAGATGAAGTCTATTGGTCATTGTCCAATGGCAAACACATTTCACCACGCTCCCTGCCCGGTTTGAAAGAACGTACGATTGTGCTGGTTTCCATGTCAAAAAGTCATGTCATGACAGGCTGGCGTATGGGCTGGATTGTGTCTGAACCGGATATGGTTCACAATTTTATGCAACATAATCTGGTCAATAGTTACGGCATTTCCGATTTTATAAGTCGCGCTGCTGCGCAAGCACTCGAAAACGATTATGGCGTGGGCGAGTTACAAGAGCTCTTTACAAAGCGCGGCTCTATATTTCGCGGAGCCCTTACAGGTGCAAATGACATTCGCATCCTCAATGAAGATGGTGCGATGTACTTTATGATCGACATTCGTAATATCACCATGGACGCGGAAACATTCGCCTTTAAGCTTTTGGAACAAGAAATGCTCTGCGTCATGCCTGGCGATAGCTTTGGCCCGTCAGCTGCAGGCCATATTCGCATTAGCCTGTGCCAACCAGAAGAAAAACTACGCGAAGGCGCGCAACGCCTGAAGGGCTTTATATCCACCTATTCAAATCAAGCCAGTTAAATGAAGAGAGAAATGAAATGAGCAAACCTGTTCCTTCAAAAGCAAGAGCCGTTATCATTGGCGGCGGTGTTGCCGGTTGTTCCGTTGCCTATCACCTTGCCAAACTTGGCTGGAAAGACATCGTATTGCTTGAACGCAAGCAATTAACCTCAGGAACAACTTGGCATGCGGCTGGACTCATTGCGCAATTACGTACCTCCAAAAACACCACTAAATTGGCTAAATATAGTCAAGAACTCTATGGAACATTGGAAGAAGAGACAGGCGTTGCGACAGGTTTTCGCCGTTGCGGCTCAATAACAGTTGCGCTCACAGATGAACGCAAGGAAGAAATTTATCGCCTTGCCTCAATGGCGCGTGCCTTTGGTGTTGAAGTCGATGAAATCTCACCAAGCGAAGTAAAAGAAAAATACGAGCACCTTAACGTCAATGATGTAAAAGGCGCAGTTTATTTACCGCTGGATGGTCAGGGTGATCCGGCAAACATCGCCCACGCCATGGCAAAAGGTGCCAAGATGAACGGCGCGCAAATCATTGAAGGCGTAAAAGTTACGGAAATCCACAAAGCTGATGGACGCGTAACAGGCGTATCTTGGAAACGTGACGGCGAAGATGATCAAGGCACAATCGAGGCTGATTATGTTGTAAACGCTGGCGGCATGTGGGGACACGAGATTGGCCGAATGGCTGGCGTTACTGTTCCGCTTCATGCTTGTGAGCATTTTTATATTGTCACAGAAAGTATTCCAAATCTAAAACAGCTTCCAGTTCTGCGCGTGCCTGACGAATGCGCATACTACAAAGAAGACGCAGGCAAAATGCTTTTAGGGGCGTTTGAACCCAACGCAAAACCTTGGGGCATGAACGGTATCAGCGAAGATTTTTGCTTTGACCAATTACAAGAAGACTTTGATCATTTCGAACCTATATTGGAAAAAGCCGTTGAGCGCATGCCAATGCTTGCTGAAGCTGGCATTCATACATTCTTCAATGGTCCTGAAAGCTTCACACCAGACGACAGCTACCATATTGGCGAAGCACCAAATCTGAAAAACTTCTTCGTTTGTGCTGGCTTTAATTCTATCGGCATTCAATCTGGCGGTGGTGCTGGTTGGGCGCTGGCTGAATGGATGGATAGTGGCCTGCCACCATTTGATCTGGGTGATGTAGACATTCGCCGTATGCAACCCTTCCAGGGCAATAAGACCTATCTCTTTGAACGCTCAAAAGAAACACTTGGCCTTTTATATGCAGACCACTTCCCCTACCGCCAAATGGCAACCGCCAGAGGTGTGCGCAGAACCCCTTTCCATCAACACTTGAAAGACCAGGGCGCAGTCTTTGGTGAAGTTGCAGGCTGGGAGCGCGCCAACTGGTTTGCCAAGGAAGGTCAAAAGCCAGAATACGAATATTCCTGGAAGCGCCAGAACTGGTTTGAAAACTCAGCAGAAGAGCACAAGGCCGTGCGTGAAAACATTGGCATGTATGATATGACGTCATTCGGCAAAATCCGCGTTGAAGGTACAGACGCTTGCAAATACCTCAATTATATCTGCGGCAATGATGTCGATACACCTTTCGGCAAAATCACTTACACACAGTTCCTCAATGAACGTGGCGGCATTGAAGCTGATGTCACTGTCACAAGACTGGGTGAAACCAGCTACATCGTCGTAACCCCTGCTGCAACTGTTCAGCGTGAACTTCACTGGATGAATAAACACAAAGGCGATTTTAACATTGTTCTTTTGGATATAACTTCTGCAGAAGGCGTTTTGGCCGTAATGGGGCCAAACTCACGCAAACTACTCGAAAAAGTTGCACCAAACCATGACTGGACGAATGACAACCATCCATTTGGTCAAGCGCATGAGATTGAATTGGGCATGGGGCTAGCCCGTGCGCACCGTGTGACTTATGTTGGCGAATTGGGCTGGGAACTCTATATCCCATCCGATATGGCTGCACATGCCTTTGAAACCTTGCATGAAGCCGGTCAGGATTTGGATCTCAAGCTTTGCGGCATGCATATGATGGACTCACTGCGCATAGAAAAAGCCTTCCGCCACTTTGGCCATGACATTTCTGGCGAAGATCACGTTCTTGAAGCGGGGCTTGGCTTTGCTGTTAAAACTGCAAAAGAAAGCTTCGTTGGTCGTGATGCCGTTCTTAAAAAGAAAGAAGAAGGACTTTCCAGCCGTCTGGTGCAATTCAAGCTTAAAGATGCAGAGCCAATGCTCTATCACAATGAGCCTATCATCCGCGATGGAGAAATTGTTTCTTATGTTACTTCCGCCAACTATGGTCATACACTAGGCGGTGCAATCGGTATGGGCTATATACCTTCAAAAGGCGAAAAACCTGCTGAAATGTTGGAATCAAACTTCAAAATCGAAATCGCAGGCGAACATTTTGAGGCAGAAGCCAGCATGAAGCCGATGTATGATCCTAAATCAGAGCGAGTGAAGGTTTAACCATTTCTTGATGGATAATATCAAAAGATAGCGTGACTCACCCCCATTACTGGATTAAGTAACGCTATCTTTTTTTAATCACAACACGGTCTTATTCAGATGAATAAAAAAATCCTTATTATGGGGCTACCTGGGGCAGGTAAAACAACGCTGGCGAAAGAATTATCTAGTTTACTGAACGCTGCTGTGTTTAATGCTGATGCTGTGCGCGAGAATATCAATAAGGATTTGGGCTTTTCAATCGAAGATCGGCTAGAACAAGCCACACGCATGGGGTGGATGTGTGACAGAGTTGCAGAAACCGGCAGCCACGTTATAGCAGATTTTATTTGCCCAACACCTGAAACCAGAAAAGCCTTTGGCGATGCATTCATTATATGGGTAGATAGAATCTCAGAAGGCCGTTTTGAAGATACCAATAAATTATTTGTCCCCCCTGAACACTATGACTTGAGAGTTACCCCGAAAGGTGAGCCAAGATATTGGGCAGAAAAAGCACTTGATTTGCTTCAACC
>CALDZF010000194.1 GCA_937944165.1 uncultured Rhizobiaceae group bacterium | reverse complement strand
GCTTTTGGAACGTGAAAACAGACCTGATCACATTGTGATTGAAACCTCTGGTCTTGCGCTTCCTCAACCACTGGTGAACGCTTTTAACTGGCCTGAAATTCGCGAACAAGTAACGGTGGATGGTGTTGTTACAGTGGTGGATAGCCGTGCGCTAGCTGATGGCCGTTTTGCGCATGACCATGACAAGCTTGACGCTCAACGAAAAGCTGACGATGCGCTGGATCATGAAAGTCCACTTGAAGAACTGTTTGAAGATCAGTTAACCTGTGCTGATATGATTGTCATGAACAAAGCAGATCTTGTGAATAAGTTGGCTTATGAAAAGCTGGAAGAAGATTTCAAAACCAAAATTTCTCCTTCTGTAAAAGTGATCAAATCTATGAATGGTTCGTTGACCGCTGATGTGCTTTTAGGGTTGGAAGCGGCTACTGAAACAGAAGTTCACAATCGTAAATCGCACCATGAAAAAGAACATGATGCATTTCATGAAGAGCATGGTGATGATGCGGAACATCATCACGATCATGACCACGATGAGTTTGAGAGTTTCGTGGTTGAAGGCCGTGTGGTGAATAATCGCAAAGACCTTATCCGAGGGTTGGGTGCGATTATTGAACATCATGATATACTACGTTTGAAAGGCTTTGTTGCCATCAAAGACAAGCCGATGCGCCTTGTGGTGCAAGCTGTAGGCACACGTATAGATCATTATTTCGATCGTGAGTGGCAAGAGGGTGAAGAGATTGGTTCTCGACTTGTGGTGATCGGCCTTGAAGGCTTGAAGCAGGAAGAAATTTCCAAACAGATTTCAAAGGCGATGGGGTGATTATGTATTTGTTCTCTTCGCCCCCCTTGAGGGGGAGAAAAGAATTTCCTGTACTTAGCAAAGCTAAGTGCTTGGTAAATTCTAAGAGGGGGGAACACATAACCTTATTATATCCATTGTGGTTGAATTTACATCTTCTATCTCCCCTGTTGAAGTTTCTAAGACTTAACAAGTTAAGCCATAAGAAACTTCATTCTCCCCCTCAAGGGGGGCGAAGGTTTCTCCAATGCATCTTCTTCTAGCGCAACAGGGTTCCATTAATGAAAGCGATGAAGCGATTGATTTAGGCCAGTCTCCTTCGGATGTTGTTTTCATTTCTGCGGCTGATACGGAGCTTTCATCCATTGCAGATGCCCATAAGGCGCTTGGTAATGACGCGTTGGATTTGCGCGTTGCAAATATGATGCAACTCTCGCACCCGATGTCGATGGATGTTTATGCTGAAAATACAATTGCAAAATCCAGGCTTGTCATTGCGCGTGTTCTGGGTGGTGAAAGTTATTTTCAATATGGGCTGGAAAAGCTACTGGAGGCTGCTCAAGAAAATGGCAGTTCGCTCGTTGTACTGCCAGGTGATGATAAGTCTGATGCAAGTCTGGCGCGCTATAATACTGTAGAAGGTGAGTTTGCAGACAAGTGCTGGGCATATCTGAAAGAGGGTGGCCCCGAGAACATGCAAAATCTGCTTCGTTTGGCTGGGCATCATTTGGGACAAGGTGAAGAACCTGCCAATGCTGTGCCGCTGATGAAAGCGGGGATTTGGTATCCTGCGTTTGGTATCTGTGACTTGGAAACTCTCAAATCAAAATGGGTTGAAGACTGTCCGCTGGTTGCTATTAATTTCTATCGTGCCTTGGTGCAATCAGGTGGCTTGCAACCAATTGAAGCGATGGTTGATGCACTTTCCAAGCGTGGCATGAATGTATTGCCGATGTTCATTTCCAGTTTGAAAGATGCAGTTTCTGTCGAGATTGTGCGATCTGTTTTTAGTGAGGCTAATCCGCTTGTTGTTTTGAACGCAACAGGTTTTGCGGTTTCTTCTCCAACTGGAGATCATGTTCCTACAGTGCTTGAAGAAGGTGGCGCAACTGTATTGCAGATTGTTCTAGCGGGTGGTTCGCATGAGGCTTGGGAGGGTTCTTCACAAGGTTTGTCAACACGTGATTTGGCGATGAATGTTGCGCTTCCTGAAGTGGATGGCCGGGTGTTTTCTCGAGCGATTGCGTTTAAGAATGCCAAGACCTTTAACGATGCTGTTCAATCCAATATCGTTGTGCATGAGGCAGATTTAAGTCGCGTTGAATATGTTGCAGAGTTGACCCAAAAATGGGTACAGCTCGCGCAAAAGAAATCAGAAGAAAAACGCATTGCAATTATTCTTGCTAATTATCCTAACCGTGACGGAAGGCTTGGTAATGGTGTTGGTCTTGATACACCTGCAGGCACAATCAATGTGTTGAATGCGCTTCGTGATAATGGCTATCAACTGGATAGTTTTCCTGATAATGGCGATGCGCTGATTGAACACTTGCAGGCAGGGCCTACCAATGCAGCAAGCGATGGCCGTGTCATTCGTGAAGCGATTTCCTTGAGTCATTACAAGGAGTTCTTTGGCCAACTTCCCAAGCAGATTCAAGGTGAAGTGATTGAGCGTTGGGGAGAACCAGAAGGCGATCCTTTCTTTCTTAAAGATAAACAGGCATTAGCGCTTTCTGTTTCTGAATTCGGCAACGTTGTCGTCGGCATTCAACCTGCGCGTGGGTATAATATCGATCCGACAGAGACCTATCATTCACCAGACCTTGTGCCGCCACATGGCTATTTGGCCTTTTACGCCTGGTTGCGAAATCAGTTTGATGCGGATGCGATTATTCATATGGGAAAGCATGGTAATCTGGAATGGTTGCCGGGCAAAGCACTCTCTTTGAGTGAAACGTGTTACCCTGAAGTGGTGATGGGTGCGATACCAAATTTCTACCCGTTTATTGTCAATGACCCGGGTGAGGGAACGCAAGCAAAACGCCGATTGTCTTCGGTTATTATTGATCACCTTACACCTCCATTAACACGTGCAGAGAGTTATGGACCTTTACGGGATCTGGAAGCTTTGGTTGATGAATATTACGAAGCCGCTGGCAACGATCCGCGCAGGCTGACTTATCTTAAAAAGCAGATATTAGAACTCATCGAAGACATTGGTCTTGATGAAGATGCGGGTATTGCTGCGCAAGATAATGATCTGGAGAAGCTGGAAAAGCTCGATGGTTATCTTTGCGAGTTGAAAGAAATGCAAATTCGCGATGGCTTACATATTTTTGGTGCTTCACCTGATGGGCGATTGAAAGATGATCTTGTCACGGCGTTGGTTCGAGTGCCACGTGGTGCAGGTGAAGATGGTGATCAGAGTTTGCAACGGGCAATTGCGGGTGATTTAATTAATCCTCATCCTGAGCCTGTCGAAGGATTGGT
>CALDZF010000193.1 GCA_937944165.1 uncultured Rhizobiaceae group bacterium | reverse complement strand
TTCACCGCCCTTTTTGCGATATTCACCAAAAATACTATCGCGATGGTAAATTTGCCAAATTAAACGCAAGGCCTGAATTAAGGTTGCAATGGCAGCGCAACCAATCAGTACAGAGTAGATATAGAGCATCCACCATTCCTTAGAGGTCGGCCAAAACCAATAAGCAGCAAGCCCTTGTACGACACTACCAATCAGCATCATATTGACCTTGAATATTGAGCCACGGGTCTGCTGGTTATTTAAGACACTCATTGCGACCCCTCATGATTTTTCATGGCTTCAACAATTTGTATTCTGATCTTTTGTAACGCGTTATGGTCTCCCCAGATCGCGCCAGAGAGTTCTGTGTTTTTGAGATCGCGTGATAAAAGTTGAAGCCGTCCTAACCTCATACCAGCGATAATCGATGCAGATGCCAAGCTAATCGCTACAATTGTTTCATCTGCGTAGAGCAAATCCATAAAGCCCAAGCAAAAGACCGTGAAGGCCACGCCTACCAATAAGGCAGGGGCAAGAAACGGCCTGCGAACTGATACGACTGTGAGGTTCTGAAGCAAGTAGCTGTCACGGTGTGTAATGATTGCTTCGTTAGTAATTTCGACAGAACCAAGAATGAAATTTGACATGGTATATTTCCTAGTTTTGAAAGCTGATTGCACATTGCGAAGCATGGAGTGCGGTCTTGAGCTCACTGCTTAGGTTCTTGAACAATGGGGGTGTCACCAATCGACCTGTAGCTGCATAAAGTCCAAGAGCGATCCGCTTTTCACTAAGAATAGAGATTGCACAATTACAGGCAGACCCTGCGGCTTGCACTTTTAGGCGTAAGCGCTTGTCATTCAAACGCTTTACACGGTCAGCTTGCGCCTGTGCTTGATCCATTGCTTGACCAAGAGGCTCCATCAATTTCAGCAATGGTTCTGCATCTTGTCCGAACCAACCTCTTGCCATAGAGCGATAATCTAGCTGAGGCACATATTCAGGTTCTGATTCATTGGATTGTAATTCAGATTGCACGATGTTTGTGCATTGGTTTTGCCAATTTACTTTATGACTCTCACGAGCCAGAATTTCTGGCCCTGATATGAAGGCACTAAACATAGCGTAAACAATAAGTGTGAGCGCAAAGCCACCATTCAACATTGAGTTGTTACCATCAAATGCCATGATTATTCTCCCTTACGCTTTTCATGCATCGCATGATTGCTGCCGTTTAATCTATTGAGCTTTGAAATAGATTGATGGGTTTTATTGCGCTTGCCTTGACGTGCCGAGTTTGAAGCATTTTTTACTGTCATAGGATGAGATTGCGGAGATTGACGTGTATTACGCTCAAAGATTTCCCAGCGACGATCCATCAATGTGTAGACCCATAGAGCTAAAGGTAAAACCAGCTCAATACTCGCAGTCAAAATTGTGATAGGAAAGAAATGTCCCATAAATGCAAAGGTGGAAGACACACCTGCAAGGGCTGAGAATTGTGGTGGGTTAATACGGTCGTTTTGCAAATTGCCAAGCACATTGTTTAGGCTTTGAGCATGTTTGCGTAAAACAGCATTTACATTTTGTGTTGCAACAGGGCGTTCAGAAATATTTACCCCTGTTTCCAATTCACCAGCATAAGATTGTAATAAAGCAAGTGGTAATGCCTCACTGAGTGCGTTCGCGTTTTGATGAATTTGTGAAGAAATTTTCACTAGTTCTTCACGGCGTACTTTCAAAGACTTACTGGTTTGCCCCAAGGTGGATTGATATTCACCAAGCAAGCGGTTGAGCTTGGCAAGAAGCGATGAGCGCTCAGACTTCGCACTTTCCATTTGTTGTTGAATGGTTTCTGCACGATCAATAATCACAGTGAGTGCGCGTGTTGTTGATCCTGCTCCCGGAATGCCGCGTGCGTTCAGACAATCTTCTTCAAACTCGCATTGGCGCTTGGCTTTTAAATCAGCAATGCTGCTATTCACCACTGGTACAATTCTTCCAGCTACCAAGGATTGTTTATTGATGACCGAAATGTAACGACCAAGTTCACGTCCATATTCCTGCAGACTTAATTCACGTACTTGATTAATTGTCAGGCCAGCATAAGTGGATGCGAATAATCCAATCTCTATAACAAGAATTGAGCCAATGCTTATCATGGGAGCCAGCAGATAGCCCTTAGCTGCAAGCGGTGCGCCGCGTTCAATTGCAAATTTATTGACAGCAAAACTTACCAGTCCGGCAGCAAGTCCAATTAATCCCGCTTTAAACCAAAGTGAAGCTCCTTGGTCTGTAATCAGATTAAGCATTGCCCAAAACGCCATGCTACCAGTGAGCAGAGCAAATAGAATGAGCAAGGTGATTTCGAAAGGTAGACCTGAACGTTTAGGCAGGCTGGATGGTGTTGTGTTTGATTGCATGATGCAAAAACTCCGTCTTGATGTTTAACACCATCTCGACTGACACGCATGATGCGTGTATTGCATCATGGATAAAGCGTGTAATCCGTGTAATTTTGAATAAAAGGTGGGTTTTTGAAAATTGACTGGCTAAAATCAACTGAAGAAATGCGTAAGATTCTCTACCGCCACCTTTAACCGGAAATGGCTCGTAAGAACCTAACGCTTTATAAGTTCTTTGAGAAAGTTACAGGACGCGTGCCCGCCGGGAAAGGTTATGACGGCAATATGCGCGCTGGCTCTTATTCTAGAAAATCAGCATCTTTGATGTTTGATTGGCTCCAAATAACTAATCCAGCATCGGCAAAAGCGGTTGAACAGGAAATCGCGAGGATTGATGAAGTCATAGATGACGCATGGAATTTGCTTTTACAGCTGGAGCGCAAGCCACTCAATATTATTCCTTTTGATCTGGAGCATGCCATTGGGGCAGCAGGCTTTCCGACAGTCATTCCAGTTCATGAAATTTCACGTGGTAAACCTTTTTACTTTCGCTTTGAGAACTTAAACACAGGCTTTGCGATAGGCTTCCAGAAACAAAACCATGTTTGGTTGCCACTGCCATTGGATCGTTTGCAAAACCCTATTGCTGTTAGC
>CALDZF010000192.1 GCA_937944165.1 uncultured Rhizobiaceae group bacterium | reverse complement strand
CCTGCCGCCACACAGGCCGCTGCTATCACAGATAATAAACGCGGATTATCTGGCGCCATAATTGTGATTTCAGTAACGGCTTCAAATTGCCTTGTTTCAAAGTTACTGGCAAAAGCCAAACCTTGTTGATCGGCATCGCGCAAAAATTCCATATGTCTTTTTTGTGCAGCAAAATCTGTTGAAAGAAAATATGCTGCATAAGGAAGGCTTATGTATTTTTCCCTATCTTCATCACTCCAATCAGAAAGCGCAGAGGCAAGCTCATTACGTGCGTTTTCAACACGTGATTTGAGCGGAATTTTTGAAAACCCACCATTCAACATTAGTTCTGTTTCATAATAAAGATTGCGCAGTAATTGCCCCTTCCAACCATTCCAAACCCCTGGCCCCACTGCACGAATATCGCAGACGGTTAAAATTGCCAGATAACGCATACGCTCAACCTCTTGTACGACTTCTACAAAGTCCTGAATGGTTTTTCTATCCGAAATATCACGTCCCTGAGCAATTGTACTCATAGTCAAATGTTCCCGAACCAACCAGGCGATTAATTCTGTTTCCTGTTTGCTGAAACCAAGTCTTGGGCAGATTTTTTTGGCTTCGCGCTCACCTGCTATCGAGTGATCTTCTTTTCTGCCTTTGGCAATGTCGTGCAGAAAAAGTGCTGTATATAAAATTTTCCTATTCTTGATTTTTGGCAATAAATCACTGACCAAGGGATGATCATCCGCAATCTCACCAGATTCAATACGCCATAAAATGCCCATGGATCGAATGAGATGCTCATCAACAGTGTAATGATGGTACATATTAAATTGCATCATCGCGACTACCTTGCGAAATGGCGGGATGAACTTACCCAGAAATCCTGTTTCATTCATACGTCGCAAAATTCGCTCTGGTCCTTTTTTACTGGAAATAAGCTCAACAAAAATCTTATTGGCCTCTTCATTTTTTCTCGTTTCAGGCCCGATTAGTTTCAACGACTTGGTTAAAAGCTCCAATGCATCGGGATGAAAGTCAAAACCAGTATCTTCTGCAATTTTGTAGAAACGGATTAGATTTACAGGATCTTTTGTGAAGACTTCTTGATTTGCAAGATTAATACGACCTCTATCAATAATGAAATCTTGTGTTCCCTTAATGCGTTTTGTTCGCCTCATAACAGATTTTAAATAGCGGTTTATGCCAGTAACTTCTTTTGCCTCCAATTCTTCCAGCTTAGCGCAGGCAATCAAGGTTAAATCACCTACTTCTTTTGCAGTTAAAAAGTAGTGCCGCATGAAACGCTCAACGCCGGATAGCCCCTCATTGCCTATGTAATGCAGACTTTCGGCAATCTCACGCTGAATATCGAATACAAGTTTTTCTTCAGCACGATTTGTCAAAAAATGCATATGGCAACGCACTGTCCAAAGAAACCTTTCTGCTTTGCGAAATCGGCGGTATTCTTTTTCTGTAAACATGCCTTCGTTTACAAGGTCATGCGTTTTACCCGTATTGTGAAAGTATTTCCCAATCCAAAACAGTGTATGCAAATCGCGTAGCCCGCCTTTGCCGTCTTTTACATTTGGCTCAACTAGGTATCGAGACACTCCTGTTTTGGCATGTCTTGCATCGCGCTCTTCAAGTTTTGCTGTAATAAACTCTTCGGCTCGTCCCGCAACCACTTCATCTGAAAAACGTTTAACCAATTCTTCGTGTAGAGAATGGACACCGTGCAAAAACCTTACTTCCAAAATCGAAGTTCTAATGGTCATATCTTCTTTTGAAAGGCGTATGCACTCATCTATGTTGCGTGTGGCATGACCCACTTTAAAGCCCATGTCCCACAACATGTATAAGATATATTCAACGACCTGCTCTCCCCAAGCAGTTTGTTTGTAGGGCAATAAAAACAAAAGATCTATATCAGAGCCAGGCGCTAATGTCCCTCGTCCGTAACCTCCCACAGCAGTAATAGCAATCTGCTCTGCATCTGAAGCATTTTGTGCACGGTAAACATGGGTTACTGCAAAATCATAAATAATGCGGATAAGCTCGTCTTGCAGATATGAAATGCGCCAAGCACATGCAGTTCCATCACCGTCTTCAAAGAGAATTTCTTTTGCCTGTTCGCGGCCTGCTTTAGATGTTGCCTTTAAAAGTTTAAGAACTGAAGTTCTTACCTTTGGAGAGGAACCATCATTACCAGTTGCTTTTGTAAGTGCAGTTAATTGCTCGCGAACTTCATTAGCATCAATTATATTTGTGAATTTAATCGTTTTATTTTTGGACATGGCAGTGTTCGCGATTCATCTTGCCATGTCATCTATAAAGCTATCTCAAGCGTAAAGGAAGGTTACTCTTGGCGCACAAACTTATTCAGTTGGGGTAACTGCTTTTGGCCCACCTTTAGAAACGCCTACCATCGCAGGACGCAGAACGCGTTCGCCAATTATAAAGCCAACTTGCACAACTTCCATAACCGTATTGTTAGGCACTTCTGTGTTAGGTATTTCAAACATTGCCTGATGAAAATTAGGATCAAATTTCTCACCTTTTGGCTCAATTTTTTTAACGCCATTTTTTTCAAGGTTATTGAGCAATTCGCGCTCAGTCATTTCAACACCTTCAATCAGTGTCTTGAGACCTGGCTGATTTTTATCAGCTTCTTCAACATGATCTAAGGCGCGACGTAAATTATCTGATACACCCAGCATATCGCGAGCAAATCCCGATATTGAAAAAGCTCTTGCATCAGCCACATCTTTTTGGGTTCGGCGACGAAGGTTTTCCATTTCTGCGGCAGCGCGCAAGACTTGATCTTTCAAGCCGGCAATTTCTTCTTCTTGTCTTGAATTTTCTGCGGCCAATGCTTCCAAAGGATTTGAAAAACCTTCGCCTTCCACACCTTCTTCAAAATCGTTTACACCCAATACTTCATTGGCCTGTTTGCCAAGGGCTGCTAAAAGTTCATCTTCGCTCATGTCAGCATTCAAATGCGTACCTTCTGGCATTTCTGTTGATGGCTCTGCAGCGTTATTTTCTGGATGCACTTTTTCATTACTCATTGAACAAGTCCTGTTTAATTAACAACTTGCCATGCATATCAGACTTTACAGGGTAAAAATCAAGGTCTGAAAGCGCTAAATTATCGCAAAATTCTACTTATCAGCTTTGCGGTATAATCCACCATAGGCACAAGACGTGCATAATTCAGCCTGGATGGACCAATAATACCCAATGCACCAACAACTTTTTGCTCATTATCTTTATAAGGTGCTACAATCACTGAGGAGCCTGAATGTGAGAAAAGTTTACTTTCCGAGCCAATAAAAATACGAACACCATCCCCTGATTCGGTTAATTCCAGCAATTTCATAAAATTTTCCTTGGCTTCCAATTCATCAAACAACTGTCTGATACGATCCAAATCATCCGTTGCCTCAAGATCACCTAATAAATTGGAATGACCGGATATTATTAGCTGCCCCGGCTCATCTCCACTTGTACCCGCCCAGGTTGCAATACCCGCATCAATCAATTTGCCTGTTAAACCATCCAGCTCACGCTTTGCAAAATCATGTTGTAATTTAAGAGAGCTTTTAGCCTCCATTATTGTCTGGCCAGCAATTTTGGCATTTATGAAATTTGCCGCTTCTATCAAGGTTGAAGATGTAGTGCCTGTGGGCAGAGCTATGATACGGTTTTCAACTGAACCATTTTCACCAACAATAACTGCCAAGGCTTTTGTTGGCTCCAACCGGATAAACTCAATGTGCTTTAAGCGTAAATCAGCTTTTGTGGTCACAACAAGCCCTGCCGACCTTGAAAGCCCTGATAATAGTTGGCTGGCTTCTGTTAAGATATTGTCAAAAGTTTTATCACTTGTAGCTGCTTTAACTTGTGTCTCAATCGAGAGGCGCTCATCCTTGCTCAAATTGCCAATTTCCAAAAAGCTGTCGACAAAGAACCTTAGACCCAGATCAGTGGGCATGCGCCCTGCACTTGTGTGGGGTGCATAAATCAAGCCCAGCATTTCCAAATCAGACATGACATTGCGAATGGTAGCAGGCGATAAATTAACCGCTAAAGCTTTGGAAATGGTTCGGGAACCCAATGGATCTCCTGTTTCAAGATAGCTATCCACTATATGCCTGAAAATTTCACGCGAGCGCTGGTCAAGCGCTACAATTGGGCTTTGAGGTTCGGGAATTTTACCGGTAGGTCCACTCATGATTTTTAAGCTCTTAAATCGTTCTCATTTGACTAGGGTCTGGACTCAATTGTGAGTTGGTTTTTGCGCTTGGAAAACGGTTTAAAGACTAGGAAATTCTTGCACAGCGTAGTTCAACTACGCTCAAAAGAACTGCCGACGGTTTTAAACTGTTTTACCGCGTCGCTTCGCGATAGGGACAATTTCCTTGCCAGACATCGTTGTAAAGCTTTGAAAACCAGACGGTTTCCTGCGATTTACGCCTTGCTGTCAAGGAAATTGTCTCCTACAAAAACCCACCTCCCAATTGAGTACAGACCCTAAAATAGGTTCTAAATATGCCTTTGCCAACTGCTAAAGAAAAGGTTAGACACTTCTCAACATTCATACAATAGGAGATGCGGAATGCGTCCATCAAAACGTACCCCAGACCAAATGCGCGAAGTAACTGTTGAGCGTGGCTTTTCAAAACATGCGGAAGGTTCTTGTCTTATCAAGTTTGGTAATACACATGTACTTTGTACAGCCAGCCTTGAAGAGCGTATTCCACCTTGGCTTCGTGGCAAGGGTGAGGGCTGGGTTACTGCAGAATATGGTATGTTGCCGCGCTCAACGCACGACCGTATGCGCCGTGAAGCCACTGCTGGAAAGCAATCTGGCCGTACATCAGAAATTCAACGTTTGATTGGGCGCTCTCTTCGGGCTGTGGTGGATATGAAAGAATTAGGCGAGCGCCAAATTACGGTTGATTGCGATGTTATTCAGGCTGATGGTGGTACCAGAACCGCTTCTATAACAGGTGGCTATATTGCACTGCGTGATTGCATCAACTGGATGAAAGAGCGTTCCATGGTAACAGATAGCGTTCTTAAAGATAATGTCGCGGCAATTTCATGTGGCATCTATAAAGGAACGCCTGTTCTTGATCTGGATTATGACGAAGATTCAGCCGCAGAAACAGATGCTAACTTTGTGATGACTGGCAAAGGCGGTATCGTGGAGGTTCAAGGCACTGCTGAAGGTGAGACGTTCTCGCGTGAAGAGTTGAACCAATTAATGGATTTGGCAGCTGCTGGCATTGCTGATCTCGTTAAGCTTCAAAACGAAAGTTAGAGTAAACATGCGCAAACTGGAAAGCCGTGAGATTATTGTTGCCAGTCATAATGCTGGCAAGGTACGTGAAATTAACGATCTCATTGCACCTTTTGGCTTTTCAGCAAAATCTGCTGCTGAGATGAGTCTACCAGAACCAGAAGAAACAGGGACTACCTTTGAAGCAAACGCTGCAATAAAAGCTTTGGCTGCAGCAAAGGCAACTGGGTTGCCTGCACTCTCTGATGATTCTGGCCTTTGCGTAACAGCACTTGATGATGCGCCAGGTGTTTATACTGCTGATTGGGCAGAAAAAGCCGATGGCTCTGGCCGTGATTTTATGATGGCTATGGAAAAAATCCAGACTGCTATCAATGCCAAAGGCACAAATGAACACAGTGCGAAATTCGTCGCAGTGCTTTGTCTTGCATGGCCTGATGGACATAGAGAATATTTTCGCGGTGAAACCCATGGTGAAATTGTCTGGCCCCCGCGCGGGGATGCGGGCTTTGGCTATGATCCTATATTCCTACCAGATGGACATTCAAAAACCTTTGGTGAAATGAGTGCAGAAGAAAAACACAGCTGGAAACCTGAACAACAAGATGATGGTTTATCGCACCGCGCTAGAGCATTTGCCTTGTTTGCTCGCACCTGTTTAAACCAGAGTAAATCATAATGTCTGTGCGCTACGAACCTGCTTTTGGTATTTACATTCACTGGCCTTTTTGTGCCTCCAAATGCCCCTATTGTGATTTTAATTCTCACGTGCGCCATAATCCAGTCGATCAAAAAACATTCGTTGAAGCTTATGGCCGTGAAATCAGGCATATGGCATCGCTTGCGCCTAACCGTGAAGTTACGAGTATTTTCTTTGGCGGCGGAACCCCATCGCTGATGGAGCCACAAACTGTTGAATCTATTTTAGATATGGTTTCAAAAAGCTGGTCAGTCAGCTCAACGTGTGAAATTTCCATGGAAGCAAATCCATCAAGCGTAGAAGCTGAGAGATTTCGTGCCTATCGTGCTGCGGGTGTTAATCGCGTCTCGCTTGGCGTTCAATCCTTGGACGATAAACAGCTTCAGTTTCTTGGGCGTCTTCACACCGCAAGCGAGGCAATTAAAGCGATTGAAATTGCGCGTGAAACCTTTCCAAGAATTTCGTTTGATTTAATCTATGCCAGACCTGAACAAACTACTGAAGCATGGGAAACTGAATTAAAATCCGCATTACAACTTTCAGCCGATCATTTATCGCTCTACCAGCTCACGATTGAACAGGGCACTGCATTTTTTGATTTACATGAACGTGGCAAGCTTGCGCCTTTGCCAGAAAATGCTTCTGCGGAACTTTATGAACTTACACAAGAGATAACAACGCAGGCAGGTTTTCAAACCTATGAGATTTCCAACCACGCAAAACCAGGTGCGGAATGTCAGCACAATCTGGTTTATTGGCGCGGGCAGGATTATGCGGGCATTGGGCCTGGAGCGCATGGCCGACTGAGCGTCAACGAAGGACGGCTTGCCACAGCAACCATAAAGAACCCGGAAGAATGGTGGCAGCAAGTTATGGTGCACGACCATGGCATGGTAGAAAAATTTGCCTTACTACCAAGTGAGCATGCTGATGAACTCTTGTTAATGGGATTACGCCTTGCAGAAGGTTTTGATCCATCACGCTATGAAGCCCTTGCCAATAAAAGTTTTGAATCAGAAAAAATCAGTTTTCTTGAAAATCTGGGCATGATCGAAACACTAAAAGACGGCCGCATTAAAGCAACTTTAAAAGGCTTTTTGCTACTGGATGCAGTTGTAGCTGATATGGTTAGTTTTGTTTGAGGATGGATTTGCCGTTACTGATCCTTGGTGGTCATTAGAATTTTCAAGTGTTAACGGCAGCAATGTGGACACAGCGACCAAGCAAGCCTTGTCGCTTAAAGACCAATGTTCCATATATTCAGTTATGCCACTAATTTTGCATTTGAATTGCACCTTTGCTCATGAAATAGGCCTTACTAAAAACCGAAAGGTCAAGTGGATTTGGCAGTCTCACATCGCTTAATTCTGGGAAAGACTTTTCAGATAACTCGTATGAACGATCAATTTGTGAGGTAATTATCGCGATGTGTCCGCGTTCAAAGACAAATGACTTAAGCAGTTCAAGCTGAACCGAAATTACCGGCGATTGCCGCCTTTGGTCTAGTAGTTGAAGATAATCTATGACGATAAAAGTTCCGCTTGGAACGGTGTTTAATTTTTTGATGATGTAAGGGGCATCTATATTATCGCTGTTGTCGAGATCAAAATAACCATCAAATTTTTTCGGGTTTCCTCCAATTTTTACAAACAATTCATCGACGTCTTTTCCATTGTATTCAAGTGTGAAAAGCACTCCATGGTGACCGCGCTTCATGGCTTCTACTATTAGCCTCAAAGCCATCGCCGTTTTGCCTTGTCGCGGCCTTCCGCCCAGCAGCACGAGTTCACCGCACATCAGTTCGTTGAAAAGACGAGCGATTGAAGAACGCGATAATGGACTAGATGCCAGTTCGCTCCAACTACCAAAGCCTTCTTCAGCAGCAATGCGGTTTAGAGCTTGATTAAGTGGGATGTTTTCCGAGCGAGAAATTGATTTAGCGATGCGCTTTAGTTGAAAAATTGGAGCAGACAAAGCCATTTAGAAACCTCCTATGCGAGCCATTGTAACAATCCCTCCTTATGTCACTGCTCGAATAGATGGTTTTTAGCGAGTGCAGTCCGATACGTCTTGTACTTTCCCATTGGAGGGGGGAGGCATGGACATTTGCCTATAAAGGAATCATAGCAGATTTTTATTCGGTAGAAAATATGATTTGTGATTTACCCCTGTGGTTGTCGCTAAGAAGACACAAAACCCATAAGAAACACATTAATAAGGGCTAAATGCAGACATCCAGCTAGTTTCCCAGGTTAGTCACTTCTGGCACTTAACTATCATCCAAGCCATCACACCAATAGATTATTACCCACCAGCGCGCGAGAATCTTCCTATTGCTGGTTCTGCCAATGTGCCTCTTCCGCCTTGGATTTGATAAATTGCCAAGCCTCTTTGTGTCGTGCCGTTTGAACGCATTCTAAATGCACCGTTTACGCCCTGGAAGCCATTTGGGTTTTCAAAGTTATTCGTCGAGAAAGCACCCTTGTCACCACGTGTACGTACAAACTCTGCTGCCAGTGTTACCGCATCATAAGCAAGACCTGCGTTCACACCTGGTCTTGCGCCAAACTTTGTTTGGTAACGTGCCGCAAAATCATTAAACTTGGTAATATCACGCCCTGGGTAATAAGCACCAGCAACACTTGCGTCACTTGTTTTAACGCTCTCCCATCGACCCGAACCCAAAATGGTTTTTTGAGAAATATCTGCACCATTGCGCTTTAAACCTGACAAGATCAGGTTTGGAATAGGCCCACCGTCTGGAATGTAAATAGTATCTGCTGCTTGAATAAGACTTGCACCACTTGAAGTAATTTGATCAATGCCAGTGGGCGTGCTGTCGTATTTTATAACGTTTAATAAAATACCACTTCTACCAGTCATTTCACGCAGAACACGTTCTCGTAGCGACCCTTCGGCACTATTTGGCAAGAAAGCTGCAATCGAACGACGCCCTAAAGAACCTGCATAGGAGATAATCCGTCTTGTATCTTCTTGTGGTGTGTAAGAGAAAAGATAAACACCACGGCGCGCAACCGAAGTATCCGTCGAGAATGCAAGTGTTACAACATTTGCCGGTAAAGTTATGCCAGAGGCAGCACTAACATTTGCTGCAAACAAGGGGCCAAGAATTAAGGATGCACCCTCTCTAATAGCTTCATTTGCTTTGGTTTGTGCAACTGGTACTTGGCCTTTAGTATCTTTTACGACCAATTGAATACGTCCGCCACCAAAATCTTGCATGGCCATTGCAGCACCGTTGCGCAATTCTTTTGCAACAGCGGCGGCACCCCCTGGAATAGTGGCAGGAACAAGTAAAGCAACACGCACATTGCCAGAACCGATTACTTCGCCCTTAGGATCGGGAGTAAGTGCCTGCTGTGCGGCAACTACTGGCTCAGGTGTTGATGAATTTGGCAAGCCATTGCGTACATCAGATGTATTGGAGCAAGCGGCCAAAGCCATCAGGCTTAGCCCTGATACAACAACTCTTGAATTGCGTTTTAAAAATTTGCCTTTTTCAATCAGAAAGTTTTTCATATCTGACATGACCTCACCTCGAACTCTGTGCTGTAATTTATTAATCCAAATAACATTAGGCTCAGGGGCTATCAGTTTAATTTAAATAGCTCCATAGCCTAAGAACTTTATCATTATAATCCCCAAGACATAAGTATTGAAACATCGTATGTCATAAAGTGACACATAATTACAACAACAAAATATGACGCTGCGTAATGAATTCTGAATTTTTATTTGATAAAAGTTTGTATCAATTTGAAAAACCACAGCTTTCTTGGTGGGAGGCTACAAGTGATAAAAATATCAAATTAGACGCAAAATCATTACAATCACAAGAAAAGTGCGATATTGCCATCATTGGGGGCGGATATACAGGACTTTCAAGTGCTTATCATCTGGCAAAAGAGTTTAATATTGAGGTGCGTGTTTTAGAGGCGGGCCATATCGGCTGGGGTGCATCTGGTCGAAATGGCGGGTTTTGTTGTCCAGGCGGAACGCCCATAAACGCAGAACGACAAATCAAGCAATTTGGCCTTGATGAGACCAAAAAGTTTTATCAATCGCAAATAGATGCGGTCGAACTTGTACGTGAAATATTGGAAACAGAAAATATTGACGCACAAGTCCAAGGCTACGGTGAAATGACGGTTGCTGAGAAGCCATCACATTATAAAGCTTTGCAGGAAGAGTGTGATTTTAATCGTGGTCAACTGGGCATTGATTGTCAAATGATTAGCCAGGATGAATTTCGTGAAACACATTATGATGCACCCCATCAACATGGTGCATTTATACAAAATCCTGCATTTGGATTACATCCGTTGCGCTATTGTCAGGGGCTGGCAAAAGCTGCAGAACGCCATGGCGCAATTTTACATTCCCATAGCCGCATCATAAATTGGCATAAACAAGGTGCAAAACATGTTTTGGAAACTGACGCTGGCAGTTTAACCGCTGATAAGGTCATTGTTGCGTGTAATGGCTTTATGCCAGAAAATTTAAAGCCTGAATTTGCAGCAAGAGCCATGCCATTACAAAGCCAAATCATTGTTACCCGCCCATTAAGTGATGATGAGCTTGCTGCACATAAATGGAAAAGCACTACCCCTGCAATCAATTCAAGAAATGTCTATTTCTACTACCGTATGCTGCCTGAAAACCGATTAATGATTGGCGGGCGGGCTGACTTTAAAGGGAGTGTTGAAGGGGCAATCAAAACCAGGAATAAACTTCACCATTCCATAAAAAGACTTTGGCCTGAATGGCGTTATATTGATATAGAATACGATTGGCGCGGCTTTGTTTGTTTTACGAGCAAGTTAAGGCCTTCGATTGGCCGATTGCCCGATGATCCATCAATTTATTTTGGGTTTGGCTACCATGGTAATGGCGTTAATAATGCAACTTGGGCAGGGCGTGAAATTGCCAGATGGATTGGCACACGCAATGACACAAATAATCCACTGCCAACCCATTTGCCAAAACTGGTACAAGGCATCACGCCCAAATTTCCACTTCCTGCTTTGCGCCCTTTATATGCAAAACTAGGTGTTGGTTGGCATCAATTTAAAGATATGATTGATTAGTCATAATTTATAAAAAAAGGGATAATTCCAATTTCGAGTTTTGAATTCAAGAATACGCAGTTTGATGCGCGCAATATTGAAGCAGGCCTTTACATTGCCGCAACCCCAATTGGTAACTTGGGAGATATTACAATGCGTGTTTTGGAAACACTTGCAGGGTGTGATCTTATTGCCTGCGAAGATACCCGCGTTACAGGCAAACTACTTCGACATTTTGGAATTTCCACCAAAACCATTTCTTATCACGAACATAATGCTGAAAATGCCGGATCTCGTATCATCGAAGACCTAAAAGCAGGTAAATCTGTTGTTCAAGTTTCAGATGCAGGTACGCCTTTGGTTTCTGATCCAGGTTTTAGATTGCTTGATCTGGCACTTGAGGCTGGCATATCCGTCTGGCCGTTACCGGGTGCGACAGCACCCATTACGGCACTTGTTGCTAGCGGTCTTCCCAATGAGGTTTGGACATTTGCAGGGTTTTTACCCACCAAACAAGGTGCGCGCAAAACCAAACTTGAGGGATTAAGTGCCATTCCTTCAACGCTGATATTCTTTGAAAGCCCTAATCGTTTGGATAAATCCCTAAGGGATATGGCAGAGGTTTTTGGGCGTGAGCGAAAAGCCTGCGTTGCACGTGAACTAACCAAAATGCATGAAGAAGTTATTCGCGCAAACCTTGGGGAATTAGCAAAACAATATGAAGGTAAATCCGTTAAGGGTGAAATCGTAATCGTAGTGGCACCCCCTGCAGAACAGCAAATTCAGGATACTGAAACGCTTTTATTAGAGCTTATGCAGAATATGTCTGTCAGTAGGGCGGCGACAGAAGCTGCTGTTCTAACAGGCAATTCCAAACGCGATCTTTATCAACAAGCACTCGCACTTAAAGAAAAACATGAAGGATAAGACGGAAACCAAAAAAAGAAAACGCGCCCAACGCTGGGGGCATATGTCCGAATGGTTGGCTGCAGGTTTTTTGATGTTAAAAGGTTACCGCATTCTTGCTATGCGCTATAAAACCAAATTGGGTGAGGTGGATATTATTGCCAAAAAAGGCAATTTAATTATCATGGTTGAAGTAAAGGCAAGGCGTACTATTGAAGAAGCTTTTGATTCTGTAACTGTAACCAGTCAGCGTAGAATTGAAGCCGCAGGTGATCTTTGGCTTGGCAAACAAAAAAACGCACATATTTTATCCATCCGCTATGACATCATCGCTGTGCGTCCATGGAAATGGCCACATCATTACGAAAATGCATTTTAAGATTGCAACTCATGGCGCCACCTCTTAAATCTTAAGTTTACGCATTTAAGGAGTATTTCCCATGAGCTTGAAAGTTGGCTTCCAAATGGATCATGTATCCACCATTCACATTGATGGCGATTCCACTTTTGCACTTGGACTGGAAGCGCAGAACCGTGGGCATAAGCTTTATCACTGGGAGCCCAATGCACTTCAACTTAGAAATGGTGTGGTGCAGGCAGCGATTGAAGAAATGACGCTTCAAGACAAGATGGGAGATCATTTCACCCTAAGTGAGAAGACTGTCACAGACCTATCAAAGCTTGATGTTATTCAACTGCGCCAAGATCCGCCCTTTGATATGGCCTATATTACCACGACGCATATTCTTGAGCGCGTCCATCCAAAAACCTTGGTGGTAAATGACCCTTCTTCCGTTCGCAATGCACCTGAAAAAATCCTGGTCACCGAGTTTGCTGATCTTATGCCAGAAACGCTCATTACACGAGATCCGGAAGCGATTGCCGCATTCCGCGAAGAAATGGGCGATATCATCATCAAACCGCTTTATGGCAATGGCGGTGCGGGTGTTTTCTTCTTGCCTAAAGGTGACATGAATTTCACGTCCCTGCTTGAAATGTTTGACCAGCAATTTCGCGAGCCGTTGATTGCGCAACGCTACTTAAAAGAAGTGCGCGGTGGCGATAAACGGATTATTCTGGTCGATGGTGAGCCCGTTGGCGCGATTAACCGTGTACCATCAGAGACTGATGCGCGCTCAAACATGCACGTGGGTGGACGGGCTGAACATTCCGAACTTACCAAACGCGAACAGGAAATTTGTGAAGCGATTAAGCCTACGCTTAAAGAACAAGGCTTTATCTTTGTCGGTATTGATGTCATCGGCGATTACATGACCGAGATAAACGTCACCTCGCCAACCGGAATTCGCGAGGTGAAGAAATTCTCAGGTACTGACATTGCATCGCTGGTTTGGGATGCAATTGAGAAGCGTGTTGCGTAACAAAAGCCCTAGGATCTACGCAAGCAAACAAAAAACACTAACTATGAGAAGTTGTAAATGTTGCCATGTTTGCAAAACTTCAATAACAGCACCTTGATTAGACCCTAGTTGGAATACACACCCCAGGCACAAGGCCTAGGATGACGTTAGAAATAGGCTTACTTCGTTGCGTTATGAGCAGCGATTGCAGTCGTAATCGCTTCTTTTGCTTTGGCAGCATCGCCGTAGCCATCTGTCTTTGCCCATTTGTTCTTTTCAAGATCTTTATAACGCTCGAAGAAATGTGCGATTTGCTCGCCAACTAATGTCGGCAGGTCTGACATCTCGTGAACGTCTTTAAACATTGGGTTAATCTTCGGTGATGGCACAGCGATCAACTTCTCATCGCCACCCGCTTCATCGGTCATATAAAGAACGCCGATTGGGCGGCAGTTAATCACAGAACCTGGCATAAGCGGTGTTGTGTCTGCAATAAGTACGTCAATCGGATCACCATCATCTGATAGTGTGTGCGGCACAAAACCATAATTGCCCGGATAGCGCATGGCGGTTGATAGAATACGGTCTACGAAAATCGCTTCTGAATCTTTATCCATTTCATATTTAATCGGATGTCCGCCATAAGGCACTTCGATGACTACATTAATATCTTCTGGCGCGTTTTTGCCAACTTCAATTGCTTCAAGACGCATAATTTAGACTTTCATTTTGCTTGTTAATTAGCGTGGTTAAATTTGCCCGCTTTATAACGCAGTCACATTCATGTGCAACCCGCCATCAGGCTGAGTTGTGAGTTTTTGTACAGGCCAAGGCTCTGGCGCATCCTTTGCCATATCAAAACGAAAGCGTGAAAGCAGAACGCCAAGAATAATAATTGCTTCCTGGATGGCAAAACTTTGCCCAATACAAACTCTTGGGCCAGCACCAAAGGGCAAATATTGATATTTATCTATTTTGTCACGATTTTCAGGCAGGAAACGCGATGGCATAAAGGCTTTCGGCTGATCCCAGTATTTTTCATGGCGATGGAGTGTCCATGGCATGATTAAACATTGAGAGCCTTTGGTGATAATAGTATCTTCCCATTGAATATCTTCCAATGCTTCACGGCTTATGACCGGTGCAGGAGGATATAACCGCATTGCTTCTTCAAAAGCTGCGCGCGTATAAGGCATATTTTCTACCCAATCGAGAGGATTATCATATTGAGTGGTGATGCGTTTAGCTTCTTCTTCCACTTTAGCGCGTTCTTCAGGCGCTTTGGCTAGTAAGTATAACGTCCAGGCCAGAGCACGTGCAGTTGTTTCATGGCCTGCACCAATGAAGGTGATAACATTATCTTCTATTTCCTCGCGGGTAAGACCATCTTCGCCCTCTGCATGTAATAACAAGGTTAGGAAATCATCTGGCGGAGTTTCGCCCTGTTTAATTTGCTTCGCGCGCTTTTCAATCGTGTCACGCACTATTTTTCTGAAATATTTTAAAATACCGCGCCCCGTAAAATGCTTTAACCGTGGCACCCATTCAGGAATATTTACAATATCAAATGGGTCAACACGGCCTACTGTTTCAAACAAGCGCTCAATTTTATGTTCAAACTCTTTTTGATCACCTTCAATTTCATTACTGAAAAGTGTTTCTGAAAGTACATTGAACGTTAACTCTGTCATATCCTTGGCAATGTCGCAGGTGCCATTTGGAGATTTGTATTTTTCAACATAATCTTCACTAACGCGCAACATACCTTCAGCAAAGCCGTGAATATGTTTAGGTGTGAAAACAGGTGCCATTGCCTTGCGCGAGCGTTTCCAAATTGGATTTTCCGCAGTTAGCAATCCATCCTGCAATATGGGTCGCAAAACAATCTGACGTGTTTTTGCAAGTTTGAAGGATTTTTGTTTCTCAACCAGAATATGCTTTATCAGCTTTGGATCATTGGCTACCAACAAAGGTCCACCAACACCTGATGAGACATAGACATAGGGTTCACGGTAAGAATGTGCGCCCCAAAGCTCTATTGGGTTATTGTAAACAATCCAGAACATTTTAAGCAGATTAGGCGGTGTTGTCCGCGGGGTTGGTGCAGGCGGAATGAAGGGTTTTGGGATCGTATCCATGAAGTATGCTCCTTACCCTAAACATAGGTAACTCAAGCGATAAATTCCATAGGGACAAACTGCCATATCAATCATATACGCAAACTTTGGAAAATCTACTCTTAAATTTGGAAAATCAGCTCAAAAAGCCTATATTAAATGTAGGAAAATTCGCTGATTCGTATTCCTTTGGTACAGCGAAAAAAACAGGCTAAATTTTATGACTGATACACCTCAAAATGATATTGATCCTGCTGAGTATGGCGCAGATTCCATCAAGGTTTTAAAAGGACTTGATGCGGTACGAAAACGCCCTGGCATGTATATTGGTGATACGGACGATGGCTCCGGCCTTCACCATATGGTCTATGAGGTTGTTGATAACGGCATTGATGAAGTGTTGGCAGGTCATGCAGATCGGGTAACGGTTACACTTAATCCAGATGGCTCTGTTACCGTGACTGACAATGGTCGTGGTATTCCCGTTGGCATTCACGAAGAAGAAGGCATTTCTGCTGCTGAAGTTATAATGACGCAGCTTCATGCGGGTGGTAAGTTTGACCAAAACTCTTACAAGGTTTCTGGTGGCCTTCATGGCGTGGGTGTTTCTGTCGTGAACGCGCTTTCCATATCACTTAAATTGCGCATTGCACGCGATGGAAAATGGCATGAGGTGTCCTTTACGCATGGTGTTTCTGATGGACCTTTAAAAACACTTGGTGATGCGGGCGATTATTCTGGTACCGAAGTGACCTTTATGCCATCTGAAGAAACTTTCACTATGGTAGAATTTGATTTTAAAACACTAGAAAAACGCCTCCGTGAACTTGCCTTCCTGAACTCAGGCACACGCATTTTGCTTTCAGATAAAAGAAGTGCAGAAGAGCAGTCTGTAGAGCTTTATTACGAAGGTGGCTTAGAAGAGTTTGTTAAATATCTCGATCGTACAAAATCTGCACTGATTGAATCGCCGATTTATCTGAAATCTGAAAAAGACGGCATTACGGTTGAGGTAGCCCTTTGGTGGAATGATTCCTATCATGAGAATGTGCTTTGTTTTACCAATAACATTCCACAACGCGATGGCGGGACACACCTTGCAGGTTTTCGTGGTGCTTTAACACGCCAGATTAACGGTTATGCGGATGCATCTGGCGTATCGAAAAAAGAGAAAGTTTCTCTTACTGGCGATGATTGCCGTGAAGGCTTAACTTGTGTGCTTTCTGTTAAAGTACCAGACCCAAAGTTCTCGTCACAAACCAAAGACAAGCTTGTGTCTTCAGAAGTACGACCTGTCGTAGAAAGCCTTGTGAATGAAACGCTAAGTTCATGGCTTGAAGAAAATCCAGCCGAAGCAAAAATTGTTATCACCAAGGTTGTTGAAGCAGCTTCTGCACGAGAAGCCGCGCGAAAAGCACGTGAACTGACACGTCGAAAAGGTGCGCTTGATGTTAGCTATTTAAAAGGCAAACTGTCTGATTGTCAGGAACGTGACCCTGCAAAATCAGAAGTCTTTTTGGTTGAGGGTGATTCAGCAGGTGGCTCTGCCAAACAAGGTCGTAACCGCGCTAACCAAGCCGTACTTCCACTAAAGGGTAAAATCCTCAATGTGGAACGCGCTCGCTTTGACCGCATGTTAGGCAGTGCAGAAATTGGAACGCTTATAACCGCCCTTGGAACTGGCATCGGCAAGGACGAGTTTGATATTGAAAAAATCCGCTACCACCGTGTTATTATCATGACAGATGCGGATGTTGATGGCGCGCACATCAGAACTTTATTGCTGACTTTCTTCTTTCGCCAAATGCCTGAACTTATTGAGCGCGGCTATCTTTATATTGCCCAACCACCGCTTTACAAAG
The DNA here is from genome assembly GCA_937944165.1 of uncultured Rhizobiaceae group bacterium. Lineage (GTDB taxonomy): Bacteria > Pseudomonadota > Alphaproteobacteria > Rhizobiales > Rhizobiaceae > JAALLB01. The sequence continues at coordinate 5,629 of CALDZF010000192.1, read as the reverse complement.
TCACCAAAGGAAAATCTTCGCAATATCTAAAAGATGAACGTACTTTTGAGAACTTCCTGATTGAAGGTGGTATTGAAGAGGCAAGTCTTGAACTCACCAACGGCGAGGTTAGAACTGGGGCTGACTTAAAAGCTGTCATTACAACGGCTCTAAAAATCAAGACACTGCTTTCAGGGATTCATTCACGCTATAATAAGGACGTCGTCGAACAAGCTGCCATTGCTGGTGCGCTTAATGCAGAGATGATGAATGACGTTACTTTGGCAGCACAAGCTGCGGAATATGTAGCTAAGCGTCTTGATATTATATCAGATGAAACAGAACGCGGTTGGACTGGAACACCTGATGGCAATGGTGGCTTTGTCTTTGAACGTATGGTGCGCGGCGTTAAAGAAGTAGCGCAAATTGATATGGCGCTTATTGGTTCTGCTGATGCGCTTCGTTTGGATGGATTTGCTGGCGAACTTCAAGAGGTTTACGGCAAACCACCCGTGTTTAGGCGCAAAGATGTATTCCTTAATATTTCAGGTCCGCTTGCCTTGCTCGAGCAAGTCTTTGAAACGGGCAGAAAGGGCTTGGCATTACAACGTTATAAAGGACTCGGTGAGATGAACCCGGATCAACTTTGGGAAACAACGCTTGATCCTGATGCGCGTTCTCTTCTTCAAGTTAAAATCAATGAAGCAGCCGAAGCTGATGATCTGTTTACGAGGCTTATGGGTGAAGAAGTTGAGCCACGTCGTGACTTCATTCAAACCAACGCTCTTAATGTTGCTAATCTTGATATTTAAAAGCACTTTTATTTTTCACATCAGTATGATTTGAACTTTTCTATCTTAACTGTATAGTTTTCTTACTTCGTTGTGGGGACGGAGGGAGGAGAATTAATTGAGTAGCGTTGAAAATAAAAAAGTAAAAAAGAAACCCCACTTTTTTCAATGGCTGGTTTTAATTTGTATTATTCTTGCTCTAATTACAGCGGCAATCTTAGCAAACTCCAACTCAGGCATAAACTGGCTTGATGGGTATCATTCATTTCCTGATAAGATAAGAGAAATGGGTGTTTGGGGGCAATTAGGCATAATTGGCCTGATGATCATACACTGCTTTGTGCCTTTTCCTGCTGAATTTGTAGCGCTGGCAGCAGGAAGTGTTTATGGCACACTTCACGGAACAATATTGACCTGGGTAGGCGCAATGATTGGTGCCATGTTATCTTTTGGACTAACACGAAAGTTTGGAGAACCTTTCGTCTCTTGGGCGTTACCTCAAAAAAAACGAAAAATGCTGGATGAATGGACAAAAGATCAAGGTGCATTCACACTTTTAATTAGTCGTTTTATTCCGCTTATTGCATTTAATTTAATCAATTATGCAGCTGGTTTAACAAAAATAAGTTGGTGGACCTTTTTTTGGACAACGGGACTTGGAATATTACCTTTAACAACAGCAATGGTCTACATGGGCGGGCAAATGAGAGAGCTTTCGTGGACTATGTTATTTGTTGTTTCAGCCCTTAGTATTTTTGTAATGGCAATCGCACATTATATCAAACGTCAACGCCAAGCTAAAATATAGGCTCAGAACTTATTTTTTACTCTAAAATGAAATTAATTAAAATTTTAACATTCATCTTTTAAATGTTTTCAAGGTTTTCTTGTATAAACCTCTGAACGAAAAGGGCGGTTTTCGCATTTAACCTATGAACAACACAGCTAATCAGCAAAACAAACGTATTATCATACTAGCAAGCATTGTGATTTTAATTGCAACATTTGCCATGTTTTTACAGTTTAAAGTTCTTTATGATGTCGGAATTGCTAATTCTGGCCAAGTTCTAGTTATGGCTGGCACGGTTATAATGCAAATGTCCGCATTGCTTATTATTGTTTTGAATAAAACAAGAGACCATTTGGAAACTGTAACAAATCTTGCATATTACGACGAACTTACAGGCTTAATGAACCGTAGAAAGTTCAACGAGATATTAGGTCAAAAATTGTCTTACTCGCGCGAAAATAATACGAAATTTGGTTTACTTATTCTTGACCTTGATAGATTCAAGGCAATCAATGACTGCCATGGCCACGATGCTGGCGATAAGGTAATTTGTCAATTCGGCGATAAAATTAAAAAATGTATTGGTGAAAAATCAATTACATCACGCCTTTCAGGGGATGAATTTGCTGTTATAATTGATGATGTTCAGCAAGAGCAAGATATAACATCAGTTTGCGATGCCATTAATGAAGAGATGAAACAACCTTTTATCTACGAAGGTAAAAAAATCTCCACAACCGCTTCTATTGGTGCTGCAATCGTTAATGGAACTGAGGACCAAGACTTATCTGCTTTAAGAATGGCTGACTTTGCTTTGCTTGATGCAAAAGAAAATGGCCGTAATAGAGCAATGATTTTCAACCAGGATATGGCTGAAAGAATTAAACGCCTCCGCCATCTGGAAGCTGGTTTACAAAAAGCAATTTCTGGAAATGTTCTCAAACTTAAATATCAACCGTTTATTTTGCAAAAGGGTAGCTCTATTTCCGGAGTAGAGGCCTTAACGCGCTGGCATGACCCGGTTTTAGGTGAAATTTATCCTTCAGAATTTATACCAATTGCAAAAGACTTAGGTATTTTAGAAGAGCTGGGAGAGTTTATTTTACAAAGTGCATGTAATGAAATTAAGCCTTTGGGCAATCTCACTTTGGCGGTTAACATAAGCACTACGCAATTTTCACATGATGGATTTGTGGAACAAATTAAACGCGTTTTGGAAAAGACTGGGTTTGAAAGTAGTCGTCTTGAATTAGAGCTTGGCCAAAATCTGTTAGTGTCTCAATCAACGAAAATAAAATCGGACCTTCAAGCCCTGCGCGACTTAGGTGTCAGGATCGCCCTAGATGATTTTGGTACAAGTTATTCAAACATGTTCTTCTTACGTGATTTTAAATTGGATCGTATTAAACTTGATCGTAATTTTGTCCACAATATGCAGAATGAAAAAGACGGTGATAGCATTATAGAGAACATGATTAGCCTAGGTTCAACATTTAGTGACAAACTCACAGTTGAAGGTGTAGAGACCGAAGAGCAATTAAAAACATTACAACAAAGTGGTGTTAATGATCTTCAAGGGTATTTATTCTCAAAGCCGTTATCGTTGTCTGAATTGCTGGATTCTAAAATGTTGGAAACAACCAACATGCCGCACAATGATAAAGATATCACAATAAACCGCATGGCCGGATAGCCCTGCGACGCTAGAAAGCATTGCATTCTTTTGCAAGAATGTTAAATGCTATTACATGAACAAACAGCTTACAGACACAGGCCTTACCCAAGGCACATATCCAGGCCGTGATAAAATACGTAACTTCTCGATTGTTGCGCATATCGACCACGGAAAATCCACGCTTGCAGACCGCCTGATACAGGACACAGGCACGGTTGCACTGCGTGATATGGAAGAGCAGGTTCTTGATAATATGGACATCGAGCGCGAGCGTGGCATTACCATTAAAGCGCAAACGGTTAGGCTTCATTATCAAGCAAAAGACGGTGAAACCTATATCCTTAATCTGATTGACACCCCAGGGCACGTTGATTTTGCCTATGAAGTTTCAAGGTCTTTATCTGCTTGTGAAGGGTCCCTTTTGGTAGTTGATGCTTCGCAAGGCGTGGAAGCACAAACGCTTGCCAATGTTTATCAGGCAATTGATAACGACCATGAGATTGTCCCTGTCTTAAACAAGATAGATCTTCCTGCGGCGGAGCCTGATCGTATCAAAGAGCAAATCGAAGAAGTTATCGGGCTTGATGCAACTGGCGCGATTGAAGTTTCTGCAAAAACCGGACAAGGCATTCCGGAAGTATTGGAAGCAATTGTAACCGACCTGCCTGCGCCTTCGCATGGGGATATTGATGCGCCACTAAAGGCCTTACTCGTTGACAGTTGGTATGATTCCTATCTCGGCGTTATCGTTTTGGTGCGTGTAATAGATGGCATGATAAAAAAAGGTCAAACCATAAAGATGATGGGCACAGATGCCAAATATCTGATTGACCGTGTTGGCGTCATGACACCCAAAATGATCCCTATGGATCAACTTGGACCAGGTGAAATCGGTTTTATTACTGCTTCCATTAAAGAAGTAGCCGACACGCGTGTTGGTGATACGATTACCGAAGATAAAAAACCTACCGCAGAAGCCCTGCCCGGCTTTAAGCCTGCGCAACCTGTAGTATTTTGCGGTCTCTTTCCGGTAGATGCCGCAGACTTTGAGGACTTGCGTTCCGCCGTTGGAAAACTCCGTTTGAATGATGCAAGTTTCTCTTTTGAAATGGAATCATCCGCCGCACTTGGGTTCGGTTTTCGCTGTGGCTTCCTTGGGTTATTACATCTTGAAATTATTCAGGAACGTCTGGAACGTGAATTTAACTTAGATCTTATCGCGACTGCACCAAGCGTTGTTTATGAGTTGGATATGAAAAAGGAAGAAAAACTCTTCCTGCACAATCCTGCTGATATGCCTGATGTCATGCAGATTGAGGAAATTCGTGAACCGTGGATTAGAGCTACTATTCTGACACCTGATGAATACTTGGGTGCAATTTTGAAACTCTGTCAGGATCGTCGCGGCATACAAATTGACCTGACCTATGTCGGCAAACGCGCCATGCTTTCTTATGATTTACCGCTAAACGAAGTTGTCTTTGATTTTTACGATCGCCTCAAATCCATTTCACGTGGCTATGCGAGTTTTGATTATCAGATTACGGACAATCGCGCTGGTGATCTTGTTAAAATGCAGGTTCTCGTCAATGACGAACCCGTTGATGCACTTTCAATGTTGGTTCACCGCTCACAAGCTGAAAAACGTGGGCGTGTGATGTGTGAAAAACTCAAAGAGCTTATTCCGCGTCACTTGTTTAAGATACCAATTCAGGCAGCGATCGGCGGCAAGGTAATTGCGCGTGAAACACTTTCCGCCATGCGCAAGGATGTGACGGCTAAATGTTATGGTGGTGACGCTTCACGCAAACGTAAACTGCTCGATAAGCAAAAAGCTGGTAAAAAGAAAATGCGCCAATTCGGACGCGTAGAAATTCCGCAAGAAGCGTTTATTCAGGCATTACGCATGGGTGATGAATAATATTCCTTATAACTTCGTTCAGGAGAAAACATAATGGCAAATTCAGGCTTTGATCATCGCGGTGTACCGATTTCTTATGGAGATCAAACCGCTATTGAAGGTTTGGAAAAGGCAATTGAAACTTCACTATCTTTTCGTGGTGATGCCATTGCGGATATTGACAAGGTGCTTGAAGACCATCCTGATTTTATCATGGGTTGGCTTTTCAAGGCCGGTTGGATGACACAGGCCATGGAAACTCGTATTTATTCTGAAATGGTGGGTGCGCTAAAAGAAGCTGAACAACGCATCTCAAAAGCAAATGACCGTGAGAAAGGCCACTATGAAGCAATTCATGCTTGGGTAAACGGTGATTTTTACGGCGCTGTTCAAAAATGGGAAGCTGTTCTAACCAAATATCCCCTTGATCTCTTTGCCCTTGAACTAGTGCATTACACAGATGTGTTGCTTGGCGATGTGGTCGGTCAACGTGA
>CALDZF010000191.1 GCA_937944165.1 uncultured Rhizobiaceae group bacterium | reverse complement strand
GAGAAAGGATTAAGCAAAACACAATCAAACAACGGCGCTTGCAATATCGCAATCAGGCCGCTTAATATAACATAACAGATGAGCCAAGCTCTTGTTTAATCTAAGCAGCAGTCTGTTCCAAATACCCTGATGACGGACATGATGTATCAGCTAATGTTATGTATAATTTTTTAGAAACGCTAAAAATAATAAACATTATAGTTGAATTTTTGATCTTCTAATTGCTTAATATTTTTGGAAATATATTATTTCTAGTAATGTCGCATCAGTCGAAATAGTTTTGTAATTACAGTAAAAATAAAGGAGTAAAAAATGAATGAAGATGATATTCAAAAAAAATACTTTGATGACACAAATCTAACTAATGGCAAGGGCACACTAGTAAAATCGGGCGATAAGGTCATAGCCGGTGAGGATGATCGCAAAGACGTCTACGAGATGACTGAATCAGAACAAGATCAACGCAACTTGGCATTATCACGTTCAACGGTAATTCTGACTGATAAGTCCAATATTTCAGACAATGGGAATGGCACATATACATTGTCAGTAAAGTCTTTCCGTCAACGAAATATGCCTCCTTGCAGCGATGAGAAATTTGCAAATCAATTTGTTGGCGGATGGTGTTCCGGCTTTTTGGTTGGCGAAGATTTGATAGCTACAGCTGGACACTGCGGCACAACAGAGGAGGCAGTAAAGGATACAGCTTATATTTTCGGGTTTCAAGCATCATCGCCTACTGATCCAGGCAGAATGATTTTTGATGAAAAGCAAGTTTACTTTGGTAAAGAACTTCTCGCCTTTGATGAATCGTCAACTGGTGATTACGCTATTGTAAGAGTACATCGCAAAGTTAATGCACCAGGCGCAAAACCTTTAAAAATTCGAGATTCTGGTGAGCCCAGTGTTGGCTCTAAACTCGGTGTAATTGGATATCCAAGCGGTCTGCCAGTAAAAATCGCATTCGGTAATGAAACCGTATTGATGCGTAAAACTGATCCATGGTTGATCTCCAATTTAGATACCTACGGTGGCAACTCGGGATCCGCGGTGTTTAACGAGAATGGTGAAGTCGAAGGAATTTTGGTGCGTGGTGCAACAGACTACGAATTTAGTGGCGTGTGCTTTCGTTCAAATAGAGTGGAAAATTCTGAAGGTAGTGAAGCGGTTACTGAAGCCGCAGCGTTCAAAGATCAAATCCCAACTTAGGCAATGGCAAACAAAAACAAAAAACGAGTCAAACGCGGACCTGCCGCTAACCGTTTTGTTCTGAACTGTATCAAGTCTCAAGATATGGATGATGATTGGATATTCGGGGATGCTGTAGGAGCTGAGTTTTTGGTTTCAGAAGGCGACCCCCCTAATAGTGTAGATCTTCGGCAGGACTGGTGGACAATCAGAGATCAAAAAACAAGCGGCGCTTGTGTGGGCTTCGCGACAGCCGATGGAGTCTTGCGTTGGCATTATGTGACCCAAGAACTTATTGAAAAAGATGAACTCATTTCACCGAGATTCATTTGGATGGCTAACAAGGAGACTGATAATTTCACCAGCTATCCAACCTCTTTTTTGGATTCAGCAGGTACATCTACCAAACTCGCACTAAAAGTGGCAAAAAAATACGGCTGTGTTCTCGAATCTATGTTGCCGATGGAGGGTAGATTGTCGAGAATGGGGCCACGTGCATTCTTTTCTATTGCTTCTCAATATAGAATTAACGCGTATTACAATTTGATGAATGAAGACGGTTGTCATATGAAACGCATCAAATTTTGGCTTGCCAATCACGGCCCCGTACTTACACGCTTGGATGTCGATGAAGCTTTTAAATATGCACAAAAAACAGAAGGACACCTTGAGAACTATGACACCTCAGAAGCATCACGTAACGGTGGACACGCAGTATGCTTGGTTGGTTATACTCCAGATTATCTAATCGTACGAAATTCATGGGGGGACAATTGGGGTGATAATGGTTTTGCTTATGCTCACAATAGTTATGCAAGAGAAGCATTCACTGAAGCGTATGGCGCAGTTCTAAACCACAAAAACTTGGTGATCCCAAATAACGCCTGATTATCAAAAAACATTAGTAGTACAGCTTATTATTTTAGAATTGCAAACAAATCAACAACTTGCGCTTTGAAACGCGCCTACATATGCAACAGTTTCCAAGGATTGCGCGTAAACAGAAATACAGTCCAGACGTTTTTTGTCTCACCTCTTATGATTGTTGGAGACTATAAACGCCTCATCAAAATAGGTAATTGGTATAATGCGTAAACCTAGGCAGACTCCTTCGCCATATGACATGATCTAGTTTTACCGTATTCCAATGTAATTTAGAGCTGCAGGAATCTCAGAATGTCTCAAGATGGATTTGAAGTCAGAGTCTCCGGTCATTGCTCAATTTAATACTTGCTCAATTTCTCGGGCGATTCTCTCTTCTTGCAAATATCTTGAAATCGAGTGCGCATCTTCGTATCCATTTTCAATACTTTCGATATTGATAATATTAGCTGGACCAAACGTCTCTTCATTAAGCGTTGGATGTAATGCTACAAAATCTTCTGGATCACTTCCATTGATCCATTTGCTGACAGACGGAGGACGAATGTATGGACCATTGATGCGATCCTTCACAATCTTGATTCCCAGTGGAGACCCTAACGTCACAAATAGGGGAATTTTGTCACTAGTTTGTAAGCGCCGCAAAAGAACATATGAAATAATAGTACCTAGAGAATGACTAACGACAACGGTTTTCTCATTAGATTGTAAGTTATGAAAAACTTGATCGTTTACAAGTTCATTGATTGACTCAAAAACACCAGGTTTGTTCAAATATGCAGCAGCTTGTGATAGAAAAGTTCTTGCCAACCCATTGCCTGCTGACGGGATGACTTTTTCTAACGCTCGAGCGATTGCTTTCAGCCATTTCTTATGTATTCCAGCTGCCATTCGCGAAACTGCCGCGATTTCGTCTTCATAATCCAATTCGGCAGCAACGGTTTCATTATCAAGATTATAGGCATTTTGCAGCTCCAAATACATAGAAGCGATTGCATCGTCAGCATAATCTGAGGCTGGTGAATCGACACTCATTCTTGTTGTTACTTCAATGTCCTGCTTCCAACTTTGCTCTTCTGAATGCAGAACATTAGCATAATAGGCTGTTCGAATTTCAACGTTATCCCACCATTTTTTCCCTTCTCCAATCAATTGAGATTTAAGCGCTTCTGACCATTCTTTCTGTATCTCAGCCGGTGTGTAGCTTTCATTGTTAATTCCGTGTACGAATATAAGTTTTCTCATACCTACCGCCCTCAATTAAGGATTGAACCAATTCTATAATGGAAGGCTTCAGCAAGTTTCTGCATCGCCTCATCTGGCAATACTACTGCTGAGTAACCTTGGGTTTGCGGCGCCAACTCCCTTAAAATCGCAGGCATATTGCTGTTGTGATGTGCCCATTCCATCATCTGCCACCCCTGCCTAAAAATAGGAAGAACACTTCCAAGAATTACATTTTCTTTTCGTTCAAAGCTACTGTTTGCATAAGCTGGTCTGTTCTTAGATTTCGTTTGATCACTCTCGACAGCTGCAAGCGTGGCGCGAATTTGCCATGTACCGTTATTTGCCTCTTCCCAATTCAATGTAGCCGCTGCAATCAGCGCAAGATCTAGACTGACGTAGTCCACTTTATGCATATAATGAGCGGTTCGGATGGCATTGTCTCGGTCTCCTGCCATATCGTAGAGATATCCTGCTATATTTGCATTATTAGGTCGCATTTCTTTCAAACTGCGGATTTCATCAGCGATGCGTATTGCATCAGCCAATCGACTTGGCTTCAAATGGGAGTTTGCAACCATCGAGCTTAGTGATGTGTCCCAATTTCCAACTTTGGAAAATGAGTTCTGTTTAAGTAAGATGTCTCCTGGCGCATCTTCTTGAAGAACGGTCCTTGTGAAAGGCAGGATCGGTACAAGTGTCCACCCTGCCTCTTGTCTTACGAAAAGTGGTAGGTGTCCTTCAAACGCTAAAAATGGCCGATACAACCAAACTCGACCATCCCGAAGAAACTCTTCACGGTTTATATTGGGAGGGAAGGCAATTTCCTCATTGCCTTCACAAACAACAGAGGACATAAATCTTTCGGTCGAACTCATACGATCAAGGAGATAATCTGCCCGGTCCAATAAAGTTTGAAATGAAGATGTTTGAGCTCTGTCGGGCTGGAACTTTAATTTAGCTTCATCAGGAGGCAGTCGACGACCGTGACCCACTTTCACATGTTGATTTGGTTTTGCGGCATATTCGAACGGAATTTCCTCCTGAGACAAAATATCATAATAGTTGTGATTCATACGAAGACCAGTTGCCGTATCAGGCTGCATATCCTCATTGAATTGATTAGCTCGCTTCGGCACTTCATCGTCCAGATATCTAGCTAGCAAATGATTGGATATAATAGGGCTAAATGGGTGGTAATTCTTCTCAATCACCTCAGATACAGTACCCTCTAAAGCGTCACACAATGTATCAGAAAATAAGCAGTATGGCTTGCCTCCATCAATAGCGTTTTGTTGAAATGCGAAGTGCCCCAAAGTGGTAGCCATCAAGAAATCAATTTCTAGCTCCTTTGCTATGCCTCCTCCAGTTAATATTGGATCACCAGAAAAATTTATCGCATTAAAATGCGTATTTCGACATGCATCCGCAATTATACAGAGCTGACCTTTTGGTAGGTTTGAATTTAAAGCGCCTATTCCATAATGTTTAAGGCCATTTATAAAAGCGCTTAGTGCAATGCCCTCGCTTCGGTCCTCTGCAGCGTTTGTAAGCAACCAGAACTGATCTGCGGCCGACCGAACCAATCCATGTCCTGCAAAATATACCACCAACCTATCAATAATCTCAGTCTTAAGAAGTGTTGATATTTCATCCTTAATCCGTGCTACCGTGACTGGAATTCTATCGGCATCGGTTATTTCCAAAACATTATAGTTGCGACCCGGACCTTTCTGCCGCGCCCATTTAGCCAACCTCTCAGCGCTGGTCAAAGTTCCCGGCAACGAGGGATAGGGTAAAGTGTACTCTGAGACAGCGATAATTATCATTGCTTTTCTGATTGGTTTAAAGTTTTCAAAGATAGCAACACCTATAATTTAGATTGAAACGCCTTTTAAGAAAGTATATTAAGTTAGAATCAAAAATTCTACTACGATCATACAACTATTTTCAAGAATTTCGCAAAATGGAATCAGTTTACCAGCTGAATTATTAAGCCAGATTTATGGGTAGATAAATCTCTCAGGCGGTGTTCCAATGGCATCAAATCCAATTAAGATTTCGCATAGCCGATCTTAGAGCAATTTCATATTACTCAAGATAGTTAGGTGTTCTTCAACATGCGGTTTCATATAACCGTTCTCCCATCGCGCTAACAAGCCTTCATCACAGTGTATTATCTGAGCAAGTTTCTTCTGTGATAAACCATGCTTTCTCCTGTATGCAATAAGCCTTTCTGCAAAGTTCTTTGCTTCACCATTTGGGTCATATCCCAAGAACTCAATGATCACTTTCCACTTACGGATTTCAGGATTAATAACCTGACCTTTTTCCCATGTGAGGTAGGTAAACACGTCAATTCTCATGGATTTGGCTACATCTTTCTGTCTAAGCCTTAATTCTGTTCTTCTCTTGAACAAATGCTCTGCTAATGACTTAGGATTACGTGCATACGGCACTGGTATTAATGATTTCAATGACTTAGCACCAAACTGCAAAAAGGCAACGAAATGATGTCGATGTGGCATGGCAGGTGAACCGGGGCATACATGCAAACGCGGAGAGCGATGTGCAAGCGATTATCAGGCACGAATTTCAGGCCCCCTTTTAGATCGCATAGACCTACGTGTTGACGTACCAGCCGTAAGCGCAATGGATATGATTGGCAGAACCTCAAGCGAACCTTCCAAAGATATAGCCGCAAGAGTTTTGAAAGCCCAACAAATCCAACAAACACGATTTTTAGAGTTAGAAGCAGATTGCAGACTTAACGCCCACGCCTCTGCATCTCTTACAGAAGTTATTGCAGTACAAGATTTAGGTGCAGAACAATTGTTGCGCGATGCTGCTGAAAACATGAAGTTTTCAGCCCGCGCCTATCACCGAATTTTAAAAGTAGCACGTACCATTGCAGACTTGGACGGTGTTGAAACAATCGGGCGTATTCATTTAGCAGAAGCCATAGCATATAGAACAGCTGGTGAGCGGCTTGCCATTGCAGCTTAGGGTAAATTCCCAAAAAGTGTTTACTGGTTTCAGATAAGAGTATGCTTGCAAACAAATAACTAAGCTCAATAGCTGTTAATTTACACTTTCAAGCCCAAGAATGTCACGCGCCTGACTGACACTCGCAACAGGTCTTTGATATTTTTCACACAAATCAGCAGCACGTTTTATTAAAGCTGCATTAGAAGGTGCAAGGCTTTCTTTATCCAACCTGACATTATCTTCCAATCCTGCGCGCGTATGCCCTCCAGCAGAAATCGCCCATTCATTAACAATAATTTGTCCAGCACCAATACCCGCTGCACACCATTCAGCACCAGGCGCACGTCTATTCATAGTCTCAACATAAAAATCGAACACGTGCTTATCTACGGGCATGGCGTTTTTAACGCCCATAACAAATTGCACATAAAGCTTGCCGTAAAGCTTACCTTCTTTATGCATTTTTATTGCTTGTAAAATATGAGATAAATCAAATGCTTCAATCTCTGGAGTGATTTTATATTCACGCATTAAACCTGCAAGCCATTCCACCAAATCAGGTGAGTTTTCATAAACCCTTGTAGGAAAATTATTTGATCCGACAGTTAAAGAAGCCATATCGGGCGCAAGATGCAACATGCCGCCACGTTCTTCACCAGAACCACTGCGCCCGCCTGTAGAAAATTGAATAATCGCACCACGACAATATTTTTCCAAACCCTCTTTTAAGAGCGCAAATTTTTCAGGCTCCGAAGTTGTGGTTTCGTCCGGATTTCTAACATGACAATGAATTATGGAGGCGCCCGCTTCAAAGGCTTCATGTGAACTTTCTATTTGTTCATCAATACTGATTGGCACAGCGGAGTTATCTGCTTTTTTGGGTACTGAGCCTGTAATTGCACAACACAAAATACAAGGCTTGCCTGCGTGTATTTTTTTTGATGAATTCAATTCATTACCTCATTAGAAAGTTTATAATCACCACACATTGCAGCAAAAATCCTTAAAATAGAAACAGTTTTTCAATTAAATTATGTGATGTTTGCCTAATTACAGCTTAGGGAAAGCAAATGGTACAGGTAAAAAAAGAACGCGTTGATGCGTGGCAACGTCAAAAAAACATTTTACACCAACAATCTGAGCCTTTTTTCAAAGGCCAATCACATAATAGCGTATTGATTGACTCTGACATCCCGCCTCTGGCTGAGTTTACTTCACAAACAAAAAACTCAAAAAAAGTTTCGGATACCCAAGAACGAAAATCCAAAAAATTAAACATTTGGAATATAATTTTTTGGGCAGCAATGACCAGCGCAATCATAATTGCAATTGCAGCAACATTATTTGAACTTAACGCATTAAACATGCATGTATCAGTTGTAATACAAACAATTCTTATTGTGGCTATTGCAGCATATTTTTTTCGGACTAGAGCTTTAAAGCTGGAAAACAATCAAGAGCGACTTGAGTTGGAAGACAGATTAGAGACTTTGGAAAATAGAACATGGGAATTACACGAAAGCGAAGAAAGACATCGCAGCTTAATTGAAGCCTTTGGCGATATGATTTTACATCGCTCGGCTGATGGCAACATAACCTATGTCAACGAAGCATTTGTATCTACATTTGGTGAAAGTAAAGAGGATTTTATTAATCAACCTTTTCAACCAGAGTTAATTGAAGAAGTTAAACGTTCTCACCCGTCAAATTTTGAAACTGTTTGGGATTTAAAAATCAAAACCAATTCAGGCGAACGATGGTTTGCTTGGTTAGACTTACCCGTTCGGGAAGAAGAAACAGGCAAAACAGCCCTAAGATCAATAATCAGGGATATTACACCGCAAAAGAAAATTGAAAATGAACTACGAGAGGCGAGCCATGCAAAGTCACGCTTTTTGGCAAATGTAAGTCATGAAATGCGCACTCCGCTTAATGGCATTCTTGGCATGTCTGGGCTTTTAGCAGACACAACCTTAACACCAGAACAGCAAGCTTATGTGGATGCAGTGCATGATTCAGGCACTGCACTTTTAACACTTATAGAAGATATTTTAGACATGACCATTGTTGAAGCTGGAAAGCTTGAATTGAAAACAGCACCTATGAAACCAGGATTACTGGTTGAAGATGTCTGTGAGCTTTTATCGTCAAGAGCACATGAAAAAGGCATATCCATTTCTTCTTATGTTAATATTAATGTGCCACGGCTCATTGAAGGTGATGCTGGAAGACTGCGCCAGGTATTGATTAATCTGGTTGGTAATGCTCTTAAATTCACTGAAAAAGGCGGCGTCCACATTAAACTGGAAATGCTAGAATCAAATGACGAGCATGCAATTTTAAATTTTGAGGTGCATGACACAGGCCCAGGTATTTCGCTAGATGACCAACATAAAATATTCGAAGAATTTGCCCAAGCAGATAATGAAAGCACACGACAACATGGTGGTGCTGGTTTAGGGCTTTCAATCTCAAAACGCATTATTGAAGAGATGTCTGGCCAAATTGATCTGACGAGTAAGGTAGGTAAAGGGTCAATATTCAAGTTCACAATTAAGACTAAAATAAAAGAAGAAGCTAAACTCGAAACAAGGGTTAAACTATTTAAAGACAAGAAGGCTCTTATTTTAGGTACTGATAGTTTTGAAAAAAATAGTTTGATCTCATATATAACTGATCATGGTGGTGGCATATGTGATATAAGTAACCCATCTTGCTCATTTGGCACCGTTCTGATTGATCAAACATTTGATATATCAAAACCAGAAATAAAGGCTCTTTTAGAAGTTTGTAAAAAAACCAATAAGCGCGCAATCATTTTACTTGAAGCTAAATCACGATCAAAATTAAACGACTACATATCCGCAGGCTTTGATAGCTATCTAATTAAGCCAGTAAGGAAACTATCCCTCTTAAATATTATAGCAGGAAATGAATTTAACCAGCATGATAACCGAGAGGTTTCTAGATCCAAAAGCTGGTCTTCCTCACTTATCGCTACAAACAAACCAAAGCGCGTTTTAATTGCAGAAGACAATGACATTAATGCAAAACTGGCAAGAGCAATTTTGGAAAAGGCTGGCCATTCCGTTGCCCGTGCGCAAAATGGTGCTGAAGCTATTGCTCTTTGGGAAGAGCAAAAAGGCAACGATGTTTTTGATGTAATCTTTATGGATTTACAAATGCCAGTAAAAGACGGTTTGGACGCCTTAAAAGAAATAAGGGAAATTGAGAAGAGAGATGCTTACTCTGAGATACCAATATTTATCCTAACTGCAGATGAGCAAAAAGACACTCGTGACGAAGCAATTAAACTTGGCGCAAATGGCTTTTTAACAAAGCCGCTAGACCCCAAGAAAATACTCAGCAGCACAGACAGCGTAACAAGCAGACATGCGCAAAACCAAATCTGAAAAAGAAAACCTAATTACAGGAACATTAGGCACGCTTAAAACCCGCTTGGCGCAAAACCATGATGAAATCAAACAGGCTCAACGCGTGCGTTACAAGGTGTTTTGTGAGGAGTTTTCAGCTCTTAAAAAAATTAATTCAAGTTTAAAACTTGAACAAGAACAACATGATTTAATTTGTGATCACCTGCTGGTTTTGGAAACTAATAATCTACAAACCCCCAAAACCATTGGCACCCAAAGGTTTTTGGTAAAAACTGCAACTGATAAGCATCTTTCGTTTAGATCTCAAAATGAATTTGACATGGATGCACTCGCGCTAAAGCATCCTGAAAAGCGGTTTATGGAATTAGGTCGCTCTTGTATTTTGGAAGCCTACCGCAGCAAGCGCACCATGGAACTTATGTGGCATGGCACTTGGGCTTATGCCGTTCAAAAGCAAGTTGATGTTATGATTGGCTGCGCTTCTTTTTATACACAAAACATAAGCGAAATTAATATGGCGTTGGGTTTACTATCAAAAATTTCAGATAACAATCCAGCTTGGCAAGTAAGGCCCACCTCTAAAAACTCAATTGGAATAAAACAATTTGAAAGCTTGGTAAAAGATAAAAAGCAAGCTTTGCGGTCTATGCCCCCTTTGATTAAAGGTTACATGCGGCTAGGCGCATACTTTTCAAATGATATCGTCATCGATAAAGATTTTGGCACAATTGATATTGCAGTAATCTTACCTGTAGCAAATATCAATCCACGTTATGTAAACTATTATGGTGCTAATGCCACAAAGCACCGCGACAAAACCTAATTCAATTTGACCTCACCTGTGGACGGCAAGTTGAAGATAAGACAAAGCCTTGCATGAAAGGCAACTTTAAGGAATCTTAGTGGGTAAGTCTGAACCCATATTAATCAGGTATCTCTTGTCCCAAGCTCCAAATAATAAAGCACAAAATACGGCACCTACACCGATGATGCAGCAATTTATAGAGATTAAATCCGTTAATATGGACAGTCTCTTGTTTTATCGCATGGGCGATTTTTATGAACTATTTTTTGATGACGCAGAAATTGCTTCGCGCGCACTTGGTATTACACTTACAAAACGCGGCAAGCATCAAGGCGAAGACATTCCAATGTGCGGCGTCCCTGTTCATGCCGCAGAAGATTATTTGCAAAAACTAATCGGCCTTGGCCACCGTGTTGCAGTTTGTGAACAGACCGAAGACCCTTCTGAAGCGAAAAAACGTGGTTCAAAATCTGTTGTAAGACGGGATGTAGTACGTTTAGTTACACCTGGAACCGTTACAGAAGAAAAACTACTTGATCCTTCAAGATCCAATTTTCTGGCAACTCTGGCAAGAATAAAACAAGGCGAGAGCGAACATGAAATGGCAATCGCCTGGATTGATATTTCAACAGGAAGTTTTCGCGTTACAAAAGTTTCAATCCAGGAACTGGGTTCAGCACTTGCACGCATTGAACCACGTGAGCTGGTTATGCCTGAAAGCATTTACAGCGATGAAAATATCAAGCAAAAAATCATGCTTGATGAAAAAGCCATAACGATTGAAAGCCCCACATTCTTTGACAGTCAAATGGCTATTGAACGTCTTAAAGAAACTTTCAATGTCAAATCGCTTGAAGGGTTTGGTAATTTTTCAAAAGCTGAACTAAGCGCTGCAGGAGCCGCACTTGCCTATATAGAAAAAACCCAAATTGATGAACGTCCGGCTTTAATGCCGCCATCACGCGAAGATGCTAGCCATGCAATGTTCATTGACGCTGCAACGCGTACAAACCTAGAACTCATGCGAACGCTATCAGGTGAAAAACAAGGCAGTCTGTTTCATGCAATCAATAATACAGTAAGTGGCGCAGGTGGTAGATTACTTGGCGAGCGCATGATGAACCCGCTCACGGATATAGAGCAAATTTCACAAAGACAAAGCTCTATTTCTTTTTTATTGGACATGCCTGAACTGACTCGCAATTTACGTATTTCTATAAAGCAAATTCCAGACATGGCTCGCGCCCTATCCAGACTTGCCCTTAATCGCGGCGGCCCACGTGATCTGGCAAGCCTGCTTACAGGCATTAAAGGTGCGCGCGAAATAATTTCCCAACTCATACAACATGAAAACCTGCCCCCTGAATTTACATATGCTCAAAATATAATAAAAGCCCTGCCGCAATCATTAGAAGATTTATTGTCAACTTCACTTGCCGATGAAATGCCTTTATTGGCGCGTGATGGCGGATTTATTCGTGAAGGATATCATGCAGAGCTCGATGAATTACGAAAATTACGCGATGAAAGCAGACGTATAATTGCTGGCATGCAAATGCAATATGCCAATAAAACAGGCGTTAAATCTCTTAAAATCAAGCACAATAACATGCTTGGATATTTCATCGAAGTAACGGCCAATAATTCTGATAGTTTCATGAATGAGGAAGGCAAGGCAAAATTTATCCACCGCCAAACACTGGCAAATGCAATGCGATTTACGACAACCGAACTGGCAGAGATTGAAAGTAAAATCGCAAATGCTGCAGGAAAAGCCCAAGAAATTGAATTAGCACTTTTTTCAAAACTGGTAAGTGCGGTACTTGAAGCATCCAAACAAATTTCCAAAACAGCAGACGCAATTGCTGTCTTGGATGTTGCCCAAGGCTTAGCACATTTGGCAGAAACCTATCAGTATTGCTTGCCAAAGGTAGATGAAAGTCTTGCTTTTGAAGTGATAGCAGGCCGACACCCGGTTGTTGAACAAGTTTTAAAACGGGATGCACAAAACCCATTTGTAGCTAATGATTGTAATATTGGTGGTGATAAAGCTGGAAAATTATGGCTTTTAACAGGTCCTAATATGGGCGGTAAATCTACGTTCCTTCGTCAAAACGCACTCATTATTATTTTAGCACAAATGGGCAGTTTTGTACCTGCAAAGTCTGCTCATATAGGCATTGTTGACCGCTTGTTCAGCCGTGTTGGTGCGGCAGATGATCTGGCGCGCGGTCGCTCAACCTTTATGGTGGAGATGGTTGAGACCGCAGCCATTCTTAATCAGGCAGAAGTTAAATCCTTTGTCATACTGGATGAGATTGGGCGTGGCACAGCTACTTTTGATGGTCTTTCAATTGCATGGGCAGCAATTGAAAACCTTCACGAAGTAAACTTGTGCCGAACATTATTTGCCACACATTATCATGAATTAACGTCACTTGCAGAACCCCTTGATAGGCTTTCAAATGTCACGATGAAAGTAAAGGAATGGGAAGGTGATGTTGTCTTCTTACATGAGGTTATTACAGGTACTGCAGACCGTTCTTACGGTATTCAAGTAGCAAAACTGGCAGGCCTGCCGCCAGCAGTTGTCGCACGTGCAAGAGATGTTTTAGATCAACTTGAAAGTTCCGAACGCACCAATAACGCAAAGACATTAATTGATGATTTGCCACTTTTTTCAGTTACGCAAACGCAATCCGTTCAAACACAGTCTGATAATAAACTTGTTGAGGCTCTGGAAAACATCTCGCCTGATGATATGTCACCAAGAGAGGCTCAGCAGGCCCTATATGATTTAAGAGCCTTGCTGAAATCCTAAATTCTACTTATGCAGCAGCTTTTGCTTTTAAAAGTCCACGATTAACCAAGAGCTCTGCAATTTGAACCGTGTTAAGTGCCGCACCCTTTCGAAGATTATCTGAAACAACCCACATGTTAAGACCGTTCTCAACGGTGATATCCTCACGGATACGAGAGATATAAGTTGCGTCTTCACCTGCGCATTCAAGCGGTGTGATGTAAGTTTCTTCTTCAGGATTATCAACCACCAGACAACCAGGCGCTTCACGCAAAATCTCACGGGCATCCTTAGCAGAAATCTCATTTTCAAATTCGATATTAACCGATTCAGCGTGACCCACAAAAACAGGAACACGAACTGCTGTACAAGTTACCTTGATGTTTTTATCAAGCATCTTTTTGGTTTCAGCCAGAACTTTCCATTCTTCTTTTGTGTAGCCGTCTTCCATGAAAACATCGATGTGCGGGATCACATTAAACGCAATACGCTTTGGAAATTTAACAGCCTCAACAGGGTCAGCTACAAAAACTGCGCGTGTCTGATTAAACAATTCATCCATCGCTTCTTTACCCGCACCTGAAACAGACTGGTAGGTAGAAACAACCACACGCTTGATTTTGGCTTTATCGTGCAAAGGCTTCAGCGCCACAACCAATTGAGCCGTAGAACAATTCGGATTTGCAATGATATTTTTCTTGGTAAAGCCTTCAATAGCATCCGGGTTAACCTCAGGCACAATCAAAGGCACATCTTGGTCGTAACGAAATGCAGATGAATTATCGATGACAACACACCCTTGTGCAGCAATCTTTGGTGCCCATCCCTTAGATATATCACCACCAGCAGACATCAGTGCTATATCTGTATCAGAAAAGTCATAGCCATCTAGCGCCTTGATTTTCAGGGTCTTATCACCATAAGAAACCTCTTTACCCTGGCTGCGACGAGAAGCCAGCGGCACTATTGTATCAGCAGGAAAACCACGCTCATCCAAAATATCGAGCATTTCCTTACCTACGTTGCCAGTTGCACCAACAATTGCAATTTTATATCCCATGGAACTTTCTTTCTTCACTCTCACCTAGTCATCACCCTCCCGTTTTGCCCGGGAGAGTGTACGGGCACAAGCGGAAGCGATCAGACCGTGATGGTCTTCGTTGTTTTTGAAGTTGTCGTAGTTTTTGCCGAGCAAAGAGAGACGCAGTCAACAAGTGTAACTGGGTATTTAACACATGAAAATGTAAGAGCGTATTCAAACATTAATCTAATCTCTTGGCTTCGATGGGTTTTACATAACCAGATTTTCTAAAGAGTCAATGTAGGGCGGCGTGTTAAGCTTAACTTTAAATCAGATATTAGTCCCAAGCGTATGCAGTTTTAATGAGTTTTTTATCATCAAAATACTCTGAGCCATTTGCAATAGCGCGCCCACCTGCATTTTCGTAAAACGAGATTGCCGGCTGATTATCAGACAAAACCCAAACAACAGCGCCTTCATAATTACGCCTTTTTAATTCGTTGATTGCATCTAGGAATAACTTGGTTCCAAGACCAACGCCTTGATATTCCGGCAGAAGATAAATTTCATAAATTTCTCCCTCAAAAGGAAATGTACTTACGCGGTTAGGTCCAAGCGTTGCATAACCTACAGTCTTATTATCCATCTCAATGATCAAAATAAGCGTAGATTTACGAATTGCGTTCGTCCACCAAGCCACATCACGGCGGTTAAGCATGCGCGCCAAAGCGCCATAGGGAACCAAACCCGCATAAGCATTTCTCCAAGAAGCTTCATGAACCTGGGATATTGCAGCGGCATCCTGAGGCGTTGCCCGCCTTGTTTGAGCAGTAATCGTAAACATGGAACTATCATACGTTTACTTTGTGTTAACCTAAAGTGAAATTTTAAAAAAAGCGTTCAAATTTAGGAATTATGCACATTATAGGATATTCTTTAAAGGTGTCTGCGGTCTTCACAGAAGAATATGCTTATAACAAATAGGTACAACGTTTTAAGTTACTCTGTTTTAACTCAAAATGCGATAGGCTTAAGAACTATTAACTTCTTCTTCTCGCTCACTAAGCATAACACGCACGGATTCCCATAAAAAAGAAAAGGTTTGAAACCCTTCTTCGGTTACTTCATCCGTATCCAATGCGCGTACAACATTTTCCAACACTTTATGCAGTTCAACTTTCAAGGTTTTAACTTCATCAACATTGGTAACCTTTTTTGCATTTTCAGCAATGTTTAAAAGCATATAATTGTAACTGTCCATTCGGTCTTTTTGAGTAGAAACAAAACGTGATCTTAACGCGATTAACCCTGAAACCATCATCGCAAACACTGTAACCATTAGGGCTAGAGGCTCAGCATTTTCTTGCACGAATGAAGGCTCATCACGGTTAAAATATTGCTCAGAACCCTCATGTAAAGATATCGCAAACCCTTCATTTATATCAGGCATCTTAATAGCAGAAGCCAAGGCAAATCGAATTGTCAGATCGAGCCTGTTTTCAAAAAGAATACGTGTTAATTCACGAATTGGCTCAACGTCCAGATTTTCTCTTGTGACCAAAATACGTTGCACAGTTGTTGTAATGGTATGACTTCTTGGAGTTGGCGCTTTTCCAATAAACGTCCCTTTGGGCACGCTGCCTACTTGTAAAAATGGGCGTTTGATTGCAATGGCTTCTGCTTGATCTAATGAGACGTATCGCAGTGACAGGTTTTTTAATTCCGAGTCTTCAAACAAGTTTAATAAAACTCTGTCGCGTAAAGATCTTACAGTAAACACAGCATCAACATCACCAGACAATAATAATCTGGTTCCATTTTCAAAACTTGTTGGAACCCATTTAACCCCAGATATTGGTAAATCATAATGATCACCAATAATCCAAAAAGAACGTAGATCATGCGTTCCATGATTAGGGACTGCAACTTTCTTACCTACCAAATCTGTTGGAGAATAAATCAGGCTCTCACTTCGAGAGATAAGTTGGAAATAATCAGGAAATAAATCAGCAACCATCCTAACATCACTTATTACCGGTGTATCAGAGCGGATCGTGGCTAAATCCACAGTACCATTATTCAACATGGCAATGTTATTACTGGAGTCTTTGCTTGGAATAACTTCAACTATCAAATCTTTAGAATGTCGGCTAACAACGTCTGCAACTTCCGTCATTAATTCAAACGAATCTGACCTATAAGGGCCTGCCGCAATTTTCAGCGTGATTGGTTCATCATTACAGTAAGTGATATAGGTATATCCTGCCAATCCTGAAAGGATTAACACTAACATAAAAATAATTGATGCCCGTCTATGCCCAAGACCAGAACCCTGCTCTTGGTTAGCTACGAACTTTTTACTGCCCGAGCTTTTTCCCGCTTTTTTCACAGTTGCTAACCTAAAAAATTCAACCCATTACTTTTTAGGGCAAAAATAATATATAAGCGAGTGTAAACTTATATTTTATTACGCGCAGCCAAAGTTCTTAAACGAAGCGCATTTAAGCGAATAAAGCCATGTGCATCTTTTTGATCATAAGCACCTTGGTCATCTTCAAAAGTTACAAGTTCTTCTGAATAAAGCGACTTGTCACTTTCGCGCCCTGTTACAATCACATTACCTTTATAAAGCTTCATACGAACCTTACCCTCAACATGAACTTGGGAATGATCAATGGCAGCTTGCAACATTTCCCGCTCTGGTGAGAACCAAAAACCATTATAGATCAATTCCGCATATCGAGGCATCAACTCATCTTTCAAGTGAGCTGCACCACGGTCAAGCGTAATCGATTCCATAGCACGGTGTGCTGTCAGTAAAATTGTACCACCTGGCGTTTCATAAATCCCACGTGATTTCATCCCCACGAAACGATTTTCAACCAAGTCCAAACGCCCAATACCATTGTCATGCCCAAACTTGTTTAATTCCGCCAAAAGTGTTGCAGGAGATATGCGCTTACCGTTTAAACCAACTGCATCGCCTTTTTCAAATTCAATTTCAATATCAGTTGCAACATCTGGCGCATCCATAGGAGAAATTGTGCGCATGTAAACATGTTCGGAAGCTTCCACTGCAGGGTCTTCCAGAATTTTTCCCTCAGAAGATGAATGCAACAAGTTTGCATCAACAGAAAATGGCGCTTCACCTTCTTTGTCTTTTGGCACAGGAATTTGATAGGTTTGCGCAAACTCAAGCAGATCAGTGCGAGATTTGAAAGACCAGTCACGCCAAGGTGCAATCACCTTGATGTTTGGATCAAGCGCATAGGCTGAAAGTTCAAAACGTACCTGGTCATTGCCCTTTCCAGTTGCTCCATGTGCAATTGCATCAGCACCCGTCTCACGTGCAATCTCAACCAAGCGCTTGGAAATAAGAGGCCTTGCGATAGACGTGCCCAGTAAATAAACCCCTTCATAAGCGGTATTGGCACGAAACATCGGGAAGACAAAATCGGAAACAAATTCTTCACGCACATCTTCAATGTAGATTTCCTTAATGCCCATCATCTCGGCTTTTTTGCGTGCAGGCTCAAGTTCTTCACCCTGACCAAGATCAGCCGTAAAAGTGACGACTTCCGCTTCATACTCTGTTTGTAGCCATTTCAAAATAATGGACGTATCCAAACCACCTGAATATGCCAGAACAACCTTGTTCACTTTGTCTTTTGCCAATGCCATGACGAACCCTTGATGATCGATTATCCGCAACCAAAAAGCAAAGAGCGGATTGTAAATTTAAGAAATTAAGCGTTGTATAAAGTAGAAACTCACATGTGTGAACCATCATTCATGCACATTAGCTATAATAGTTTTTCAAAGGTTATTACGAGTAAGACACACAGAATTTATTCTTCGCTTTTGATCGTTCCGTCATCCGCATTTTGTTCACGAAATACAGGTAATTTATCCTGCCATTTCCCTGCACCACGCCCTGCAATCAACCAATAGAAAAACCCGCCAACAAATCCCATGGCAAGCGTAACAATCAAAGTTCCTTCAGAAGGAACAGCATCTGGTGGCAATTGCGTAAAAATTACAAATAAAGAAGCCAAACCGCCCAAGATTAAATGCGTTACCATGCCGTTCCAGCGCATCATTTCTACTGCTGCAATAACAATAATAATTGGAAGAAGTGCAAAACTTGCAAGTTTAAAGCTGGCCACAAAGCCAATACCAACCCACACAATTAAAAGCACTGCATAACCCCAGTCCGTCTCATCAATTGCCTTTAATGCTTCGACACCAATAACCTCAACAAATAGACCTGATGAAACACCATAAGACATCAACATTGCAGCAGCCAAAAGTGCGATGAACAAGCCAAAGCAAATAACAATCAAACGCCCAAGGATGGATAGAAAAAGAGACATAATCTTCTCATAGCGGTTTTATCCCAACGCATAAAGCAGATAATTATGCAGTCACTCTTATGAACGCGGGCTTTTGAAAAAGCCTGTATCCCCAAAATTTCATACTAGAAAACAAAGTCTTCAAATCTGCCAAAATCAATGGAAGCGTCTCTTTACTATCAAACAGCGAATAAACAAACCCGCCAACCAGTCCACCAATGATGGATGAATTAAGAATAATAAAATTCGTATAAGGGATAAAAATAATTGTCAAAAACAGATTGGATATAAGTGTTGTAAGGCCACCAATACCAATCCAGTAATAAGGTGACGTAATCAAATTATGCGATCTTACACAAGCTGCAAATGCAAAGGTCGGATAAATAATCAGCCCCACCAATAGGCCGCCAACCAAGAATAATGCAAGCAGACCCTTGGGATCATGCCAGACTACCAATGGCGGCAAAATAGGCACAAACAATGTCACCAATACAATTGTTAAAACCGCAAATCCAATCCCAAAACCACACCATAAAATTCTTAACATAACACTCTCCGAAATTCAGTTTCAAGAACCTTATGCAAAATCAATTATGAGATTTTATGCAGAGGGTAGGGAGATGGGGCAGAGATTAGCGGTATGAAAAACGTTTTCTAAAACATGCGTAAGAATAGCCGCCTGCAGCACCACTTAATAAAGACAATAATATTATATCAAAAGAGAAAAATCCGCCTTCGTACAAAGCGAGCAAAACGTGCGCCGCCAAGACATTTAAAACCCCCAGGCTAACCCAATAATAATAGGAATTCATATTCTTAATTTTTGCTATATAGATAGAAATTAAAAATCCTGGAAAGGCTGTAATGAAAGTAACTACAGTACAGATTAGATAAACGCTTAACAGGTTGGATAAACCATCATTTATATTAGAAAAATGTAGTTTGAAAATAATAATACCAACCAAATTTGCAAACAAGACTGCAATGATATAGCCAATAGTAGTATGTAACCAAAATGGCATCTGAATCCCCTTAATTATAATTTCTTAATAGCATAGTTTAACAATTTTCAGATTTTGTGCAGAAATTCAGGAAATAAGTTGAGTTTCACTCTCCATGCCCAGCAATCATTATCGCTTCAAGCGCCAGACGTTCGGTCTTTTTCATACGCTCGGATTCAGATTTCAACTGCCCACAAGCGGCCATGATATCGCGGCCTCTTGGTGTTCTGATTGGAGAAGCGTAGCCGTTCGCGTTGATGAAATCTGCAAACTTCTCAATCGTGTCCCAGTCAGAACATTCATAGTCTGAACCTTCCCACGGATTAAATGGGATGAGATTTATCTTAGCAGGTATACCTTTAAGCAAGCGCACCAATTCTTTGGCGTCTTCCAGTGAATCATTAATGCCTTTGAGCATGACATATTCAAACGTAATGCGACGCGCATTATTCACGCCCGGATAATTGCGACACGAATCCAGCAATTCCTTAAGCGGGTATTTCTTGTTGATTGGAACCAGTACATCTCGCAATTCATCACGCACCGCATGCAGTGAAATCGCCAACATCACGCCAATCTCTTCGCCTGTACGAGTAATATTCGGCACCACCCCGGAGGTTGAAAGCGTAACACGACGTCTAGACAAGGAAAGTCCGTCACCATCAATAGCAATCAATAATGCCTGTTTAACGTGATCAAAATTATAAAGCGGCTCGCCCATCCCCATCATGACAATATTGGAAACCTTGCGCCCTTCATTCGGCACAATTGCCCCTTGTGGCGTATCCGAATGCGGAAAATCCCCCAAGCGATCACGCGCCACCAGAAGCTGCGCCAGAATTTCACCAGCCGTCAGATTACGAACTAGCTTCTGAGTACCCGTATGACAAAACGTACAAGTGAGCGTACAACCAACCTGAGAAGAAATACAAAGCGTGCCACGCCCTTCTTCGGGAATATAGACCGTCTCCACTTCAACAGGCTTGCCTGCACCGCCAGAAGGAAACTGCATCAGCCATTTGCGCGTACCGTCATTGGAGATTTGTTCTTCAACAATCTTGGGGCGGGCGATATCAAATTTATCTTCAAGAAGTGCGCGAAAATCCTTCGAAAGGTTTTTCATATTTGCAAAGTCTGAAATACCGCGCACATAAAGCCAATGCCAGATTTGGGAAACCCGCATTTTAATCTGTTTATCCGCAATACCAGCAACATGCAAAGCTTCGCCCATCTCCTTACGGCTCATGCCAACAAGCGACGGCTTTTGCGCAGACGCAGGTTTAAGTATGTCCAAGCTTTTACGTATTTCTTTATTTGTAAGATCTAATGATACGGCCATAAAAATGATTTAGCATGGAGTGATACTCAAATCACCCCATGCTTTTATGATTTTATAAATTTAAAAAGCTCGGTATCTAAACCCAATTATCAGCTACAGCTATTAATCTCTTTAAGTGAAGCTGTTACGCCTGAAAGTGAATAAGCATAGGTCGTTACAGTACCACGGCGCGACTGGCCGGAAACTGACATGGCACGCCCTGCTTGCATTGCAGCGACTACGGTTGGCTCTTCTGCAGGGTTTTCCATCCAGGCATTTCCGCCTTTGGTAAACATTGCAAAGTTTTTGCCATCAATCGTAAGCGTTACTTTTGAACCATCTTTGAAAGGATAGCCGACGGTAAACTGCGGCTCAAAGGTTGAGCTTTGGCCAGGGTGTTTTGCCAACATAAAGAAAACATCACCATGATCACGATCGGCAGGTTTTTTATCTGTT
The DNA here is from genome assembly GCA_937944165.1 of uncultured Rhizobiaceae group bacterium. Classification (GTDB taxonomy): domain Bacteria; phylum Pseudomonadota; class Alphaproteobacteria; order Rhizobiales; family Rhizobiaceae; genus JAALLB01. The sequence goes on along the minus strand of CALDZF010000191.1, from coordinate 14,092 downwards.
GGAATGGATAGCACATAGCAAATCTTGCCGCTACCAGTTACATGGCTGTAAGCACCCCAAGCATTATGTTGTTTAATGCGGGTGGGAGCTTGTGCTTGCGCAGAAATTGGAATCGAAGTGCTGATTAATACGCTTGCAAAAGCAAGCCCTAAAAAACGTTTAGCGTTCATTCTTTTGTACCAGTCCTATAGCAGTTTTCACAAATCGCCCAAACCAAGCGATGTTATGCGTATGTTCAAATATTCAGGTTTAAATTGCGTTAATTTTAGTTACCAAACTGTAAAAAAATTAAAGAAAATTTGAAATTTTCTTTAACTCTTCGCTAATTTGCCCCAGATAATTCGATGTTGAACTATAATCGCTCAAAATCAAGGCAAGAATCTGTCCTTAAATTCACAAATTCAAGAAATATTACCAAATATTTGAATGACGAACACATATGTTTGCAAATAATATCAAGGAAGCCGTTGCCCACCAGAATATTGCTTTTTGCCATGCACATGTGGGCGTAACAATTCTTTTGGCCCGCCAGCAGCAATTGGTCGCTCGGCAAAACGTCCTAGTGAATGCATTCGATCATACATAACAATCGCACCAGCCATGGCAACGTTGATGCAAAAATCCATCGGTATTTTTACGGTAAACTCACATTTTTCAATCATGGCTGGAGAAAGGGAACCGCCTTCAGGCCCAAGCACATAAGCAGCCTTTGCCGGATGGCGAAAACTTGGTAATTCAACCGCATCCGGCGTAAGTTCAACACCCACTAAACGACAATCATCGGGCAAACGCATTTCTTCTACACTGTCATAAGAATACCATGGCAAATGGTCTTTTGATTTTGTTGTATCAGAAATAGGCTTACCAATCGCTTGCGTAGCAGCGACCGTAAAAATAAAACTTGCTCCAAATCCATGACCTGAACGGGCAAGATTGCCAAAATTTAGAGGCTTGGAAATTCCCTCAACCCCAATGCCAAAATAACCACGCATGATAAAAGCTTTTTATAAATGAATATCAGGATCACGACTTACGTAATCATTTTGGATAAGTCCATATCTATTTAAGGTCCGAATCCAATATACTATTCTTGAAGCACTTTTTTTGCAGCAAGCCTATGGCTATCCTTGATATGCCCGCTAATGGCTGTAAAAGCCACAGTCAAAACGGTAATGTCGTCTGTTAAACCAAACCCAACTAGAAAATCAGGGATTGTATCCAAAGGCATAATAAAATAGGCAAGCGCTGCCAACAAGATACCACGAACCTTATTGGGTGTTTGGGGATCTAGCGCGCAATAGTATGCAGCAGCAACATCTTCAGAAAACGGAAGACGGTTTGCTGTTTGCTTGAATTTTAACCAAAATTTTTCTTTTAAAGTTCGCTCACGTTCAGCATTTTTATCATCATCGCCAGAATAAAGAATTTCATCAATCTGCACTTTTTTCATACACCTCTCCTTCCCTTATAAATGGGAATTTAAGTTGCAACCTTCAAGATTGGCTAATTTTGTCCATTGCTCTGGCCAGTTTAAAATCAAGTTCTGTAAGGCCGTCAACATCATGTGTAGCAAGTGTTACATCTACAGTTTTATAAACATTAAACCATTCGGGATGATGATCCAGCTTCTCAGCCACAAGTGCAGACTGAGACATGAAACCAAAAGCCTGAATAAAATTCTTGAATGTAAACGTCTTAAAAATTGCTTCACGCCCTTCAACCATACTCCAGCCTTCAACTGTCTTTAAGGCATCACTAATTGCATCGGCTGTCAGTTGTTTTGGTCTGATACGTTTTGATTTAGCCATTTTTAATTTCCTTACGAACAAACTTTGCTCAAAAACTTCTCTACAGTTGGCATGATTTTTTCAACAATTACCGAAACACCTTCTTTGGTAGGGTGAATGCCATCTGCTTGGTTAAGATTGGAATCAGCCGCAACGCCCTCCAGAAAAAACGGATAAAGTGAAACTTCATGCTTCATAGCCAAACGTGAATAAATAGCGTTAAAGGTTACACCATAGCTTTTACCCATATTGGGTGGTGCCATCATGCCAGCCAAAAGCACTTTGACATTCTTTTCTTTGAATTTTGAAATCATCAAATCAAGATTTTTTTCTGTCAGCTCAGGCAAAATACCGCGAAGTGCATCATTTGCGCCAAGCTCCAAAATAACCGCATCTACATCTTCACCCACAGACCAATCAAGCCGCGCCAGGCCGCTTGATGTTGTATCACCTGAAACACCTGCATTGATAACTTCTATCTTAATATTTTTTGCATCAAGCGCTTTGTCCAATTGCTCTGGAAAAGCAGCGCCTGGCTCAAGGCCAAAACCTGCCACAAGACTGTCACCAAAAACAACAAGTTTTTTACCCTCACAAATGGCACTGTTAGCGTTAGCTGGAAAGCTATTCAAAGCCAGGTAAAGAAAACTTGCTAAAATGTAATAAAAGAATGGTTTCATTTAAGATTCAATATCCCATATAGATGCTAAAGCATACGATTCTTTATATCTGGACATTTAATTCTCGTGAAACAAGTCTCTACTTCAGCAATTTTTCTTGAAAACCTGCAACTCACTTTAGGAGTGGATGCTTCTCGCGTACATGTTCTTAAGGGTATAGACTTGGAAATTCCCAAAGGAACTTCAACAGGTATTGTAGGGCCATCAGGTTCGGGCAAGTCTACATTGTTAATGGTGATAGCCGGCCTTGAGCGCATTGATGAAGGCCGTATTATCATAAATGGCACTGACATAACCACACTCAATGAAGACGAGCTTGCCAGTTTTCGCGGCAACCATGTAGGCATTGTTTTTCAATCTTTCCATCTTATTCCCAATATGACAGCAATTGAAAACGTTGCAGTACCACTGGAATTGAGTGGTGATGAAAAAGCCATGGAAAAAGCAAAAGCAGAGCTGGAAGCTGTTGGACTAGGTCATAGATTAAACCATTATCCTGGCCAACTTTCAGGCGGAGAACAACAACGTGTTGCCCTTGCAAGAGCGCTTGCACCTGAACCAACCGTTTTAATTGCCGATGAACCAACAGGCAATCTTGATGGCGAAACAGGCATCCAAGTTGCTAATCTTTTATTTGAAAGACAACGCGAAAAAGGTTTAACTCTGGTTCTTGTAACGCACGACCCCTCCCTAGCAAAACAATGTGACATAACCATACCAGTTCGCTCAGGATTGATTGAGATGGCTAATGCGTGAAGCAAATTCGACTAGCAAAAACTTTATCCCTAGCCTTGCTCTTGCCATTAAATTCGCAATGCGTGAATTACGCGCAGGGCTTCGCGGGTTCTTTATTTTTCTGGGTTGTATTGCCTTGGGCGTTGCAGCAATCAGCGGTGTTAATTCTGTAGCCAACTCCATTACACAAGGTATTGCATCTGAAAGTCAGGCAATATTAGGAGGAGATTTATCTTTTTCTCTTGTTCAACGTGAATTAAACGAAGAACAGACAGAGTTTTTAAAAGCCAAAGGGGACATCAGTAAAATTATTACCATGCGCGCCATGGCACGAAATACAAAAGCAGAAGAACAAACTCTGGTTGAATTAAAATCCATTGATGAGGCTTATCCGCTTTATGGCAATCTGGAATTAGGCTCTGCCCAAACACTCAATTTAAACAATAATGAAATTATTGCAGAAGCACTTTTGCTGGAACGGTTGAATGTAAAACTGGGTGACACACTTCAAATTGGTAATACTGACTTTATTCTAAAAGATACCATTGAAAATGAACCAGACAAACTGGGTCTCAATATTGGCTTTGGCCCTAAACTGTTTATGTCGATTGACGGGATGGAGCGTACCGGATTAATCCAGCCAGGTTCTCTGCTACGCTATCATTACCGCCTCAAACTCTACGATACTTCGCAATCAAATCTTGAAACAACCATTGAACAGGCTAATGAAAAATTTCCAAATGCAGGATGGCGTATCAGGTCACAAAAAAATGCAGCACCAGCACTCTCTAGAAGCATTACTCGATTTACCGAATTCCTGACGTTGGTTGGATTAACATCACTCATCGTAGGCGGTGTAGGGGTTGCCAATGCAACACGCGCTTATTTGGAGACGAAACGCCCGGTAATCGCCACATTAAAAAGCCTAGGCGCACCTGGTAATTTTATATTCCTACTTTATCTAGTTCAAATATTGATTATGGCAGCAATTGGTATTTTTACAGGCTTACTGCTTGGCATTGCAATGCCATATCTTGCACGAGCAACCATGGGCAGTATTTTGCCTATTACCGATGGGGCGTTATTTTTTCCAATTGCTTTGCTTCCTGGGGTTTTATACGGATTTTTAACCGCACTTATATTTGCCATCTGGCCTTTGGCTTTGTCGCGCGACGTTCAACCCACTGATCTTTTCCGCGCAAGTGGATTTGGACAAAAGAAACAACTGCCAAGACTTGTTTACATTCTTGCTCTTGCACTTTGTGTTTGTGTCCTAATTGCTTCGGCACTTTATTTTTCACAAAGTAAGTTTATTGCAATCGTATTTACAGGCGCAATTGCCTTTGCCTTTTTATTACTTCAAGGCGTTTCAATCCTTATTCAATATATCGCTAAAAAAGCGCCTTCCTCAAAATCACCATCGCTGCGCATGGCGATTGCCAACATTCATAGACCAGGTTCTTTAACATCATCTATTATTTTGTCTTTAGGGTTAGGTCTGGCACTGCTTGTAGCTTTAACAACAATTGACGGTAATTTGCGAAATCAAATTTCAAATAATATTCCAAAAGACGCTCCAGACTTCTTCTTTGTAGATATTCAAAACAATGAAATTGATAATTTCAGGGCAGTGCTTGAAGAAATGGCCCCTGAAGGAAAAACCATTGCCGTGCCAATGCTGCGGGGTCGCATTATTTCTCTGCGAGGCATTCCATCAGAAGAATATCAGGTAAAACCGGGCGGTGCCTGGGTTTTAAATGGCGATCGCGGCATCACACATGCCAAACGCATACCAGAAAATTCAACACTATCTGAGGGCAAATGGTGGGCTGAAGATTATACAGGCAAAAACCTGGTCTCGGTTAGTGCAGAAGAGGCTGGCGAATTAAACCTTTCTATTGGTGATGAAATCACCATCAATGTACTGGGCAGAAATATTAGTGCCGAAGTTGCCAATTTCAGAGATGTTCAATGGGAAAGTCTGGGTATAAATTTTGTTTTTGTATTTTCACCCAATACATTTGCTGGGGCACCTCATTCTTATCTTTCAACACTCACTACGGGTGGCATAGTCAAAGAAGGGTTCGACGGTAAATTATTAAAGCGACTTTCAAAGGAATATCCCGCCGTCACAGCAGTGCGCATTCGCGATGTTTTAAATACGGTAAACACGTTAATCAGCCAACTTTCTACAGCGATAAGAGCAGCAGCTTCGATTGCGCTCATATCTTCAATTCTTGTTTTGGCTGGTGCGTTAGCAGCAGGTAATAGAGAACGCGTGCATGATGCAGTCATACTCAAAACATTGGGTGCTACCAGATCAACATTGATTAAAATGCTTATCCTTGAATACACGCTTTTAGGTCTTGCTACAGCTATTTTTGCAATTCTTGCAGGTAGCCTGGCTGCATGGTTTGTAATTTCAGTTATTATGAAATTTCAATTCATCGCTTTACCAAGTGTGGCACTTGGAACGGTAGTGGCAGCGCTTGGGTTTACCATTATTTTGGGTCTGATAGGCACTTGGCGAATATTGGGGCAAAAGGCAGCGCCTATCTTAAGAGAGCTGTAATTATTAACTAATATTAATAAAAAACATCGTTTTTTGTCATTTTGACGCAAAATTAGGCCTTGAGAATGTTACAATTAATCCTCATATTAAAGATAGCATCCGCATGGGTGGTTATTCGGCAAGTTTTTCAGGAGAAAATGAATGGCTGACTTTAGACAAAATCAAATGGACCAATCGATAGGTCGCGCTGGTGTTGAATATGACGCTGGCTTGCGTTCCTATATGCTTGGTGTTTACAATTACATGGCTCTGGGCATTGCAGGTACTGCAATTGCTGTTCTGGCCATATCAAGTAACCAGGCAGCACTGGAAACAGTTTACGGCATGCGCTGGGTATTTCTTATCGGGATGATTGCTGTAGGTTGGTTTGGCCCTAACTTCATTATGAACTCACGCAGTTCAGCAATGGCACACGGTGCGTTTGCACTTTATGCGGCACTTTGGGCAGCAGCAATTACCCCAATCGTTGGATACTATTTAGGAGTTCAACCTAATCTGGTCTTTCAAGCATTCGGCATAACAGCCGTTATGTTTGGTGGCATGAGCATCTTGGGCTACACAACCAAGAAAAACCTTTCTGGCATCGGCCAGTTTGCTGCGATGGCTCTGATTGGCATTTTTGTAGCAGCACTTGTTAACATCTTCTTTGTTGGCAGCATTGGGTTCTCAATGTTTGTAAGTGCAGCATTTGTCCTTCTTGTTGCAGCGATTACTGCATGGGAAACACAAATTATTAAAAACATGTATTCAGCTGGTGACGCAGTAGGCGTTGCAAGCCGCAAGTCAATCTTCGGTGCATTCATGTTATATGGTAGCTTCGTAAGTATGTTCGTAAACATCTTGCAGTTATTAGGCTTCATGAGCAGCGAATAAAAATTGTTACTTACAAAAATACTCAAGAATGGCGTCCAACAGGGCGCCATTTTTTTATCTATTATTATTGAAAATCAGGAAGAAGTTAATTTAGGCTTCTTATCAAGCACTTTCAAAACCTGCTTTAAATCCTTACCGCGCTTTAAAATCAAACCATTTGCATTGAGTAAAGACCATTCACCTTGTCTGTTAGCAAGTTTAGGCGTTTTGTGTACTGTATAAATTGGAACTTCACTGGCACGCTTGAAAACAGAAAAAACCGCGCTGTCCTTTAACATATCCATTGCATAATCACGCCATTCACCTGTACCAACGCGTTTGCTATAAAATTGCATCAGCGTATCAATATCGCGGCGATTAAAAGAAACCTGCTCGACAGGCTTTGGCGCTTTTTGAGGATAACTTGAATGCAGTGAAACGATATTACTTTGTATAGACATACGCTAATCATGGATATGAATGGGTTTATTTGCAAGTATTTTTCGCAATTAAAAAATGATAATGAAACTAAAATAAAGTCTCAAAATTTGATGTTTTCAAAACTTACTTAAGCAAAAAACCATAATATTGCCCTAATATTTTCACCATCTTACCGCTATTACAAAGCAACGTATATGTGTTGCCTCAAACGGTCCAGCTTGAAGATCTACCGGTTTTCAGCCCCCCCAGCCCCCGGTCATCAAAAGCTGGACCACACTGATTGAAAATCTAAACTACATTCCCGAACTTTCACGACTGGCAATTATATAAATATCACAAATTTTATTTACAGACCTGTAATCACGGTTGCACCAATGATAGCAGATGGGTTTCCTTGGCTATCGTTTTTCTGCAAGATTAATGCAGAACCATCAAAACCACGTTTTTTCATCTCAACCATAGGAAATTCTGTCTGAAAGCCACTTGCCTTAATCATACCCAAAGCTTGTGAGCTATGAACAACGTTGTGATAAGAAAGCGTTTTACCGCCGTTTTCTCCACGCTTGATTTTAACTTCATGTTCTTTATTAAAAAAGACCATATAAAGCGTCGCATCATTAGCTTGTTCACTATTTGCTACCGCAATCTTCATGCTTTCACCAGAAACAATAACATCTATCGGTACTGTCATGCCTCTGTTTGATTCCTGCATTAGTTTTAGCAACTTATTGATTTCACGTTTGTTAGATCCAACTGCATGAGTGCGTCCATTGATTACAGCTTGAGGCGTATAAACTTGGCGCTCTCTTAAAGCGCGGGCGTAACTATATTGACGTTGCGTATTCTCTGGAGAAGCAAAAATATCCTTCCAGCCAAGATAATCCCAATAATCAACATGCCAGCTAAGCGCTAAAACATCTTTGCCTTTTGCATATTCACCTACAAGCTTATCAGCAGGTGGACAAGAATAACAACCTTGGCTGGTGAAAAGCTCCACTACGCCTTTTGGTTTGTTAATCTCGATAGCATTGGATTGAGTTATTCCCAAACCCAAAGTCGATGCAGCGAACATCGCAGATAATAATAATTTGCGCAAAGAACTTACTCCATTAACTCTAATACTAAAATATTAGCCATAGTCTGATACCACACTTTTTATGGGAATATACCGACAAAAGCGACTCACAAGTCAGTTACACGTATGCAATCATGGCACCAAAACATAAAAAACCGCCTATTTTTTTAAAAATAGGCGGTTTTTTTAGTTATATTTGGTAAATTTAACGTTATGCAGCCCGATTTAGGTTACGCAGCACATAATGCAGGATACCACCCGCTTTATAGTAATCAAGCTCATCCTCCGTATCCACACGGACGAGAAGCTCAATTGATTTCTGAGAGCCATCAGCAAAGGTAATATCAGCCGTAAGCTTCTGGCGAGGTTTCAAATCCGTAAGACCAGAAATCGAAACCTGCTCATCCCCCTTCATACCTAAGCCTTCCCATGTATCACCATTGGTAAATACAAGTGGCAGAACACCCATACCAATAAGGTTAGAACGGTGAATACGCTCAAAGCTTTCAGTTACAACTGCTTTCACACCCAAAAGACGCGTGCCTTTGGCAGCCCAGTCACGTGATGAGCCTGTACCATATTCTTTACCTGCAAAGATAACCAGCGGAACGCCTTCTTCCTTGTAGCGCATGGCCACATCATACATCGGCGCTTGATCACCCGATGGGTAATGCTTGGAGAAACCACCTTCAACATCGCTCAACATCTGGTTCTTGATGCGGATGTTGGCAAAAGTACCACGCATCATAATCTCGTGGTTACCACGACGGGAACCATATGAGTTAAAGTCAATCGGACGCACCTGACGGTCTGTCAGATACCCCCCTGCTGGCGTATCCGCTTTAAACGAACCTGCAGGAGAAATGTGATCAGTTGTAATTGAATCAGCAAAAAGGCCTAAAATACGAGCAGACTTAATATCTTCAATTGCATCAGGCTCCATGCTCATGCCCTCAAAGTAAGGCGGGTTTTGCACGTAGGTTGAGTTTTCTGACCAATTGTAAGTCTCACCACCGGAAACTTCAATTTCCTGCCAGCCAGCATCCCCTTTGAAAGCATTGCCGTAGCGTGTGTGGAACATGTCTTCATTAATGGAAGTACGAATAAGATCCGCAATTTCCTTTGTTGAAGGCCAAATGTCTTTCAAATAAACATCATTACCATCCTGATCTTGACCCAATGGCTCTTTCGTAATGTCGATGTGCATTGAGCCAGCAATCGCATAAGCAACAACCAATGGCGGTGAAGCCAGATAGTTCGCACGACAATCAGGGCTTACACGGCCTTCAAAGTTACGGTTGCCAGAAAGCACTGAAGTAGCCAAAACATCATTATTATTAATCGCGTTTGAAATTGGTTCAGGCAATGGGCCAGAGTTACCAATACAAGTCGTACAACCGTAACCAACAAGGTTAAAGCCCATTGCATCCAAATCATCTTGAAGATTAGCTTTTTCTAGGTAATCCGTTACAATTTGAGAACCAGGCGCCAAAGATGTCTTCACCCAAGGCTTAACGCTTAAACCCTTTTCGCGTGCATTACGTGCAAGCAGGCCAGCTCCAATCATCACAGACGGATTTGAAGTGTTTGTACAAGAGGTAATCGCGGCAATTACCACATCACCATCATCAATCTTATAGTTTGAACCTTCAACTTCGTAACGTTTCTCATCACCCTTTTGAGCAATAGCACCAGACTTAATCTCTTTGGCAGCACCAGCAAAAGCTACATCAGCTCCAGCAAGTGAAACACGGTCTTGTGGGCGCTTTGGTCCTGAAAGAGACGGAACAACATCACCCATGTTAAGCGAAAGCGTCGAAGAGAAGACCGGATTTGGCGTATCATCATCGCGCCACATGCCCTGCTCCTTTGCATAAGCTTCAACAAGGGCAACACGATCAGGCTCACGGCCAGTGTCTTTTAGGTACTTAATCGAATCAACATCAACCGGGAAGAACCCACAAGTTGCACCATATTCAGGCGCCATATTGGCAATTGTTGCTTGATCTTCCAAAGAAAGGCTTGAAAGGCCAGAACCATAAAATTCAACAAATTTGCCAACAACACCTTTTTGACGAAGCATTTCTACAACAGTTAGAACCAAGTCCGTTGCCGTTGTACCTTCTGTCATTTCACCTGTTAGTTCAAAGCCAATAACTTCAGGAACAAGCATGGTAATCGGTTGGCCAAGCATTGCAGCTTCAGCCTCGATGCCGCCAACACCCCAACCCAGAACAGAAAGACCGTTTACCATAGTTGTGTGTGAATCTGTACCCACAAGTGTGTCAGGATAAGCAACAGTTTTACCATCAATTTCTTTTGTCCATACGGTCTGAGCAAGGTTTTCAAGGTTTACTTGGTGACAGATACCCGTGCCCGGAGGAACCACACGGAAGTTTTCAAACGCTTCCTGACCCCACTTAAGGAATGTGTAGCGTTCACCGTTACGCTCATATTCACGATCAACATTCATAGTAAAAGCTTTTTCATTGGCAAAGAAATCAACCATTACCGAGTGGTCAATCACCAGATCGCAAGGCACTTGCGGGTTAATCGCTTCCGTATTTCCCCCAAGGTTTTTTGTAGCATCACGCATCGCAGCCAAATCAACAACAGCAGGAACACCTGTAAAATCCTGCATTAAAACACGTGCAGGACGATAAGCGATTTCTGTTTCAGCAGAACCTTTTGTGTTTAACCAGTCAGCAACTGCTGAGATATTTTCTTTGGTAACAGAACGACCATCTTCAAAACGAAGCAAGTTTTCTAATAGCACTTTTAAAGAGAAAGGTAGTTTGGAAATGCCTGTAAGGCCGTTTTCTTCTGCTTTTGCGAGGGAGTAATATGTAAATTCCTTACCGTTCACGGTCATGATTGATTTACATTTGAAACTGTCGAGGGAATTCAACATGAAGCATCTTTCTTGAAGTTTGCGAATACATTTATGTGCAACATCATAAAGATGCCCACTCTCAAGGGCAGGTTATAGATGTAAAAAACCAAATTGTGAATAGGTCAAAAAGTGTAAAGGTATAAACCAGTTAAATGAAAAACAAATCATGACTTTTCGATTTGCAACTTTCCCGCTAGAAGACTGTCATGAAACTCATTATCAAAAATTTGGGATTAACCCGCGCCAGCCAGGCAATTGTCTCCGACATCTCTTTTAAATTGCAAGCAGGAGAAGCCCTAATCGTGACCGGAGAAAACGGCTCGGGCAAATCAACAACACTCAGAGGCATCGCAGGACTTCTGCCTTTAAATGCAGGTTCAGTAAAACTACTTGATGAAACAGGCAAGCAATTTGAAGGCGAGATGCGTGAATATTGCCATTATCTGGGCCATCAAAACGGCATGAAACCAGCGCTAACAGTGCGGGAAAATCTGGATTTCTGGCAAAAGTTTTGCGGCAATGCGGATATGACCATTGAAGAAGCATTGGACGAAGTTGATCTCGCACACACAATTGACCTTCCCTTCAGCTATCTATCCGCAGGCATGAAACGCCGCGTATCCATCGCACGACTTCTGGTTTCAGACCGCCCCATCTGGATTGTCGATGAACCCACCGCAGGACTGGATGCCCATTCCGTTAAAATGTTTACTAATCTCTGCAAGGCATTTTGTGCAGGCGGTGGAATATTAATCGCCGCAACGCATTTGCCGCTTGGTATTGAAACTGAAAAGACGCTTGAGATTGGAAGGTAAAGAATTGAGCATGTTCGCCCTTCTAAAACGTGAAATCCTATTAAGCATTCGTGCAGGCGGTGGTGCTTTGACAGGTGTTTTGTTTTTTCTGGCAGTGGTCAGCGTTTTTCCCTTCGCAGTCGGGCCAGATACAAAACTTCTAACCCATCTTGCCCCTGCCGTTCTTTGGATCGGCGCATTGCTGGCAAGCCTTCTGGGGCTGGATAGATTATTTGCCCAGGAGCGTGAAGACGGCTCACTTGATTTACTGGTCATGCAACCCCATCCGCTTGCTATTACGATTTTTATTAAAGCGATAGCACATTGGCTAATGACCGGATTACCGCTGGTGCTGGCAACACCACTGTTTGGCATTATGCTAAATCTTTCTCCGCTGGGCATTGGCGCTACAATGATAACCCTTTTAGCTGGAACACCTGCCATTGCTTTCATCGGCACAGTAGGCGCGGCGGTATCGGTGAAGCTCCCGCGCGGCGGCATGTTGATATCAGTGCTCGTTTTGCCGCTGGTCATTCCGATTTTAATCTTCGGGGTTGCCGCCATTACTGGCGCACTAGAAGACCCTGCACCTTTTACCTCGCCATTTTTGTTTGTTTGCGCCATAACTCTTTTCACATCTGTGATAGGCCCTCTTGCGGCCAGTGTGATGCTGCGGCATTCTGCCGACTGAATTCTGACATTTTGAAAGTTTAGATAGATTTTATGACAACCGAAACAATCAAACCCTCCATTTGGGCATTTGCCAATCCGACCCGCTTCATGGGTTTTGCCAACAAGGCAATTCCCATCCTTGCGATTATTACTTTTATATTACTCGCCGTTGGCCTTTGGATGTCTTTAAACGCACCAGAAGATTATCAACAGGGTTATACAGTTCTTATCATGTTTATTCATGTACCCGCCGCATGGCTTGCGATGATGTCTTATTCCGTTATGAGCATTTCAGCCATCGGCACGATTGTATGGCGTCATCCACTGGCAGATGTCTCGCTCAGATCGGCCGCCCCGCTTGGTGCCATGTTCACTATACTTGCTCTTGCTACTGGCTCGCTTTGGGGCAAACCCATGTGGGGCACTTGGTGGGAGTGGGATGCGCGCATGACCTCTGTACTGGTGCTGCTTATTATCTATCTAGGTCTGATTGCTTTAGCAAAAGCCTTTGACGAACCTTCCGAAGCTGCCCTTCCATTAGCGGTTATGACGCTTACAGGTTTTGCGATTATTCCAATCATCAAGTTTTCAGTCGATTGGTGGAATACTCTTCACCAACCTGCAAGTGTTTCACGCTTTGATCGTCCTGCAATGGGGCCTGAATTTTTATATCCACTTCTCATCATGGCACTCGCCTATATGGCAATCTTCTTCACACTTCACATGATGTCCATGCGCAATGAAGTACTCTCTCGCCGTATTCGCACTTTAAAGATGCAAGTGGCAAGAAAACCGAAAACAGGAGAAGCATAATGTTTGGCGAACACGCAAGTTTTATCATTCCCTCTTATATCATCAGTTTCATTGCTATTCTTGGCATGACAGTCTTCATCATTGCGCAACATAAATCACGCAAGCAGGAATTAAAGCGCCTTGAAGAAGCAGGCATTAAGCGCAGGGCAAAACATGACTGAAGAAACAGAACAAAATCCAAAGACCCGAATCTGGACTTCCATCTTACCGCTTTTCATATTTTTAGGCATTGCGGGGGCTAGCTATTCCCTGCTCTCAACGGAGGGACGCAATGTTTCAGCGCTTCCTTCCGCACTATTGGATAAACCCGCTCCAAATCTTGGCGTGCCGGAACTCAAAGGCTTAAGCAAAGCTGGAAAACAAATCCCGGGCATGACGCAGGATATGTTCAAGGATAAAATATCCATCGTAAACGTCTTTGCATCCTGGTGCGTGCCTTGCAGGCAGGAACATCCTCAAATCGTTGAGCTTGGCAATGATAGTCGCTTGCAGATGGTTGGCATTAATCATAAGGATAGCAACCGCAACGCGCTTGGGTTTCTGGCAGAACTGGGCAACCCCTATGATGTGGTTGGGGTAGATCGTTCAGGCCGCGCCTCGATTGAATGGGGTGTTTATGGGGTTCCAGAAACTTTTATCGTCAACCATGAAGGCCGCATCATTTATAAACACGTGGGGCCAGTTCATGCACGGGATTTGGCACAAAGACTCATGCCAATCATTGAAGATGCACTTCAAAGCGCCAATTCATCTGGATGACAAAAGAACTAAAGCCTTC
>CALDZF010000190.1 GCA_937944165.1 uncultured Rhizobiaceae group bacterium | reverse complement strand
TAGCGTACTTGATTATACAGCGGAAGCTTTACCTGAGACGAAGCCTAGATATTTGATGGGTGTTGGTACGCCTGATGATTTGCTTGAATCGATTGCGCGCGGTGTTGATATGTTTGACTGTGTGATGCCAACACGGGCAGGGCGACATGGGCAATTGTTCACACGCTTTGGTAAGTTGAACATCAAAAATTCTCGCCACAAAGATGACCATCGCCCGATTGATGAAACATCTGATTGTCCCGCAGCAAGAGATTATTCACGAGCCTATTTGCATCATTTGCACAAATGCGGGGAATCATTAGGCGGCATGTTATTAACTTGGAATAATCTTCATTATTATCAGCAACTCATGCAAGGCGCGCGCGATGCGATTGAACAAGGGGGTTATGCAGATTATATGGCTGAGACAAAGGCAGGTTGGGCAAAGGGTGATATAGATTTATTGTAATAGCTGAACCTAATTCAAGATTCGTAAACTTCATTTGATACGAATTTAATAGGAGCAGATCATACGGTATGAATAACAATGTTAAATATATCGTTCCCTTATCTGCCTTATTGGTTTTTATTCTTTTATTGTCTATTACGGATATAGCATTTTTACTGATAATAGTTGTTGCGATCTTTTTAAATTTAATGCCGTTTATATCACTTTTTTATGTTTTAATTTTGTAAGAATAACAAAAGCCTCTGTTATTACTTTAATCTTGTGTAACACCATTTTATTAGCACTTTATTTATACGTGTTTTGGACAGAAGTTTGGTTTGCAGATAGGATTGATGCTCCACTTGGATTAGCGTTTATTTTCTTGCCTATATATCTAACACTTTTTTCATGGATGTTTTGTGGACTAGCCATCGTGCTAAAAAGACTATATAAAAAGATTATATAATTTAAAGCATTATAGCTTGTACCCTTTGAACACCCGAAATTTGTTATTATTACCAAAATTGATTTTTTCCAAACAAGTATACAGCGTAAATATTTTTCTACTCTTGAGCCACATTTCACCCATATGTGAATAAACTTCATTAGTTCATGGTAAAATTTACGTGCCTATACTCACACTGGAAAATTACTATGACTTTACAGCGTCTGATTTGTAATTTTTCCTATTTTATCTTAGGCAATTTCTTAATTGGGAGTTTCATCATGAAAATGACATTATCTGCACTGGTTATAATTTTAGCGTCTGTTTCGCCAAGTTTTTCTGCAGAAAAAGCTATCGCTGAACTAAAGGGACCTGATGGGGCAGAAATTGGTAGCGTTACACTCATTCAAACACCTCATGGTGTATTGGTACAGGCCGATCTTAAAAACCTGACCGAAGGCGCGCATGGGTTTCATATTCATGAAAATGGTTCTTGCGCCCCTGATTTCAAAGCTGCAGGTGGGCATTATAATCCAAAAGGGTCTGGACATGGTTTAAACCATGAAGGAGGCTTTCATGCTGGTGATATGCCTAATCTTTATGTAGGTGGCAATGGCAAAGTAAGGGCTGATGTGTTTAATGCTGCGGTAACATTAAAGGATGGTGATACAACATTGTTTGATAATAATGGTTCCAGCATTATTATACACGAAAAAGCTGATACCTATGGTGAAAGCGCTGGCGCAGGCGGGCGTGTTGCTTGTGGCGTGATCACGGCAAAATAATAAAAGCTTAATGCCATTAAACTGCCGTCGCTTATTTAGGTGGCGGCTCCTTGGGTAGGTTCCATTTTTACGCCGGTAATTTTCCAACTGCCATCATCTTGTTGCCTCAGTGTATAAACAGCTTGCCATTGCTTGCCGTTTTGATCTGTAATCAATACTTCCTGATAAACAACGTCACCCAGTTCCAGGTTTCGTGAGAATGAGTACGAGTGTGAATTATAAATCGCCTGATAGCCATTTTGAACCATAGAGATAAATTTATCAGTGTTCTTGAATATCTCTTTTACCAAAGGTGCAGCGTGGGAGAAGGCACGTTCGTGGTCTTTTGATTTGAATGCATTAAGTTGATCTTCAATAACGTTCTGTATCGCTATTTTATCTTTACTTTCCTGCGTTTGAGCATTTGCATGCGTAAATAATACGAACAATGAAAGTATTAATGTTGCAGTAAATAGTTTCACTTTGTAAGGCATCGAAAATCTCCAAACTTGTTCATACATAAGTTGGAGCAATTGAAAATAATTTCAAGCTATTCTTCTTGTATCATCTGCATTGCCATCATACTTAAAACAGGAACTGCTGCGCCATAGTTCTTTGCTTTTTCAGGATTTGATGCGTTGCCATCTAAGGAACGCTTGAAAACGCCTTGTAAAATAGCTGCTAAACGAAAAAAAGAAAACGCTATATAAAAAGGCCAATTGTTTATTTTTTCTATGCTTCTTCTTTTGCAATAAGCTGTCACATATTCTTCTTCTGTTGGAATACCAAGCGCTTTTCTATCAATGCCTGCAAGGCCACGAAAGCTGCCAGCATTCGGTAAACGCCATTGCATACACTGATAGGCTAGATCTGCAAAAGGGTGCCCTAGAGTAGATAACTCCCAATCTAATAAGCCTAAAACTGATGTATTTGTTTTTGCAAAAACCATGTTGTCCAAACGATAATCGCCATGAACAAGTGTAACGATGCCATCGTCTTCAGGTGTGTTTTTCTCAAGCCATGCTATGAGTTGATGCATTGCTTCAATCCGATCAACTTCACTTGCGAGATATTGTTTTGTCCACCGTGAAAGTTGACGGGCAAAATAGTCACCAGGTTTACCAAAATCGGACAAACCAATTGAGTTTATGTCTATACTATGAAGCTTTGCCAGACTTTTATTCATGGCATCGTAGATTTTGCCGCGTTCTTCGTTGTTTTCTTTTGGAAGTTCAGAAAGTGCAGGATCCCAAAATATTCTGCCATCTAGAAACTCCATAATGAAAAACATTCTATTGATGGGACTGTTGTCTTCATCTACCAAATGTAACATTTTGGGGACAGCTACATTCGTTTCTTGCAGTGCTTTCATAACTTTATATTCACGGTCTACCTGATGTGCAGATTTTAACAAATTACCTGGTGGTTTTGCTCGTAATACATATGAACCTGTAGCACTTGTGAGTTTGTAGGTTGGATTGGATTGGCCGCCAGAAAACTTTTCAATTGATTTAAGCTCTCCAATCTCTTCAACATGGTCTTCCAAATATGAACTGATTAGGGATATGTCTAATTGGTGTTTATTATCAATCATTGTTTTATTTTCATTGCAAAAGATATGGCTGATTGTTAGTGGAACCTAGCCTCATTGCAACCTGTAAAGTAGGGAAAAACAACTTTATGAATGTTCTTCAACAATATGGGGGGCGAGTTTTACTTAAAGGCGCAATTGTAATTGGGCTTTTAATTCTCTTTGGATTTGCAATTAAAACATATAATTTTGATGCGCTTTTTAAATCTTTGCCTTTTGCGAGGCAAGAAGAAGGGTTGTTAAATAGTGAGTTTGGCTATGTACTTTTTGCAGGTTTATTAGTTTCGATAGGGTGCCCACGCCAAATAGTTAGTTTTTTTGCAGCTTATTTCTTTGGGTTATGGTCTGGCATAGTGCTGGGGCTTGCTGGCACAATACTTGGCTGTGTGATTTCTTTTTCTATTGCCCGCTTATTCCAAGGATATTTTAAAGATCTTGTTAAAGGTAAGCTTGGGTTAGCGCTAGAATTCTGGCGTGATAATACATTCTTTGCGACTTTGATTTGGAGGTTTTTACCTGCAGGGTCAAACTTACTGACCAATCTTGCTGCAGGTGCGCTTGGTATCTCTGCACTTCATTTTTTGCTTGGTTCTGCTTTTGGATATATTCCACAGACGGTTGTATTTGCAGTTTTAGGGGCAGGCGTTGATGTTGGGTCAAACTTTCAAGTTGTTGTTTCAATTGTTTTGTTTGTAATCTCTGTCCTATTAGGATTAATGCTTTTTGTTAAATATAAAAAGCAGTTAAGCAATTAAAACTCTTTTGTCCCAGGCGATTTAATTCGCTTGCGCAACCATCGCACACCGAGCAAGTCCCACAATCCAATTAAAGCACGTCCAAGATTGTTATACTTTGACACGCCTGACATGCGTGGTCGGTCATTTACTGGTACATATTCGCATTTGTAGCCATATGCTTGAAAAAGTGCGGGTAGATAGCGATGAATACTGGTGAAAAACGGTAGCTTTAAAAAAGCTTCACGCCAATATATTTTTGTTCCGCAACCGGTGTCTGGGCAATTGTCTTGCAAAGCCCAATCCCTAACCTTATTTGCAACTTTCGATGCCCACCTTTTGGAGCCAGTGTCTTTGCGTTTCGTGCGTATGCCACCAACAAGTGCAGGGTCTTTTTCTTCTGGTTTACCCAATCTAGCAAGAAGTTTTGGTAAATCTGCAGGGTCGTTTTGACCGTCGCCATCAAGCTGTGCGATTATATCAAAATTGGCAGCTATAATTCCTGTTCGTAGTGCTGCGCTTTGGCCTGCATTTGAAATGTGCCTGATGATACGCAAGTTTTTGTAGCTAGGTTTTAATTCTGAAATGTTTTCAAACGTGCTATCTGTTGAACAATCATCCACAACAATCAGTTCGCCCAACTGCGCATTGGGAATAACTTTAAAACATTCCTCAACAAGTTTAGTAATGTTACCTTCTTCATTATAAGCAGGTATGACGAGTGAAAATTTCATGGTGCAGTCTTCAGAAATCCTTGACTTAATGTGGCGTTGTTCTCATACAAAATACAGTTAAGCAAGGGATAGTATCGTTAATATGAATGGCATTGGCAAAATAAGTAATAATCGTCTTGTTTTATTATTTGGATTTTTTCTTGCTATTATTCTTTTAGTACGTTTGATTTCCCTTTGGTTTAATAATTCAGAATTGTTCTTTGATGAAGCTCAATATTGGTTTTGGGCGCAGGAATTAGAGTTTGGTTATTTTTCCAAACCGCCGCTTATAGCTTGGGTAATATCATTAACCACTGGATTGTTTGATTCCAATGAAGCTTTTTATGTACGGTTAGCTGCGCCTATTATTCATATTTGTACAGCAGTTGTAATTTTTCTTATTACCAGAGAAATGTTTGACACTCGAACCGGTTTTTGTTCAGGACTTATTTTTGCAACTTTACCAAGTGTTTCATTATCTTCTGGGATAATTTCTACAGACGTACCATTGCTTTTCTTTTGGTCAGTCGCATTATTTGCCTACGTAAAATTACAAGAAGAATATGATTTTGGTTGGGTTTTTTTACTGGGTGTATCGCTTGGGTTGGCAATCAATGCGAAATATGCAGGACTTTATTTTATTGGCTGCGGGATTATCCATTTTCTAATGAAACCTAGTGCTAATGCACCAGCAAGAAGGTTTTACTTTTGGCTGGCGGTTTTGATTGCACTTATAATGCTGGTGCCAAACTTACTCTGGAATTTAGATAATGGATTAGTAACGATTTCTCACACTGGCGAAAATATTAGTAGCTCAGGTTATAAATTTAGCTTTGGCAAGATGCTTGAATTTATTGCTTCGCAATTAGCTGTTTTTGGCCCCATAAACTTTGTCCTATTGTTAATCGTATATGCGAACTTAATCAAAGCGCCCTTGTCGGAACAACATCGTTTGTTAATCGCATTTTCTTTACCGATAATTCTAATAATAATAGTTCAGGCGTTTTTGAACAAAGCAAATGCTAATTGGGCGGCGCCTGCCTATATTGCTGCGACAATTTTAGTAGCAGATATTTTTATAAACCGTATTCCTTGGAAATGGATTTATACTTCAATTTCAATTCATATTTTCGTTTTTGTTGTAGTGGCTATAGCCTTTTGTTTTGCAGCGCCTGGAGAGATAAAGTTATCTTCTGGTTATGAACCTTTTAAACGCACACAAGGAGCAAGTGAGATAGCTGCAAAGGTAGAGGAGTATCTTGATAAGAAAGAGTATAATGGGATTATAACCACGGATCGTAAGCTGTCTGCGTTGATGCAATATAATCTAAGACATAGAGAAGAATCTATCTTGGCGTGGCGTGCTGGTGATATACCAAGAGATCATTTTGAGTTGGATCGTGCATTTCAGGATTCTTTGAGAGATCCCATATTGATCGTTTCACAAAGAAGCAAGAATCAAGGGTATAATAAAGACTTTAGATCGTTTAAAATTTTGCCTTCCAAAATAATAAGTGCAGGCGATATTGAAAAACTTTATTTCTTTGAATTATCAGATCATAAAGATTTTGAGTGATGATTTTGGATAAACCCTTACAATCTCAAATGCTAAAAGCAGGCGATATAGTCGCTTTAGTTGTCTTTACTTTAATATTTTCGATTGCCACGTTTAGTCTGTTTTTTAATCTGCCGTTACTAGACTTAAGTGTTGCAGACTTCTTTTTCACAGCTAATGTTGGCTTTGAGCACATTGATGGGGTGGTTTTACCAATCCTTCGTCGTGTTTTAATGATTGGGTTTTTTATATTTTATGGCGGTGTTATTTATAACGGTCTAAAAGCTTGGAAAGAACAGGCTTTGGTTAAAGGCTTTACATGGTCGCAATGGCTTTATATCGGGCTTGCCAATCTCATTGGACCGCTCTTTGTGGCTAATCTTTTAATTAAAAACAATCTTGGAAGAGCGCGTCCGCGTGA
Source organism: uncultured Rhizobiaceae group bacterium (assembly GCA_937944165.1). Classification (GTDB taxonomy): domain Bacteria; phylum Pseudomonadota; class Alphaproteobacteria; order Rhizobiales; family Rhizobiaceae; genus JAALLB01. The sequence goes on along the minus strand of CALDZF010000190.1, from coordinate 3,754 downwards.
AATTGAAATATTTCTTGGTGAAGAAAAATTACAGTTTACTCAATTTTGGCAATGGAGCGCCGAGTGCAGTCATAATTGTTCATTTATAAGCGGAGAGACGTCTTCTGCTGTCATGATTTTTATATCTCTTGCACTGGTTACCACTTTTAAGCGTAAGTTGTTTTTTGCGTTAATTCCTATTGCTTATATCGTTAGTGGCGGAATGAGGATGATGATGGGCGCGCATTTTTTCTCTGATACGTTAATGGCGATACCCATCATGTTATTAGTTGCGTGTGTGGTCTATTACTGGATGTTTTTAAGCAGGCTTTCGCCAATACCATGGATTGCTTCCAAAGCTCCCAAAATTAACGCATAATTGCGGCTAATGCGGCGCTCGCTAAACGTGCTTCTGCTGGGTCTGCACGGCTTGTTAGAAGAACCGGGATTTTCCCGCCCAATACAATACCTGCTGCGCAACCCCCTGCCATATAAACCAATGACTTAAAGACCGCGTTTCCTGAAACAATGTCGGGCACAATGATCGCATCGGCCTTGCCAGCTACTGGGTCATCGCCCAAGCCTTTTGTGTTCGCGGATTCTTGAGAAAGAATAAGATCCATTGCTAATGGGCCGCGCACATCTGATGTTGGAACATTTTCCTGCGCCCATTCTGAAAGCTCTGCTGCCTCCATAGATGAAGGAACGGATGGAATGGCGGATTCTGTTGCAGAAAGAATTGCAATTTTAGGGCGTTCAATACCTGTTTTACGAGCCATCTCATCAACGACTGTAACAGCAGCCTGACGAGTTTTCATATCAGGTGCTACGTTAACCGCCGCATCAGAGATAATCATTGGGCGTTGCTCAATCGGATCTGTAATATAGAAAACATGCACCAGGCGGTTGGCTGTTCTAATGCCTGTCTCTTTTTTAATTAATGCGCCCATGAATTGGTCTGTATGAAGATTACCTTTCATGATGACGTCAACATCACCACGATTGCCTAAAAGTGAGCCTTCGTAGGCTGCTTCTTCTTCGCCGTTTGTGTCAACAATCCTGAAATCACGAACGTCCCATGATAGAGCACAGGCTTCGCGTTCTATGTCTGCTTTTTCACCAACGAAGACTGGCTCCATAATGCCTGCATCCACTGCCGCTTTTGCTGCTTGCATGGGTAAGGCTGATCCTGCGCGAACGATGGCTGTTTTTGAAGGTGAATTTTGCTTGGCTAATGTCAGTAGATTTTCTGGACAAACTGGCGAGTATTTTGAAAGAAATGGACTGGCTGACATTTGGGTTTCCTTGGGTAAATAAGATTCTCTATGCACTAATTTATCAGTAGTGAAGCTGAAAAGAAAAGGGCGGTACAGCATTAAACTGAACCGCCCTTATAATTATTGAAAGACTGAAACCTTACTGAGGACGCATGTCTTTAGGGTCAATACCTGCAACAGATACTGGCTTTTTCATCGCATCGCGACGGAAAGGCTCTCCCAATTCCTGATTAAGAACAACTTCAATCAATGTTGTCTGGTTATTCTTCATTTGACCTTCAACAGCTGCATCCAGTGCAGATGTTAGTTCGTCCATTGTGCGAACCTGAACACCGTTTAGACCACAACCTTCAGCAACTTTTGCGTATTCAACGCCCAAGTTTAACTCTGTTCCCACGAAGTTGTCTTCGAACCAAAGTGTAGTATTACGCTTTTCAGCACCCCACTGGTAGTTGCGGAAAACAATCATTGTGATTGGAGGCCAGTCGTTACGACCACATGCTGTTAGTTCATTCATTGAGATGCCGAATGCGCCATCGCCAGCAAAGCCAACAACAGGAACATCTGGACACGCAATTTTAGCGCCAAGGATAGCTGGTAGGCCATATCCACAAGGACCAAATAGACCCGGTGCGAGATATTTGCGGCCTTCGTCGAATGATGGATAAGCGTTACCAATCGCACAGTTGTTACCAATGTCAGAAGAAATGATTGCTTCTTTTGGTAGTGCTTTTTGGATCGCTCTCCAAGCCATGCGTGGAGACATACGATCTGGCTCGCGATCACGAGCGCGTTCGTTCCAGTCTGTGCCTGGATCGTCGTCTTCGTGATCCATCGATGTTAGTGTTTGAGCCCATGAAGATTTTGTTTGAGCAATTAATGCTTCACGATCTGCACGTCCATCATCACCTGCTGATGGTGATAGCTTGGCAAGAATGTTCTCGGCAACTGCTTTCGCATCACCTTGAATACCAACAGATACTTTTTTTGTAAGACCGATGCGATCTGAATTAATATCAACCTGAATAATCTTTGCATCCTTTGGCCAGTAATCAATTCCGTAGCCCGGTAACGTTGAAAATGGGTTCAGGCGTGTGCCTAGTGCTAATACAACGTCAGCTTTTTCAATTAGTTCCATCGCAGCTTTTGAACCGTTATAGCCTAGTGGTCCAACAGACATTGGGTGGTTGCCAGGGAATGCATCATTGTGCTGGTAGCCACAACATACTGGTGCAGATAGCTTTTCAGCCAATGCAGCAGAAGCAGGGATTGCATCGCCGATGATTACGCCAGCACCGTTCAAGATTACCGGGAATTTAGCATTTGAAAGAAGCTCGGCAGCTTCAGCAATTGCAGTCTCGCCACCTTGTGGAAGTTCAAGGCGGACGATCTGTGGTAATTCAATGTCAATTACTTGTGTCCAATAATCACGCGGAATATTGATTTGTGCAGGGGCACAACCGCGCCATGCTTTTTCGATTACGCGGTTAAGAACTTCAGCCATACGTGAAGGGTCACGAACTTCTTCCTGGTAACAAACCATGTCCTCGAACAACTTCATTTGTTCAATTTCCTGGAAGCCACCTTGGCCGATTGTCTTGTTTGCCGCTTGTGGTGTTACAAGTAGAAGTGGTGTGTGGTTCCAGTAAGCTGTTTTGACAGGTGTTACGAAGTTTGTAATACCAGGGCCGTTTTGGGCTACCATCATAGACATTTTACCAGATGCGCGCGTGAAACCGTCAGCAATCATGCCGCCTGAAGTTTCATGGGCACAATCCCAGAATTTAATGCCTGCTTGTGGGAACAAGTCAGAAATCGGCATCATAGCCGAACCAATAATACCAAAAGCATGCTCAATGCCGTGCATTTGCAATACTTTTACGAAAGCTTCTTCAGTCGTCATTTTCATGAGTGCATATCCTCTTTAGGCTGAAAAATTGTAAAATTCGTTGTAGAAACCATATTCTACAAGTCAACACATATAGAAAACAGACTGACTTTCAAGTGTAGGTCCAGATATTCAGTAGCTTGGTTCCAATAGTTGTATTGTTGATATCTAGGTTCAGGACCTATTAATTTGATTGAAATGGCGTTTGTTATGACAAGAAATACAAGGAAAAGTTTGCAGAGTGGGGTTTATACCCCAGTCAAAAGCTTTAACGCTGTAGTTCGCCGTCATAACAATCGTCCTTCGGATTGACAGGTGGATTGGGCAGGTTTTCACGGGCTAATACGTTGTCTCGACTTGCAAACCAAGAGGTTTACTACGTCTCACGCCTATTATCCGCAAAAACTTGTCCCAACCATTTTAACCAAATTAATAGGTTCTGAGCCTAGGGTTTGGAATCAATTGGGAGTCCTAGATTCTAGATTGAAGCGAACCGGTTGCCTTTTGTTTGACTTCGTTTGGCGTTCTGTATCCGAGGCATTTTCTGGGTCTATTATTGATGGCGTTTACAGCTTTTGCAAGCTTGCTTTCGCTGACCTTGAGAAAGTCG
>CALDZF010000189.1 GCA_937944165.1 uncultured Rhizobiaceae group bacterium | reverse complement strand
GAAAAGGCAGCAGGGATTGTTTGTACCGGCTTGTTTGATGATTATAACGAACACCCGGATGATTACATTGAGCGCTTTCAAAAATACATAGAACTGAAACTCCCTTTCATTTGCGCTAACCCTGATATTGTGGTCGAGGTCGTCGACAGGCTTTTGTGGTGTGCTGGCGCTTTGGCTCGTGAGTACGACAAGCTGGGTGGTGAAACACAGATTGTCGGCAAACCTTATGCGCCGATTTATGATGTCGCCATAGAACGCGGTGAAAAAATTTTTGGCAGAAAAATCGATAAGTCACGCATAATCGGCATTGGCGATGGTCTGCCAACCGATGTGCTGGGCGCACATAATAACCGCATCGATGGGCTCTTCATCACCAATGGTATTCACGCGATTGATTATAATGTGGGTGGTGAGGTTGATAACGACAAGCTACAGGCGTTTTTGAAAGAGAATAATGCAAGCCCGACTTATTGGATAAAAGAGCTTGTCTGGTAGACAGCTTTACGGCATTTATTTGTGATGAATTTTACCCGCGTCAACAATCCTTCTGATTTTCCGCAAGACCTAAAAGGTGGCGTGATTGCCATTGGTAATTTCGATGGCGTCCATCGCGGACATCAGGCAGTATTGCAAACGGCGGTCAAATTGGCTGAACTCGCTGGCGTTTGCGCAACCGTACTGACCTTCGAGCCGCACCCACGCACAGTCTTTGTACCAGATGCTCCTGTGTCACGTTTGACACCTGCATCTTGCAAAGCAGATCTGATTGAACATCTGGATTTTAGTTGCGTGGTCGAACATCATTTCGACAAGGATTTTGCCAGCACCAATGCAATAGATTTTGTTGAAAAAACCTTGATGGAAAAACTGGGCGCAAGCCATGTAGTAACAGGCTATGATTTTCACTTTGGCAAAAACCGCGAAGGCAGTCCGCAATTTTTGGCTGCAAACGGCGAGCGCCTGGGCTTTGCCACCACGATCGTGCAAGCCTTTCAGGATGAAGGCGGGCAAGTGGTTTCTTCAAGCCGTATTAGAGAATGTTTGGCACAAGGCGAAATTGCTGAGGCAAATGGTCTTCTGGGCTATGCGTTCAGACATACGGGTAAAGTACAAAAAGGCAAACAAATCGGCCGTACACTAAACTACCCAACCGCAAACCTGACCATGCCAGCGGAGAGCACTCTAAAACATGGTATCTACGCCGTTCGCGCAAAATTGGCAGACGGCACCATCCACGACGGCGTAGCAAGCTACGGCCGCCGACCGACGTTTGATAATGGCGAAGCACTGCTTGAAACTTTCATCTTCGATTTTGAAGGCGATTTATACGACCAGGAACTCACCATCTACCTTCACGGCTGGATAAGAGGCGAAGAAAAATTCGACAGCGTCGAGGCGCTGGTTGAACAGATGGATAGGGATAGCATGGACGCGAGAGCGATGCTGGGTCCATTGGGGCCAGAGCAGGGGCTTTGGCCTGTTTTGGTTTAGTTCACTTTTTCCTTCTCCCCGTTCTTCGAACCCTACAAGGGGAGAAGGTAAGGACACATATCGTACAAATAAACTAAGCCTGCTCATCGTCGATTTTCTTAAACACCCGCTCTGAACGAACCCATTCACATCCAATTTTTTTAGCCATTTGTGCAAAGCATTTGTGTAATTTGCGATACCTAACCCAAGGGATATATGTTTTTAACGGTATGAAATTTTTGTCACTGTAACCATCAACAAGAAAGGGGGTGAGTTCACCCTCTAAATCTCCCCAGACAATGTTTTTTGCATGAACATCACCTGCAACAATACCAAGCTTAAAAAATAGTTGTGCAAATTCATTCAAGGCAGTTAAAGCTTTTTCATCGAACATGTCTTGGGCAAATAGCTCATCTAATGTTAGCCCAATAGAGCCGTCCTTTTGGCTGACTTGTTTCACCAATAATCCCAAGTTTTTTTGCGAACTGACCATGCCGCGTGTGGGAGCAATAGGAGATCTCACGCCTTTCAACATGGCGTGCATCTGTATTTTTGTTTCATGTTCCATTTCGCAAAACATGTTTCGATAACGTGCATAAGGGTAATGGCGTTTCAAATATCCCCGAAGACCGGTTTGGGTTTCAACCCCGTCTTCAACTTCTGCCAGTTTGAGTAATAATTCTTCATTGTTGGGGAATTTATAAACAGAGCGCAGTTTGCCACGGGCGACCAAGTCTTCTTCTGATAGCTGCATTTTAAAATCCTTGAAAAAGATGTTGTGAGATTACCGTAGAAAACATATGTCTAAGTTTGCCATGTAAAGCAGTGAAGTTACTAACAGACCAAACGGTGATACCGCAAGTTATAAAGCTGCTGGTTTCTTGGCAAGTTTGAGAACGATAGCTTTTTACCGGTTGATTATTGTCCTCTAATTCTTTTAAAAGAAAATATGAAAACAATTCAAGAATTTCGAATAATATTCCGAATTATCAGCCCGGACTTCGCTTAATAAGTTGAAGTTCCGGGAAAGCCTCCCCCTTGGCTGATTACAGGCATGACATTGCTTGACGAACAGGGTAAATCTCACATTATAAAGATTCTTTCTGGTGCTACCAGTCATTAGGTATATTTTATCATGACCGACAATAATTCCGAGCGCGATTATTCGCAGACTTTGAACCTCCCAAAAACAGAATTCCCAATGCG
>CALDZF010000188.1 GCA_937944165.1 uncultured Rhizobiaceae group bacterium | reverse complement strand
TCTTTGATTACTCTTTCAGCACCATCTTGATGCCGTTCTGTTTTTTGTCTCATCATTTACTCCTGATGGCTAATGATGAACCAAAAACTCTCCCTTACGCAAATAGTCTAATTTGTTCCATAGGCGCTGATGGGGAACACTCTACCCCTTAACAAGGCCACACATTAATACTTCGTTAATAATGATAAAACTACAAATCCTGTTGAACATCAAGCGTTTAAAAAGTGTGTAGTTAATTCACAACAAGATTAAAGTTGCAAACTTCAAGGTTTCAGAATGGGAATATTGATTTGTAAAATATTAGCAGGGTTTCAGCGATGATTAAGGCGAGGGTTTTATAAACTTCTATCTTACTCTTCCCTGAACGCATATTTCATTTGATCCGCTAGTGGCTTTAGCAAGAAGCTTAAAACCGTCCTGTCTTCTCTTGTAATGAACCCTTCAACTGGCATTCCGGAGACCAGTTTTTTATCTCCAAGTTTGGCAAGCTCTTTATTATCTAGATTGACAATTACACGGTAAAAAGAAAAGCCACTATTTTCATCTGTCACACTTGAAGGTGATATTATGCTTATCTTGCCTCGCAACTCAGGCGTTTCTGTCTGGTTAAATGCAGGCAGTCTGATAACAGTTTCTTGTCCTGGATAAAGTTGATCAATAGCAGTAGTTTCAACGCTTAATTCTATTTCAAGTTCGCCGGTTTGCGGAATAATTTGCATCAAAACCTGACCTGGTTGCACGACACCGCCGATTGTAAATAAATTAAGTTCATGGATTATTCCTGTAATAGGCGACTTAATAGAAACCCTGCTTAACTGTTTATTTGTTGCGTCCAATTGTTGGCGTAATTCGTCTATCCGCGCCTCTATTTGCTCCAACTCTTCAATGACTTCTTCTGTAAACTGTCTTTCAAGCTGGATTTTGGAAATCTCGGTTTCAGAGATCGAATTTTTAACCCTTGCAACTTCTGCGCGGTGCTCTGCAATTTGTCCTCGCATATCAGATGCAGAACGATCCAATGTCATTAACCGGCTTTTAGGGGTAAGTTTCTTGTTAACAAGCTGAACAAGGGAGGCGCGCTCTTCTTTGAACATTGCCTCTTGTTTTGATTTTTCATCAATAAGGCCATTTACACCATCAATTTGATTGCCAAATTGTTCAACCTTTTCCTTAAGCTGACCTAATTGTGCTTCACGTGTTAAACGACGCGCCTTCATCAGTTCTCGTTGTTGATTTGTAGTTTGTGTTAAATCACCTAGTCCAAGAAGCTTTGCGAGTTCTATTGGTGGGTCAAAATCATCTTGCTTGTTTAACTCAGCTGTAAGACGGCTACTTCGAACAATTGCATCTCTTAAACGTGTTTTATAGATTACTAGATTGGCCAAAATAGTTGTATCATCCAGTTCAACCAATGTCTGATCTGCTTTTACCTCACTGCCTGTTGAGATATGAATTGCCTTAACAATTCCACCGTCAAGATGTTGCACAGATTTAGGCTTGCCTTGAACAACGACTGATCCGGTAGCAACAATTGCACCTGATATTTTTGACATTGCTGCCCATGCAGTACTCCCTCCGACTAATATAATCATTGCAAGCCACCCAAAAAGCATTGGCCTGGCATAATTTAAATTAGGAGTAGTTTTCTGCTTATTGTTATCATTAACAGGTGTCATGCTGCCCTCGTGATTTTTCTTAAAACTTCTGTCTTTTCACCAAATTCCATCATCTGGCCGTTATTAAGCATCATTACCTTATCAACGGCAGCAATCGCACTTGGGCGATGCGCCATTACGATAACAACGGAGCCTGAATTTCTTAAGGACTTTATAGCTTCAGCAAGGGCCGCATCCCCTTCAGCATCTAAATTGGAGTTTGGCTCATCCAATACAACCAGGACAGGATTGTTATAAACGGCTCTTGCTAGTGCTACCCTTTGCTTTTGTCCCCCGGTAAGAGGACTGGTCGCTATATCTACATTTGTGCCATATCCATCTGGAAAACCAAGGATTAACTCATGAACATTGGCCATTTGTGCTGCAGCAACAATTGCTTCATGATCAGCATCAGGATCAAATCGTGAAATATTCTGAGCTATGGTTCCATGCAGCAATTCAACTTGTTGTGGAAGATACCCTATGTTTTTGCCAATCTGGTTTAAATCCCATTGTTCAAAGGTAGCGCCATCAATTCTAACAGAACCCTGGTCAGGCATCCATAAACCAACCAGTAGTTTAGCTAAACTGGACTTACCAGATCCACTAGGGCCTATAACACCAAGGCCATCACCTGGATTAAGTTGGAAATTAATATTCGAAAGAATGGCAACTTTATTTGCACCAGGATCATTAGTCGGTGTGAACTTTGTCATATTTTCAAAGTGTATAACACCCGTAGGGTCTGGTAATTGAACAGTTTGTTCCTGCTCTTCGGCATCTCTTGACAAATATTCCCTTAAACGTTTGAGTGCTAATTGTGCACGCTTTATCATTTTCCAACCACCAAGTGTTTGGTCAATTGGCGCAAGTGCACGACCTGCGATAATAGAGGCTGCTACAATGGTTCCCGCTGAAATTTCTTGTTGGAGGGCCAGATAAGCCCCTACTCCAAGAATGGAGGATTGCAGCAACATTCGAAAAGCTTTTGAACTTGCTGTAAAAATCTGACTGCGTTCTGAACCTGTTTGTTGATGGACTTGTCCACCTTGCCTTAAAGACATCCAGGCATCACTTGTATTAGACAACATTCCCATTGCTAAAACACTATCTGCGTTGCGCTGTGTTTGATCTGCAAATCGTGCTTCCAAGATATCAGCTTGTGCAGCCATTCCTGCATGGCGAGCGCTAAGCCATTCATTCAGGATGGTTAGAACACTGACAACAACAACCCCACCAATTGCCAAAAAGCCAAGAACGGGGTGTAAAAAGAAAATGACTGCCAGATAAATTGGAAACCATGGCAAATCGAACAGGGCAAGAATTGTGGGACTGGATATAAACCCACGCAGAACCCCTAAATCTTGTACGGGTTTATAACCTGGCGCATGGCCATTTAAAGAGCGCACCATCCACGATCTAAATGCAAGAGGTGCCAGTTTGATATCCAGCCAATGCGAAACCCGCGATAATATTCTATTACGCAAGAACTCAAATAAGCCCATAGCGGTATAAAGACCAATAGCCAGTATTGATAGTGCAACCAGGGTTGGGACTGACTGGCTGGTTAAAACACGGTCATAAACCTGCAACATAAATACAGGACCGGTTAGCATAAGCATGTTTACGACGCAACTAATAGCGCCAACACTCAAGAAGCCTTTACGAACTTCCTTAAAGTGTCTTCTTACAACATCCTTATCACGCATTACAAACCTCGAGACTACTCATTACAGTACCGTACTGTATCATAAGATACCATTATACTAATCTGCGTACCATTTATCTAAATTAAACGACTAAATCCTGTCCTAGAAGAATGTGAAGTCATCTTTATCAAGCGCTGACAATCTTGTGCCCGATAGGAAGATCTCATCATCATCACCAAAGGCAAATAGCACCCCACCATTTTGCTCCTGCGCACTTGCAAGAAGATCGTCAAAGTTATTGACACCATCAACGCTCAGTCTGATTTTATCGCCTTCGATAGCAAACCTGCGACCAGCACGTGAAGGTTCATAGCCAAATATAGTATCTGATCCATCCCCCTCACGGAATACGAACGTATCAGAACCGCGACCACCAAATAGAACGTCATCACCTTGTCCACCAGTGATCCTGTCATCTCCATTACCACCGAAGATGATATCATTACCGAGGCCACCACTTACAGTGTCATCCCCTGTTCCAGCAAAAGCTAAATCATTACCACTACCACCCCGGATGGTATCATTACCTGCCCCAGAGAATAGCGCATCATTACCTGCTCCACCATTTAATGTATCATCGCCATTACCTGAGATGAGCAAATCATTGCCTCGGCCGCCATTTAGGAAGTTATCACTTCTAAAGTCACCTATTAAAGTATCATTACCTGAACCACCATTTTCTATATTATCAAAACCTTCATCAACGCGTACCGAAACAGTTGCTCGTGCTACATCAGTTCCATCCGTGATAACATAATCAAATTGATCTTCTCCAATGAAGCCACTGTTTGCGGTATAAACGATAACGCCGTTATTATTGACGGTAACCGATCCGTTTTCGCCATCACCAATGCTTACAAATTGAAGATCATCGCCATCAGGATCGCTATCGTTTGCAAGTAAGCGATCAGGCGAGATACGAATTGGGATAGCACCCCTTGTATCAAAGACGCCATCATCCTGGGCTATAGGAGCATTGTTATTATTGCCTTCTTGAATTGTGAATATAAAGGTATCGGACGCTTGCTGGAATTCATCACGAGCAAGTATTTCGACTTCTATATCCCCGGCAGCGCCTGATGGCGCAATACCAGAAAGTGTTGACCCATCAAAGGTTAACCAATCAGGCAGTGCTGCACCTCCTGATAAACGAGCAGCAAACTGTAATGCATCACCATCAACATCATCAAACGTGTCAGCAGGTATCTCAATACTAAACGCTTCCCCTGTTAAAATAACATCATCAGGGTTTGCAGGGTCAAACAGAATATCTGGAAGTGGATT
>CALDZF010000187.1 GCA_937944165.1 uncultured Rhizobiaceae group bacterium | reverse complement strand
CATTATGCAAGAAGCCATTATCACAACATTTATATTCTGGAGTGCATTTGTATTCTCTGCTGGTCCGTTCTGGATTGCCACCATGGAGGCAGCACCTGGTACCACCTTTAAAAAACTTTATGCTGATTATTTTCTTTATCTAATTGCAGGTTGGTTGCCCGTTGCAATAATTTGCGCAATCCTTTCCGATTTTATTGCAAATGTTAGTGGGGGTATTTTTGCAGCCATGCACTTTTTGGGCGGTGCCTATGTTATCTTTTTAGCAATCAAGGTTTTGCGCGCTAAAATCAAAACCGGAAAGCCTTTTGATTTCAACTGGAAAAATATGTGTATAGTCACATATCTCAATCCAAAAGTTTATATCTTGTTACCTGTCGGGTTTTTGACCGCGCAATTGACTGATATTTTGGCAATAAACATAGCTTTCTTTTATTTAAGCGGCATTCCGTTATTTCTATTTGGGGTATATTTTTGGGGCATAATTGGCCGCGCTGGTGCTAAAATCTCACTTCGTTATATTAGCTATTTCAATGCATTTTTACTAATATCCTTTGGAAGTTACCTTATTTATAACGGATTTATGATGACTATATCAGGCAATAAGGTCTAATTACTTATTTGCCCTAGCGTTAGGTTGTGGCATAAACGATTTAGATTCTGATTTGAATATTTGCCCAAGGGGATACCAAAATGAAATTTTCAAAGTCTGTTTTAACCGCAACGGCACTTGCTGTTGGTGTAACATTCTCACCTTTTCAAACACCTGTAAGTGGTGTGAATAATGCAGAAGCAAAGCTTTTTTGCTCAAACGACGGCAAACGTTTTAACGAGTGGAAGTCAGCCTTCAAGAAAGAGCATTCAGGTCAATTTAAAAAATCTACATTGGCAAAGCTTGATGGCGTAAAATATGATACTTCCATCATTAAACTTGATCGTAATAACAAGAAAAGCTTCAAGGGCACATTTGATAGTTTTTATGCTCGCCGCACTAAAGGCGCGCTTGGCGTTACGCTTAAACGTTGGAAACAAAACAGCAAGACATTTGCCAATATAGAAAAGAAATATGGTGTACAGCCAGAAGTGCTATTATCGATCTGGGTGCTGGAAACAGCCTTTGGTAGGTTTCAGGGTAAAAAGCCTATCCTTCAATCACTAGCAACACTTGCTTATGATTGCCGTCGTTCTGAAAGCCTGTTCATGCCCGAACTTCTTGCTGCCATGGAAATTATGGATAGAGGGTTGCTAGACCTTTCCACACGCAGAGGCGCATGGGCTGGTGAAATTGGCCAAACTCAATTGCTTGCAACGCGCTTCCTGCTTGGTGCTACAGATTATGATGGCGGTGGAATTGATGTTTATCGCTCAGGACCTGATGCACTGGCGACAACTGCAAACTGGTTTAAAAAACGTGGCTGGAAACGTGGTGGCGGATATCTTCCTGGCACATCTAATTACAAACTTATCCAGGAATGGAACCGTTCGGATAACTATCAAAAGACTATCGCAGTCTTTGCTGATCAACTCAAGAAAAAGCGCTAGGCGGGGTTTTGTAACCTACGCATAAAATATATACCAAAGAGCGGGCCGATTGCCATAATGACAATAACAGTCGGCCAGCTCGTCCACGCAACGACATAGGGTGTGATTTGCACTGTGAAAATCGTCAACGCAAAGCCTATCGCCGTTTGAAAGGTCATGAGTGACCCAGCAATTTCTGGTGGTGCGGCATCTGCTACGAGAGCTGAGAATTGCGGACTATCGGGAATAATCGCAATACCCCAGATTACCACTGCAAAAAAAGTCCCCAATGGCGCTCTGCCAAAAGTAAAAGCGGTAGCTAGAGCACCCAAAAAGCTGAACGTCATGGCAATGATGATAACGCGTTCCTTGCCGATCTTATCTGCCCAATAGCCTCCAAAGAAACAGGCTACACCGCCAAGACTAATTGCAATAAATGCTGTTATTTTGGAAAAGGATACCGCCTCAGTTTCTGGCATGGAAAATGAATAAGAAGCATAACAAATTACACCAATCCAAGCCCACATGGCATAGAGTTCCCACATATGCCCGAAATATCCCAAATATGCGTAACGCACGCGTTTGTTTGTCCATGCTTGTGTTATCGACGACATTTTAAAAGCAGGCGATTTTGCATGGTAGGGGCCAAGCTTTGCAAACATGATAAGGAGCGCAGAAAGCAAGGTAAAAGATGAAACGATTTTAATCGTTGTGCGCCACTCAGCCTCTCCCATCCAGGCAACAAGATGAGGTGAAGCGGAACCAAATGTTAGCGCTCCTACTAATAACCCTACCAAAAGTCCCCTATCCTCTTTGCCCCATCCAACCGCAATTTTCATACCCACGGGATAAACACCAGCTAACATCGCACCTGTAATAAACCGCATTGCGATAGATAAATTGCTGCCAGGTTCAAAAACCAAAAGCCCGAAACCTGAAAATGAAGCAACGCAGGCACAAATAACAAACAAGCGCCTGGGGTCAAATCGATCAGACAACCCAAGCAAGGCAGATGTTAAAGCACCAACAACAAACCCCGCAGGCACAGCACTTGTTAAAGCTGCTTGCCGCCCAGCACTAATAGAAAACTCCCGCAACATGTCTGGCAATACAGCAGAAGAGATAAACCAGAGCGACAGAGCTGAAACTTGAGCAATTACGAGAATTAAGATGGATTGGGTTTTGGTTGTCATGTGGAAAGTATGTGGCATTTATAAAAGCTTTGCCAGAAGAAATCCCAGACATAGAAATTATTTTGATAAATCAAATAACTTCTTCTTCGCTCTGTTTGTTGATCAACGTAGCAGAACACTTTGCATCTGGACTCATTTTCCGAATGCCTTCAATCAGTGCTGTTGTCGCAGATTTTACAATATCAGCATCAAAAGGCGGTAGCGCCTCAAGCACGAACCAAAAATTATTGGTTGTTTCATCAATTCGTGTTCTGGGACCCTGCCGCCAATTCCAACGTCGGCATGTTACGCCAACATCATCACGCCATATAATCTCACCCTCTCTTGGGTGTTCGGTAATCACCTCACCCGACTTTGTCGTTTCAAAAGGGTCTGTTCCATCAGACACGATAAGTCTTGGTGAGCCTTGATAACGGTCAATATCCTCGCCTCCCGCAGGAATGCCATATTCAATACTGATGCGATTGTATAAATCTACGATTGGATTAATAACTGGCAGTTCACCTGTTTTATCATATCGCTTAATCAGCGCATAAGCAGAAGATGGTGTCTTTTTGTGTTTCTCGCCAAATTCGCGGTAAGCATCAGCCCAACTTTGCAGATGTGCATCGATAAGTTCTTTTTCTGGTTTATCGGAAAATTCAATATCAGCAATCTCACCTTCAAAATTATTAGAAGCGCCCTTAACGACGATACTGCTAATAAAGAAATTCGGGAACATCTCCCATACTTGTTTGTCGATGATGGGAGAAAAATTTGCTAGTTGCATTTCGCTCATGCCCCTGCCCATGCAAAATACAAATCCCGCGCTTTGGTTGTTTTTTCGCCAATCGGCAATTCTCGCTCTTCGAATTTGATGACAGGAGTAACTTTTGAATAATTACCGGTCATAAAAATCTCATCTGCAGTGTGAAAATCTTCCAATTTCAAAACGATTTCATGCACGGTTTCTCCTGCGTCTCGCATCAATTGTATAACCCTTGCTCGGGTTATACCTGAAAGAAATGTACCATTGGGAACAGGCGTATAAACCTCACCATTCTTGACCATAAAAATATTAGCAGTAGCGGTTTCTGCTACATTGCCCAACGCATCACAGCATATTGCGTTGGCAAAACCTTTTGACTGAGCTTCCTGCAACATTCTTGCGTTATTAGGGTAAAGACAACCAGCTTTTGCATTAACCACTGCCGATGACAAAGTTGGTCTTGTAAAAGAAGTGGTCGTCAGAGTTGTGCCAGTAAAAGCAGGCATGGACTCTTCTTCAATACACAAGGCAAAAGCAGTTGAGTTCGGATCAGGGTCGACGGTAGATGCACCTGCAAGTTTAGACCAACACATGGGGCGGATATAAAGAGCTTTATCGCCAGAAAACTTTTTCACCCCTTCTTCAACAAGTTGAATAATCTTTACCGTGTCAATGCATTCGTTCATGCCCAAGGCTTTTGTTGAAGCGTTTACGCGCGCGCAATGCAAATCCAGATCAGGCATAACACCATTAAAATAGCGCGCACCATCGAAAACCAATGTGCCTAGCCAAGTGCCATGATCCGCTGCCCCCATAATAGGTAAATTACCCTCATGCCATTCGCCTTCGAACCAAGTCCAAATTTGTCTGTTAGGCAACATACCCATTTTGCGTGTCCTTATTAAAAATTCTTTCTATTGTGTATCAACTCGCTTGCTTTGACTCAATAATTGATTTTGATAAGTGCAAAAAGAAATTGACAATCAGGCCTCAAAAAACTTACAAAAACAATGTCAGGGGAGTTTCGCTTGAAGGAACTGAGATACTGGTAAGTCTATAAATTTAGACAGCACTGTGACCCTTAGAACCTGACCCAGTTTAGACTGGCGTAGGAAGCACATATTAGCCTTAAGGCATTCAGGGCTTAGCCCTAATTCGCATCCTTCACCTTCATTTACTGGATCTTTGTAAAAACACCAAGGAGCCAAATTATGAATGCAATTACCCCTACTGTCAGTTCAGGCCCACTGCCTGCTTCTCGTAAAATATACATAAAAGGCGAACTGCACCCGGAAATCCGCGTGCCAATGCGCCAAATTGAATTACACCCAACTGCAGGCGAACCTGCAGTAACTGTTTATGATTCATCAGGACCTTATACTGATCCCGATGTTGAGATTGACGTATCTAAAGGTATTGAGCGCATTCGCGATGCTTGGCTTTCAAAATCAGATAATCTTGTTAAATACGAAGGCCGTCATATCAAGCCGGAAGATAATGGCTTTGCAAAAGGTGACAAATTGGTTGAAGAATTTCCAATTCGCAATCAACCTTACGTCGCTAAAGATGGTAAAGCAGTAACACAACTTGCTTATGCTCGTGCAGGCATCATCACACCAGAAATGGAATT
>CALDZF010000186.1 GCA_937944165.1 uncultured Rhizobiaceae group bacterium | reverse complement strand
TAATACTTATTATCAATATAAATCAAAGTGGTAATCTAAGTGCAAAAAGTTAAAGAATTTCTACAGCAGGCAGAAGAGCAAAAGATTGTTGGTTCTGCTGAAATAAGAGCACTTTTAAATTTTGCTGATAAGCAGTATGAGGCTGGTTATATCAAGCAAGACTCCCTTTTTTCAAAGCTTTCTGCACCAGTTGATTTGGAAGACCAATTTGTAGCTGAACCTTCAGAAGCGCCTAGGCTTGTCAGAGGTTTTCACGACGTTCTTATTTCAATTGGTATTACCGTCTTTCTCGCAGCAGTTTGGGGAATATTAGGTTCAATTACAGTGATAATTTTTGTGATCGCTTTATCTGAATATTTTATAAAACGCCAAAAACTTGCCTTGCCTGCATTTTTGCTAACCAGCTTTCTCGCTGTTTCCAGTTATGTCCTTTTTATAAAGGTTTTTGGGTCTAACGTAATAAAAGATATAAGCCCTGCTTTAATATTGGCTAGTTTATTTTTTGTGTTGTCTGGTTATTATTGGAGATACCGTGTCCCCATTGCCCTTGCTTCCTTGATAGTTGCTGCATTATCGACATTTTTTGCGATTGTATTGATAATGCTTGGCGTTAGCATTGATGGTAATGTTGGAGTATTTATAAACCAAAACCCAAGGATTGTTGGTTTCGTTGGGTTATGTTTCTCTGTTGTGGCATTTTTGATTGCTATGTATTTTGATGTTCAAGACACAAAAAGAGTAACAAGACGATCAGATGTTGCTTTTTGGATGCATCTTGGTCTTGCACCTTTGTTAATGTACTCGTTGTTTTTTACAATCTTGGGTGATGATGGGGTATTATGGCGTAAAGGGGCAGACCAACTTGATGCGTTAGTCGTGCTTATGGTTATTAGCTTTATGATACTCGTTGGTATCATCATAGACAGACGCGCGTTTGTTACGTCTGGTTTAATTTCGTTAGGTGTAGCAGTTTATATTTTGACTGAAGGTATTGGATTAAGTTCTGGATTTTTGTTTCATGCAACTATGCTTGCCCTTGGTATTATTATTCTATCAATTGGAGCAGGTTGGAATTATGCTCGTAGAAATATTGTTTCAAGACTACCTGAAATGATCAAGAATAAAGTACCTGCGATCGCAGAAGTAAGGGGTGTTTAATCGCCAATGTTATTGTTGTGTAAATGCCTTAAACATTAAACTTAAACAACATTACATCGCCGTCCTGCACCACGTATTCCTTACCTTCGTCGCGGGATTTTCCTGCTTCCTTGGCTTTGTTTTCGCCGCCTAGAGTTACGTAATCATCATATGCAATGGTTTGTGCGCGGATGAAGCCTTTTTCGAAATCTGTATGGATAACGCCTGCTGCTTGTGGCGCTTTGGAACCGCTGGCAACTGTCCAGGCACGGGTCTCTTTTGGCCCTGCAGTGAAGTATGTCAGGAGTTCCAGAAGTTCGTAGCCTGCAGAAATAAGGCGATCGAGGCCGGATTCTTCAAGGCCGTTCATCTCCAGATAGTCCGGTTGTTCTTCATCTGGTAATTGGGCAATTTCTTCTTCGATGGCTGCCGAGATGACAACGGATACCGCGTTTTCACTGGCGGCCAGTTTGGCAACGGCTTCGCTGTGCGCATTGCCATTTGCGGCGTCACCTTCAGCTACGTTGCAGACGTATAGAATAGGCTTTGAGGTCAAGAGATTCAAGCCTTTGAGAATTTTAAGATCGTCTGGCTCAATCCCATCTAAGAGAACTCGCGCAGGCTTGCCTTCCGTTAAAAGCTCAATTGCCTTTTCCATCATTGGAAGAACGGCCATGGCTTCCTTGTCTTTTGCACCTGCTGCACTTTTGGTTTTCTTGAGGCGTTTTTCGAGGCTTTCAAGATCAGCCAGCATGAGTTCTGTGTCGATGGTAGCTGCGTCTTCAACCGGGTTTATCTTGCCCTCAACATGCGTGATGTCATCATCTTCAAAACAGCGAAGCACATGCACGATGGCGTCCACTTCGCGGATGTTAGCTAAGAACTGATTGCCCAAGCCTTCGCCCTTGGATGCGCCTTTAACGAGGCCAGCGATATCCACGAATGAAATGCGGGTGGGGATCACTTCCTTGGAACCTGCAATTTTTGCAATCTCATTAAGGCGCGTATCTGGCACGGCCACTTCGCCCGTATTAGGCTCAATCGTACAGAAAGGATAATTAGCCGCCTGCGCCGCCGCAGTCTTCGTAAGCGCATTAAAAAGAGTGGACTTGCCAACATTAGGAAGGCCAACAATACCGCATTTAAATCCCATGATGAGGAACCTTTAATTTGTAATGATAAGAGTTGCACATGCTTTAGTGGAAGTGGGGGGCGAGGGCAAGGGGGGGGAATAATACAGTAAGATTGATCGACTTGTATTTCAGGGGTAATTAAGCAGATTGATATTATTATTTGTTGTCATTATATGCAGCTAATAGCGTTCTAAGCTCAATAGCATGTAAGCGTATGCTTTGAGCTCTAAGCCGAAGTGAATAGTTTGGTAGACCTCTATCCCACTCTGGTTGTTTTATTTGTAAAAGACTCGACTTGATCTGACACTGCCCTCTTTCCACATTTGTGACTTGAGGGCAGCGCATCTCTTGCAAGAGAGTGTGGTTATCCGTTTTGATGGTGGTGCAAACCTAACCACAAAACGAAAGAAGACCACAATGCTGAATACTAACGATAAAATAATCAAACACAAAACTGGATTACTGAACCTTGCTGAAGAGCTTGGGAATGTGTCGAAAGCCTGCCAAGTGATGGGTTATT
>CALDZF010000185.1 GCA_937944165.1 uncultured Rhizobiaceae group bacterium | reverse complement strand
GATCCGAAGCTGTTCGTGATGTTTTTTCTGGGCAATTCTTCAAAGCGATGGGCAGCAAGTGTGGACAACGCAAGAGAAGATGTCATTCAAGCAATGCAGCAAATTCCAGCTGGTATGCCATGTGTTTTTATGACAACAGCGCCTCCCTATTACCAAAGAATGATTGAAAAGCGATATAATGGGCAAAACAACTTGAGGAAGGCATTTCAATACGTTGGTAGTCGTTGCTCGTTTGTAAGCGGACTAACACCTGAAACCATCAACGTGAATGTTGCCAATGATAATAATTTCAAATTTAATAAAAAAACTGGCAAAGTGAAAGACCCGTTTCACCCCAATGCCAATGCTGCCAAGACTTTCCTTAACCTGAAGAGAGAAAATATATGCCGTGCAGTCTTGGAGCAATTTGAGATTAAAGATGGCTATGAGGGCGGTCAAACTTTGCCTAAAGGGTGATGTTCTTAAACCAATTCATGAGTGTTTATCTGGGGTCGTTGACATGTTTGGTGTGAGAGGCTGTGGCGATCTGGAACCGCTGAAACGCATGTTCACGATAGGTGGCGGCACAGCACAGATATTACGCACGCAAGTGGCGGTGAAATTGCTGGATATGAAAGTGCCTCAGACGCGTGATGGGTATGGGGTGGGAAATATTAATCAAATTTATACCAGTAAAAGATAATTTTAAAATACTAACCTATGTATTTTAATAGCCAAAAGCATTTTTTACGGGCGCCACTTATGATTAAAATTCTATCAGAATTATTATATTGGATAATATTGTTATTACCTATAATCAGTCCATTTATATCGGCCAAGATTTCTGGCGGTAAAATAATTTGGGCTGGTTATTTGATAGGGGTAACAGTAGCTATTATTTCAATTTATTTGTTGGATTATCTTGGTGAGTTTAATGGAGAAATCAAAGCAGTTAAAGGTTTTATATATATTATTTTCCTTGTTCCATCTTCAATTATATTTGGTTCTTTTTGTGCATTTTCAGCGAGTAAATTAATAGCTCAGACGAAAGATCAATCATAAAAAACAAAATATAATTCTTCATTATAAAAATCTCAACATGTTAAGGAAATCCGATTTAACAACTATTTTTCATACCTTCCCCAAAGGATGATGGTCTTCAACCAATTGCTTTAATCGCTCATCCAGCACATGCGTATATATTTGCGTTGTTGAAATATCTGCGTGTCCTAGTAGTTGTTGCACACTGCGCAGGTCTGCGCCATTTTGCAGGAGGTGGCTTGCGAAGGCGTGGCGCATGACGTGGGGCGAGATTTTTGCGGCGTCCAGTCCTGTGCGTAGGGCTAGTTCTTTTAGGTCTCTTGCAAAGACTTGTCTTGCATAATGACCTGTGGCTGAATTTGCGGGAAATAGAAACTTGCTACTTTCACTCTTAAAGCCAGCTTTCATATGAGACATATAAAGGCTGATCGCTTCCTTGCACTTATCAGACAGGGGAACGATGCGTTCCTTATTGCCCTTGCCGACGATGGTGAGAAATCTGCCAGAGGCATTTGCGGCCGTTTTGGGCAAGCTGACCAACTCGCTCACGCGCAAGCCTGAGGCGTAGAGCATTTCGATTAAAACGTAGAGCCTTGCAGCGCGCAGTTTTTTGGTTGGCGAGCCTTTTTTGTCGTTTGCTTCTTGTTCTGCTAGTCCAATGAGTTGATCGACTTCCTCAATGCTCATGATTTTGGGCAAAGGGCGGCCAAGCTTTGGGCTGTCGATTGTGCTGCACGGGTCGTCTTTTCGGATGCCTTCTGCAAACAGGAATTTATGAAATTGGCGAATAGAAGATAAGTGCATCGCTTGTGTTGAAGCGGACAAGCCTTGGCTGGTTAGATAGCGTAAATAACCTTCAATGGATGTAACACCCACCTTGCTTGGTATATTGCTCTCGTCCATTAGGTAATTTAAGTACCGTTCAAGTGTATTGGAATAATTTGCCAATGTATTTTTGGCCGCACCACGTTCAGCGCTCATCATTTCCAGAAATGCTTCTACGAGATGGAATTCTTTCAAGAAAAACCTTTAACTATTGTTGATTGAGTTTTTTTGCAGGGATTTTTACGGTCATTTCACGAGGTGTCGGCTCAACAAAAATCGTCAAGGCGAACATCGTACCGTATACAATGCCCGCTATGATGCCGATAAAAAATAGAAATTTGAACAAACTGGGCATGTTTTCCCACCGCATTACATTAATTTTCTCCTTTATGTAAAAGTGTGAGCGAAATGGCAACCATCATGTTGAGTTATTTGTGCTTAGACTTGACGTTTGGTGTGATATGGTATCGATAGTGCCAACGTAAATTATATGTAAATCACATGGCTAATCGCAGACAATCTCGTACAAACAGGATATTATCAGGGCTTGAGGGGCGCAGTATTGTGTTTTTGGGCATGATGGGATGTGGAAAATCGGCTATTGGTAAAATGGTTGCGCGTAAACTTGGATTAGAGTTTGTCGATGCAGATAGCGAGATTGAGCTTGCCGCTGGTCGCTCTGTGCCAGAGATATTTGCAGAATACGGTGAAGAAGAATTTCGCCGCCTTGAAGAAAAGGTTATTGAACGCGTTTTATCTGAAAAGCAGGTGCTGCTAGCACTTGGTGGTGGGGCGTTTATGGCGCAAACAACGCGTATGATGATTTCAAAATATGGGTTGTCTGTTTGGCTAAAAGCGGATCTTGAGCTTTTGCTGGATCGTGTCAGCAGGCGCCCAAATAAACGCCCTTTGCTTAAAAAAGGTAATCCTAGAGAAATATTGATGAATTTTTTAAAGGTTCGCAATCCAATTTATGCACAAGCTGAATTGCATATTGAATCAAAAAGCGGCACAAAATCTGAAATGCGTGATATTGTTATGAATGCGTTGATTGAACATTTGAAAGCTTCTTAATGAGTACTTTAGAGCGAAATTTAGTAAATGTTGAGTTAGGTGAGCGCTCTTATGACATCAAGATTGGCAATGGGATTTTATCAAATATTTCCCAAACCATAAAATCTGTTTCACCCAATGCCAGATGTGTTGTGATTACGGATAGCAATGTAAATCGTGCGCATGGTGACAGGTTACGCGGATTTCTTGATGAAAGTGACATTGAACATTTTACCATAGAAGTAACCCCTGGAGAAAAGTCCAAATCCTGGCCTGTCTTTCAACAAGTTGTTGATGATATTTTAGCAACCAAACTTGAACGTAGTGATTTGGTGATCGCATTTGGTGGCGGGGTTGTGGGCGATTTGGCAGGTTTTGCGGCTTGTGTTGTGCGACGTGGTATGCGGTTTATTCAGATACCTACGTCATTGCTTGCACAAGTTGATTCTTCTGTAGGAGGTAAAACAGGCATTAATTCATCGCATGGCAAGAATTTGGTGGGTGCTTTTTACCAACCTTCAGAAGTTTTAATTGATCTTGATGTTTTAAAAACACTTAGTCTGCGGGAGTTTCGTGCAGGCTATGCCGAGGTTGTTAAATATGGATTGATTAAATATCCTGATTTCTTTTCTTGGCTGGAAGGCAATCATCAGGACGTATTTGCGCATGAAGATGCATTGGCTAAAGCAATTCAAACATCCTGTAAGGCCAAGGCAGAAATTGTTGCTGCTGATGAAACAGAGGCAGGGCAACGCGCTCTACTTAATTTGGGGCATACATTTGGCCATGCTTTGGAAGGCTATACAGCTTATGATGGTGCAAGGCTTGTGCACGGAGAAGGGGTTGCAATCGGGATGATGCTTGCGCATCGTTTTTCCAATCGCCTAAACCATTGTTCAATGGATGATGTACAACGCGTGCAATCGCATCTGAAAGCGGTAGGACTTCCTACTGAAATTTCAGAAATTCACGGTGATATGCCATCTGTTGAAACCTTAATGAGTTTTATTGCACAAGATAAGAAGGTTAAACGCGGAGCGTTGACGTTTATCCTTACAAAAGGCATTGGAAAGTCCTATATTGCCGATGACATACCTCCATCAGAGGTTTCTGGATTTTTAACGGATCAGCTTTCTAAATGACTACTGCCTATTTACTAACATTCGTTGTAATTTTGCTTTTGATTATTTTATCAGGATTTTTCTCAGGTTCGGAGACAGCGCTTACTGCTGCTTCACGCGGTCGAATGCATCAGCTTGAAAAGAATGGTGATAAACGTGCAGGGCAGGTTACTGAGCTGATTGAGAACCGCGAACAGCTTATAGGTACGCTTTTAATCGGTAATAATATAGTCAACATTTTAGCTTCAGCATTGGCGACCAGTTTTTTTCTTGGGATTTTTGGTGAAGCAGGCGTTGCGGTTGCAACAATTGTTATGACGGTGCTGGTCGTGATCTTTGCTGAAGTTATGCCAAAATCAATTGCGCTTGATAATGCGGATAAATTTGCTGTTACAGTTGCTCCGGTTATTCGAATTATCGTTCGTGTTTTTGCACCGATTGCAAAGATTGTCGGGTGGCTTGTTCGTACAATTCTCAAACTGTTGGGAGTGCCAATTGGCGATGATGGTTTGCTGACCGCACATGAAGAATTGCGAGGGGCGGTTGAAATGCTTCACCGCGATGGTTCTGTGATTAAAGATGATCGTGATCGGCTTGGTGGTATCCTTGATCTGCATGAACTTGAGATTTCAGATGTCATGGTACATCGCACGAATATGGAAAGTATTAATGCGGATGATCCCATTGAACAGATTGTAAAACAAATTCTTGCAAGTCCCTACACGCGTATTCCACTTTGGCAAAACGAAATGGATAATATTATTGGCGTTGTTCATTCCAAGGATGTCTTACGCGCACTCGCCAGTAAAAAGAGTGATGTGAAATCACTCGATATTAAGAAAATTTCTTCAAAGCCATGGTTTGTGCCTGAAACAACAACGCTTAAAGACCAGCTAAATGCTTTCCTGCGGGAAAAAGCGCATATAGCGCTCGTGGTTGATGAATATGGTGAAGTGGAGGGGCTTGTAACGCTGGAAGATATTCTGGAAGAAATTGTTGGTGAAATTGCTGATGAACATGATGAGGAAGTCTCTGGTGTTAAGCAACAAGCTGATGGTTCATGGATTGTCGAAGGCAGTGTGCCGTTAAGAGATTTGAACCGTGCATTGGATTGGGATTTACCTGATGAAGAAGCCAATACAATTGCAGGTCTGGTTATTCACTCAGCTCAAATGATTCCTGAAGAAAAGCAGACATTTACGTTTTATGATAAGCGATTTGTTGTTTTGAAACGTCAGAAAAACAGAATTACAGAATTACGCATCAGGAATTTGTGAGGTTTTCTTGCGAATCTCCTCTGTATCTGATTAATGAATGCAAAATACCCAATTATACATAAGCGTGGATATCAATGGTAAGTTATTTAGAGTTTGAAAAACCGGTTTCTGATCTTGAAGGTCAAATACGTGAGTTGCGTGGTCTTGGTGAAGAAGATGAAACAGTCGATTTGTCAGATGATATTGCACGACTTGAAACCAAATCTGCTACTATTCTAGAAGGCCTTTATACAAAACTTACCCCTTGGCAAAAAACTCAAGTTGCCCGCCACCCAGACAGGCCGCATTTTGTTGATTATCAAAAAGCGTTGATTGAAGATTTCACGCCCCTTGCTGGCGATCGTTATTTTGGTGAAGATCATGCAATTTTCGCAGGCTTTGGTCGTTTTGAAGGACGCTCAGTTGCGATTATTGGTCAGGAAAAAGGCACCAATACAGAAACCCGTTTAAAGCATAATTTCGGCATGGCAAGACCGGAAGGTTATCGCAAAGCCATTCGCATTATGGATATGGCGGAACGTTATAATTTACCTGTTATCTCGCTTGTAGATACAGCAGGTGCTTATCCAGGACTTGGTGCAGAAGCACGTGGACAAGCAGAAGCAATTGCGCGCTCAACGGAGCGATGTTTAACGCTTGAAGTGCCGATGGTTTCTATTATCATTGGTGAAGGTGGTTCTGGCGGTGCGATTGCCATTGCATCGGCCAACCGTGTTTATATGTTGGAACACTCAATTTATAGCGTGATTTCGCCAGAAGCAGGTGCCTCAATTTTATGGCGTGACCCAGCACGTGCGCAAGATATTGCAACATCAATGAAGATTACTGCTCAGGATTTGCTAGGCATGGGAATTGTTGATGGTATCATTCCTGAACCTTTAGGAGGTGCTCACCGTGGCCATGAAGCAATTTTTGAAGCTGCCAAATCCCAAATCTTCGATGCACTGAAAGAGTTTGAAAACCTGAGTGGTGATGATATTAAACGCGAACGCCAAGATAAGTTCTTGGCGATGGGTCGTAATTTATCCTAAATTATAGGGTTTTTATTATTCTGACAATTTTGTGAATGTGATTTGGTAACGGCTTGTCAATTGATATGGGTTATACCATTTTAAAGATTACACTTTCTTGACGGGTAATTATGAAACTTAGAGCTTCAAAAACCATAGCTGTTATTTTTGCTGGAACTTTATTGGCGGCCTGTAATGGCAATGTCTTGGGCAGTTCTGTTCCCAAGCATGAAAAACCTGTTCCGCAGTATCTTGTGAAGTCCATGAAAACCAAAGGCATGACCCTTGGTGCTCCGATTATGTTGCGTATCTTTAAAGAAGAAAACGTAATGGAAGTTTGGAAAAAAGACCATAAACAGCAGTTTGCTCTTCTACAGTCTTATGAAATTTGTAAATGGTCAGGCAAGTTGGGGCCTAAATATCAAGAAGGCGACCGTCAAGCGCCTGAAGGTTTTTATCACGTTACAAAAGGACTGATGAACCCTAACTCAAGTTTCCATCTTTCTTTTAATCTAGGTTTCCCCAATACCTATGATCGCGCGAATGATCGTACAGGTTCTTTTTTAATGGTACATGGTGATTGTTCTTCTGCGGGTTGTTATTCAATGACCGATGAATTTATTGAAGAAATTTATGCCATGGCGCGCGAGGCTTTCAAAGGTGGGCAAAAAGCGTTTCAGGTTCAGGCTTTTCCATTCCGTATGACGGCTAAAAACATGGCCAAGAAGGTCAACCATCCTAAATTTGAGTTCTGGAAAATGCTCAAAGAAGGTAGCGATCATTTTGAAGTGACGCATAAACAGCCCAAAGTTGATGTCTGTGAAAAGCGTTATGTATTTAACCGTGTTGCTGATGAAAAAAAGAAATTTAATGCCAGACTGGAATGTCCACCATCAAAAACATCGCGTAGTTTAGCTTTGGCTCTTAATGCGAAACAATCACAAGATCAGGCTGTTTTTGACAAGATTTTAAAAACCAATTTTTCAAGCCCGTTTGTAAAGCCTGAAGATAAGCCAAGAACACTTGATTTATCTATTAAAGCTAACCCCACGATTGGGAAGTTGGCTATTTTAGACCCTGCTGTTGTAAAGCCAACTGCAACAACTGCGCCTTTGGTGCCTGTTACAGAAGCGCTACCAACTTCACCGATTAGTGGTCAAGCTGTAGTACAACCTTCAATCATTGCAGTGCCGCAGCAAGCTGAGCGTACCGAGCCACAAACCTGATTAGCAACATTGAACTGCCTAATGTGACTATGAGTTAATTCTAAGCAAAACGTCCATGGCAGTGTTTGAATTTATTGCCTGAACCACACGGGCATGGCTTATTGCGGCCAACTGCGCCCCAACTCGCGATGGTTTCTTCATCAACTTCCGGAATATCGTTACCTAAATTCATATTTTGTTGTTCGATAAAGGCTTCTTGTTCTGCTGCTGATTGTTCTTCCTGGCTTACCAATTGAACTCTCGTCATTTGTGTCGTTACAGCTTGGCGAAGGTTTGCTAACAAGCTTTGAAACAGTTCAAAGCTTTCAGATTTGTATTCTTGAAGCGGATCACGTTGTGCGTAGCCTCTAAAGCCAACAACAGAGCGAAGATGATCGAGGTTGACCAAATGTTCACGCCATAGATGGTCTAAGGTTTGTAGCATGACAGATTTTTCCACGTATTCGCTGACATCTGCCCCAAACTCTTCGAATTTTTCCTTGGCTAATTTATCGGATGCTTCGGTAACACGCTCTATAATTTGCTCTTCATCAATACCGTCTTCATTTGCCCATTGCACAATGGGGAGGTCTAAATTAAGCGTTTCGCGCACTTCATTTTGTAGGTTGATAGTGTCCCATTGTTCAGGGTAGGCTTTTTCTGGGATGTGTTTTGCTACGATATCTTCAATCACTTCATGGCGCATATCTTCAACAGTATCGCTGAGGTCCTCGCCTTTCATCAGGCTGATGCGTTGGTCAAAGATAACCTTGCGCTGATCGTTCATTACATCGTCAAACTTTAGCAGGTTTTTACGAATGTCGAAGTTTCTTGCTTCTACTTTCTTTTGTGCTTTTTCCAACGCCTTGTTAATCATCGGGTGCATGATTGCTTCACCTTCTTTGAGGCCAAGCTTTGTAAGCATTCCATCCATGCGGTCACCCCCAAAGATGCGCATTAAGTCATCTTGAAGTGACAAGAAAAACTTGGACTGGCCAGGATCACCCTGACGACCAGAACGGCCACGAAGCTGATTATCAATTCTGCGGCTTTCATGGCGCTCAGTCGCAATCACAAATAAACCACCAGCCTTGCGGGCTTCTTCTTTGGCTGTTGCAATTTCTTCCTTGATTTTTTCTTCTGCCTTTTTACGTTTGGCAGGTGTCAGATCTTCTGGAATTTCTTCTGCGGCACGCATTTCAAAATTGCCACCAAGCTGAATATCAGTACCTCGTCCTGCCATGTTGGTTGCAATTGTAACTGCACCAGGAACACCGGCAGCAGCAATGATTTGCGCTTCTTGTTCGTGGTGGCGTGCGTTGAGAACTTTAAAATCTTTCAATCCTTGTTTATCAAGGAGTTCAGCAAGCAGTTCTGATTTTTCAATTGAAGTTGTTCCAACCAAAACAGGTTGATTGCGCTCACGGCATTCATTTATGAGTGCGGTAATTGCCTGAAATTTTTCTTCAACGGTTCGATAAACTTCATCATCATCATCAATTCTGGCAACAGGAAGATTGGTCGGAACCTCAACAACATTAAGGCTGTAAATGTTACCAAATTCTTCTGCTTCTGTCATTGCAGTGCCAGTCATGCCAGCAAGTTTATCATACATTCTGAAATAGTTTTGGAAGGTTACAGAGGCCATTGTTTGGTTTTCTGGCTGAATTGAAACCTTTTCTTTTGCTTCAATAGCTTGGTGTTGGCCTTCTCCATAGCGACGACCTGGCATCATGCGGCCAGTAAATTCGTCAATGATTACAACTTCATCGTTGCGTACAATATAATCTTTGTCTTTGGTGAAAAGTTTATGCGCTTTAAGGGCATTATTGATGTGATGGACGATTGTGACATTTTCAATATCGTAAAGCGATTCGCCTTTTAAAAGGCCTGCTTCTTTTAAACCCTGTTCAAGTTTTTCATTGCCATCTTCTGTAAAAGTAACAGAGCGTTGTTTTTCATCCAATTCATAATCGTCGTCTGCAATATTCGGAATGAAGCTGTCGATTGTTGTATATAAATCCGTGTTATCGTCCAAAGGACCAGAGATGATTAAGGGCGTGCGCGCTTCATCAATTAAAATCGAATCTACTTCGTCTACAATCGCGTAATGGTGATCGCGTTGCACCATGCTTTCAAGATCAAACTTCATATTGTCACGAAGATAATCAAAGCCAAATTCATTGTTCGTGCCATAAGTAATGTCACAATTATAAGCGGCCTGACGCTCATCATCTTCTATGCCATTGATGATTACACCTGTGCTCATGCCAAGAAATTCGTAAATCTCACTCATCCAATTGGCATCACGCTCTGCAAGATAATCATTTACAGTAACAACATGCGCGCCTTTGCCAGGCAATGCGTTTAGGTAAACAGGTAATGTCGACATAAGGGTTTTACCCTCACCAGTACGCATTTCTGCAATATCGCCACCATGTAGTATCATGCCACCAATAAGCTGCACATCGAAGTGGCGCATGCCTAGGGTTCGTTTTGATGCCTCGCGAACAACTGCAAACGCTGGCTCCAAAATGTCGTCTACTGTTTTGCCATCTTCGAGCATTTTGCGGAATTCATCCGTTTTAGCTTTTAATTGCTTATCAGAGAGCGCTTCCATCTCAGCTTCCAAAGCATTGATTGCTTCAACTTTCGGATAGAACTTTTTGATTTCACGTTCATTGGATGAACCAAAAAGTTTACTAGCTATTCCACTAAAAATGCCCATGCGGCCTCTCAAGATAATTTTATACCAGCAAAACCAGGTATGTTGTAATCGTTTTTATGTACCGTTTGTCGTTGAAAAACTAGGCTTTGATACAATATTACACGAAAGTGTGCAGCTAGAATCTAGACGACTGGTCAAAGGACAGATAAGAGGGACATCAACCGATGTCAACGATTGCCATTGTTTGCTCTAAATTATCGTCTTATTATTAGGTTTTAGTTAGGAAAAAACGGCAAAACAGGAGCTCATATGCTTAAATTAAATCTACCAGCCGCTTCACGTAAAATTTTATTGGCGACAGTTATCTCAACAATTGCAGTAATGCCAAGTTTTGCACAAGAAACAAAAAAAGAAGATACGATAATCGCACGTATTAATGGTGTTGAAATTACAGATCGTGAACTGGCACTTGCCGAAGTTGATTTATTGGAGCAATTTGCTCAAGCGCCTGCTGATCGGCGCCGCGCAATGATTTTAAACGCACTTGTGGATATTAAGGTTCTTGCACTTGCAGCAGAAGAGGCTGGTCTTGCAAATGAGCCTAATTTTAAAGCGCAGATGGCATTTAATAGAGCCAGAACACTGCATAATAACTTTTTTCAGTCGAATGCGCTTAATGCAATTACGGATGAAGAGTTAAAAGCGCGCTATGACATTGAGATTAAAAACTTCCCTGTGCAGCCAGAAATAAGAGCAAGACATATTTTGGTTAAGACTGAAGAAGAAGCAAAGGCAATTGTTGTTGAGCTTGATGGAGGTGCTGACTTTGTAGAGCTTGCCAAAACCAAATCAACTGGACCAAGCGGGCCAGAAGGTGGCGATCTTGGGTATTTTGGCAAAGGTCAAATGGTGCCAGAGTTTGAAGCTGCTGCATTTGCATTGGATAAAGGTGCTTATACAAAAGAACCCGTAAAATCCCAATTCGGATTTCATATCATTTTAAAAGAAGATGCTCGTGATAGTGAGCCACCACAGTTTGATCAAGTTGAAGGGCAAATTCGCCAAGCACTTGCCAGAGAAAAGTACTTTCAACTAACACAAGATGCGCGTGAAAAGTTTAAAGTGGAAGTTCTGGATGAAGAGCTGAAGACCAAGTTAGACGAAATACAAGCGCAATAGCATTTGAATGTCAGTTAAAATTTCGCCACTTGCGCCGACTTCTTACCCTGAAATGCCAATACTTGCGGGTGTTAGACTTGCAAGTATTGAAGCGGGTATAAAATATCAAGGGCGAAAAGATTTATGCCTCATTGCATTTGATAAACCTGCGCAGATTGCTGGTGTTTTTACAAAATCCAAATGCCCATCTGCGCCTGTTGATTGGTGCCGTAAACATTTATCTAAAGGCAGGGCAAAAGCAATTGTCATAAATTCTGGCAATGCCAATGCGTTTACTGGCCATAAGGGTGTTATTGCAACTAAACAAACAGCGAACGCTGCTGCAAAGGTTTTGGATTGCGAAGAAGAAGCAATTTTTCTGGCTTCAACAGGGGTTATTGGCGAGCCTTTGGATGCGTCTGATTTTGAAAATAAAATAACCAAAGCGTATTCAAAGTTGAGCAATGAAGGATGGCATGAAGCTGCACAAGCAATCATGACAACAGATACTTATCCAAAACTTGCGACCAAAGCTTTTGCGATAGACGGCAAGCAGTATCATATTAATGCAATTGCCAAAGGCTCAGGCATGATTGCGCCTGATATGGCTACTATGCTTTCGTTTATTGTAACTGATTTATCCGTTGAACATACGGTTCTGCAAAAACTTTTATCGCGGTATACGAAATCTACTTTTAACGCGGTTACGGTTGATAGCGATACTTCTACCAGTGACAGTGTATTGCTGATGTCCTTTGGTGATAACGATACAATTGCTGATATTAAATCACTACAAATAAAGACTTTCAAAAAAGCTTTAAGAGCCGTTATGCGCGAATTATCCATGTTGTTGGTGCGCGATGGTGAAGGGGCTACAAAACAAGTCTGCATCAAGGTTACTGGTGCTACTTCAAAACAATCAGCCAGAAAAATTGCCAAGGCAATTGCAGATTCACCCCTGGTTAAAACAGCAATTGCAGGTGAAGATGCTAATTGGGGCCGTATCGTTATGGCGGTTGGCAAGGCAGGCGAACCTGCAGAACGAGATTTACTGACCATCAGTTTTGGTGACATTATGGTTGCGCAAAATGGTGAGCGTGTTCCTGACTATAGTGAAGAAGCGACTTCAAAAATAATGCAAGCAGATGAAATTGATATTTCAATTGATATTGGGCTAGGCAAAGGAAAAGCCAAAGTTTGGACTTGTGACCTTACAAAAGAATATGTAGCCATTAATGGTGATTACCGGAGTTAATTTCATGCCTGGATTGGCACAAATAAGACGGCTTGAAGCGGTAAGCTTTCGTTCTTTTCCTTCAACCTCTACCCATTACGATGGTACATGGGCTATCCGCTTGACGGCTGGTCATCCTGCGAAGCGTTTGAATTCGGTTAATCCGTTAGACCCTTCAGATCATGCATATATTGATGCGCGCCTTGAACTTGCTAAACGTAAGTTTGAAAGTTTTGGAAGGGATCTGGTTTTTCGCCAATCACCATTAGCACCTGCTGAATTAGAAGACATTTTAGATGATCGCGGTTGGGTTCGCTTTGATGAGAGCATAGTTATGATGCTTGATTTACATTCTCGTGATTTTTCTGAATATGTTGATCATGTGCCAATGAAAGATATTGGCTATTGGGTAGATTCCTTTTTACATCTTTCTGCTGAGGGTAATACGTCAAAACCAGGTTTGTTTGAAGTTATTTCATCAATTAAGCCTAATTGCGGGCTCTTTGTTAAAAATATTGACGATAAGCATGTGGCCGCAGTTCGTTGTGTACATGATAATGATCTTGTAGGTATCTTTGATTTGATTACAGGCCTTGAGTTTAAACGCCAAGGCAATGCAAAAGCATTGATGGGCAGTGCTTTGAAATGGGCAAAGCAATCAGGTGCAAGATATGCCTGGCTTCAAGTCGTTGCAGAAAATACTGCCGCTTTTGAACTTTATCAAAGTTTCGGTTTTGAAGAATTGTATCGCTACAATTATAGAATGGCGCCGACTAAATCATGAGTGCTTCTATTGCTAAAAAGCCTTTATTATTGGTCAGTGCTTGCGCATTACTGGATGCTGATAATCGCGTTTTATTAGCACAACGCCCTGAAGGCAAATCCATGGCTGGTCTGTGGGAATTTCCAGGTGGTAAAATTGAAAAAGGCGAAACACCAGAAGAAGCTTTAATCAGGGAATTACAAGAAGAGTTGGGCATTAAAACCTGGCAGACATGTTTAGCACCTTTGTCCTTTGCCAGCTATGCATATGAAAAATTCCACCTGCTAATGCCATTATTTGTTTGTCGTAAATGGGAAGGCACTCCTAGCTCGCAAGAAAATCAGCAATTAAAATGGGTTCGAGGTAATTCCTTGCGTGATTACCCTATGCCACCTGCTGATGATCCTTTTATCCCAGCGTTAATGGATATTTTATAGATTAGGTATAATTTTAATGATTATGAAGGTGCTTCAAAGGTTATAGTTGCATCATAATTGATTTTTCAGGACGGAAAAATGAAAATTAATCGTTTAAATA
>CALDZF010000184.1 GCA_937944165.1 uncultured Rhizobiaceae group bacterium | reverse complement strand
GCGACAGCAACCTTCACAATTACACTGACAGTTACTCAAGATGAGGTGGACGATGGTTAAAACCGAAGTCCTGAAGGAATAGCTGAATAAATGAAGCATTTGCGCTCTAATATAAACAAAAAGCCGAAGCGGCTGAAACGCAGATTTAGATCTGCGTTTCAGCTGTTTATGGCATTTGTGTTTTATATGGCGCAGGTTCACGCATCTGTTGCTGGCATTGATAATGACGCACGTGCTGTAGGTGTTTTTAATGGTACTGCAGTTATTGCGCCCATAAGCTCTCAATCAGTGCCGGTTATTCCAGCAAACCCTGACATTGCTGTTACAAAGTCAGGTGTTTTAAATGATAGTGATGGAACGCCGGGTTTAAGTGCTGGTGACACAATCACTTATACGGTTGAAGTCAGTAATCCGGGTAATGTCACATTAACAGGCATAACCATTAATGACCCTTTAGTGGCACTTACTTTGCAATCTGGTGATTTGGATAATGACTTCCGTCTCGATACAAACGAGATATTTATTTACACAGGCGAATATACAATTACATCGTTTGATTTGGCGACAAATGGCGGTGGTGATGGTGATATAGATAATACCGTTACTGTTGATAGTAACGAGACACCACCAGCATCAGCCTCTCAACAAACGCCTATTAATCCTGATGTTTCAATTCTGGTTAATAAAACCGGTACTTTGAATGACGATGATGGCATTAACGGTGTTAGTGCTGGTGATACGATTGATTATGTTATTACGGTTGAAAATAATGGTGTTACGACGCTTACAAATATCAATCTTAGCGATGTTCTTGTTCAAGGGGCAACGTCAACAACATTAGTGCCTGTCTTTGATAGTGGTGACACGAATAATAATGGTGACATTGATGCAGGCGAGGTGTTTACCTATCTGCTTTCTTATACGCTTACACCCGCCAATATCTCCAATGGTAATGATCTTGTAAATACGGTTTCTGTGACAACAGATCAGATTGGGCCGCGTCAAGATAGTGATACGCAAATTATCCCAGGTGCTAACAATGTTTTCACAATGGAAAAAATTGCTGCATTGGTTGATATTGATGGTGACAATATTGGTGATGCAGGCGAAACGATTAATTATACGTTCCGCTTTGTAAATACAGGCAATCGCATTTTAGCCAACCTGGCTGTGAATGACCCTTTACCTGGATTAACCTCCATTCTTTGTGCTGCAGATGCAGATAATGACGGTGATATTGATGCGCTTAACCCAGGTCAAACACTTGATTGTAATGCAAGCTATGTCATTCAGGGTTCAGACGCTGCCGCTGGTAGTGTTGATAATACAGCAACGCCTACAGCCACACAAAATGATGGCCTGACACCTGTTCTTGAAGACGATACGTCAAATGATAATTCAACTTCTACACCAGTTGATCGTATTGTTGATTTGGACGTAACAAAAGACGGTACGTTAAATGATGATGATGGTGTGTTGGGTGTTTCAGCTGGGGATACTATTGATTATGTTGTTGAGGTCAGCAATTCGGGTACTGTTCCACTTACTAATATTACTGTAGACGATCCGCTTGTTACGCTGGCTTTCCAATCCGGTGATCTTAATGGCGATGATATTTTGGATATGGGTGAGGTCTGGCTTTACACAGGTACCTATATTCTTACTGCAAATGACATTGCAACCAATGGCGGTGGTGATGGTGATATTGATAATATTGTAACCGCCAATTCAGATCAAACAGCTGCTGAAACAGCAACGCATGAAGAAAACATAGTTTCAGGCGTTTCAATTGATGTTGCTAAATCTGGTGTCCTTAACGATGATGATGGCATTGCAGGTGTAACGGCTGGTGATACGATTGATTATACAATTACCGTAGAAAATGACGGTACAAATAATCTTACCAGTCCGGTGCTGACAGATACGCTTGTGCAAAATGGTACTTCGGTTCCATTAACGCCGATCCTTGATAGTGGTGACACAAACTCTGACGGCGTTATTAATCCTGGTGAGAGTTTTATCTACCTTGTCAGTTATACGCTAACACCTGCAAATATTACCGATGGCAATAATCTGGTGAATACCGTTACGGTGACCACAGACCAAACGGGCCCTGAAAGTGCAAATGATACGCAAGTTCTCGGTGCGCCTTTGGATGCCTTTACAATGGCTAAGATTGCCACACTGGATGACAATGATGGTGATGGCCTTGGTGATACAGGTGAGGATATTAATTTTACATTCCGCTTTGTAAATACTGGCACACGTGCGCTTACAAACTTGAGCGTCAATGACCCGTTGCCAGGTTTAACAACTATTCTTTGTTCAAATGATTTGGACAATGATGGTGATATTGATCTCTTGCCCGTGGGTGCAACGCTTGAATGTGTTGCGGTTTATACCATACAGGACACAGATGTTTTTAATGGCTCGGTGGATAATACAGCTACGCCATCTGCAATGGCTGCTGATGGCACAACACCTGTTGCAGAAGATGATACGCCAAATGATAATTCAACCTCGACACCAACAGATACGAATATCTCGCTGGATGTTGATAAGACAATTGCTTCAGCAGTTGAGGTTCTTCCTAATGTGGTTGAAATTGAATACTTGCTAGAACTTACAAATACAGGTTCAGTGCCGCTAACAAACCTGACACTGGAAGATGATTTAACGGCTGCAATTAATACGCCTGCTCAAATTCTTGGTACAGGTTCTATTACAGTATTCTCAGGCTTTGTTGGTAGCGGTACAACAAATGCTTCTTATGATGGTGTTGGTAATAATCAAATCTTTGATGGCGATGTACAACTTGCTGCTGGTGCAACAGGACAGGTACGAATTCTTGTTCGTGTCGATCGCCGTTCGCAGGCACTTGATACGGAAAATGTGGCGCTTGTAACCAGCACGGAAATTCCTACTGTTACGCCTTCTGATAATCCAGTAGATCCAACAGGTAACACAGATCCAACACCATTTAATAGCCCTGACTTTGATGGCGATGGTGCGCCAGACAGTAACGAATCGCCAATAAGCGACCGTGATGGTGATGGTATTCCTGATGCAGAGGATTTTGATCCAACAGGTTATTTCTATTGTGAAGATAATGGTGTCATTCTAACGGGTGGCAGTATTACAGTGGTTAATGTTTTTACAGGTGGCTCCCAGTCCGGTGTTGGCAGCAGCAATGATATTGTCATTGTTCAAGATGGTTCAAACGGTTTCTACCAATTTTATGTAACTTCACCTGGCACTTACCGCCTTGTTCCGACATTGCCTACAGATGGCGTTGCAAGTACTGACAGATTGTCTTCTGGTACGCTTGATGTGACGTCTCTTCTGCCATCAAACCCTGGTGTTTTGGGTGCTGGTGAAGTTGGTAATACAGGCGTTTTAAATGACTTCACGGATACTGCTAATCCATTCTTTACAGAATTTGTAATTAATACTGGCGATCCGGCCGTGTTTAATAATAATATTCCTTTGGCTTTATGTGGTGCTCCGGAAATTACTGCTAACAAGGATGTTGTATCAGGCCCAGTTCAACAAGCTGATGGCTCAAGCAATGTTACCTACAGACTTGAAGCAGAAAATACGGGTTCTTTAAGAATTGATGATGTGACAATGCAAGATAATCTTGCAACTGTATTTGGTGCAGGTGATTTCATAGTTCTTAGTCATTCACTTGAAAGTTCACCAACAGGTTTTGCTGCAACAACTAATGCGAATTATAATGGTGTCAATAATATTGATCTGCTTACAACAGGTGGCACGCTTGAAGCTGGAGAAAGTGTAAGTGTCTTAGTTCAAATAAATACGGATGCGCCATCAGGTAGTTTCACAAATACTGTTAGTGTTGGTGGTAGTGATGGTTTAACAGGTGCGCCAATTGAACCTTCTGCGGATAGCGTGACAGTTTCAATTTCAACGATTATTCCAGATGGTATCATTGCAACCAAGAGTACACCTGTTGATGCGGTACCATTGGGTGGCAGTGTTCCATATACACTTACCTTTGAAAATACTTCGAGTGTACCAGTTAATGCAGTTGATCTGGTGGATTTGGTTCCTCATGGCTTTAGATATGTTGATGATACTGCGCTTGTAAACGGTGTGCCGTTAGAGCCTACATTGGTTGATTGGAACCTTGTATGGCCTAACCAAAGCCTAGCCCCTGGCGAAACTATTACCATTACATTCTCATTGGTTGTTGGTGCTGGTATTAAGGGTTCTGAGTTTATCAATACAACTGTTGCGCGAGACCCGCTCGATGGAAGCGAAGTCTCTAACCGTGCAACAGCAGTTGTACGTCTGGAAACAGAATCTGTATTCCAGTGTAGCCATATTATTGGTCGTGTCTTTGATGATCTGGATAAAGATGGATACCACGATGAAGGCGAGCCCGGGCTTGGTGGCGTGCGTGTCGTTTCTGTTAATGGCTTGTTGATTACAACAGATGAATTTGGCCGATACCACGTAACTTGTGATGCTATTCCAGCGGATCGTATTGGCTCAAACTATATCTTGAAGCTTGATAACAGAACATTGCCAACAGGCTATTCTGTAACAAGCGAAAATCCTCGCGTTGTAAGAGTAACCCAAGGCAAACTTGCCAAGATTAACTTTGCAGCCACAAGGCTGCGCGCAATCAACGTTGAATTCAAAGATAACTCTTTCAAAGGTAATACAAAAGATCTAACGCGTTCAGCACTTACAGATATTGCTAGAGTTCTGCCGCTACTCGAAGAAGAACGTTCAGTTCTTAATTTGAATTATCAATCTCAGGGTAAAAAATCACGCTTGCAGCGTGACCGTATTGAGTCAGTTAAAGCCCTGATCAAGAAAGCTTGGAAGTCGCGCAAGCGTTCGCACAAGCTCGAAGTAAATACTGACGTTAAATAAGTTCTGCGTACCGTCACAATGATAAATATCTCTGCGAGTTAACTCGTAGGTAACTATTAGTGGGTCATAGATTGTTAACCATGTTTGGTAACAGATTTTTCATAACTTGCCGTGTTTCAAGCATAGGCATTTCTACTTTCAGAAGGCTAATGCTTTCTGCTGCAGTGGCCCCGTATTTTTTATTAGCTTCACAACAATCAGTATTTGCAAATGACCTGGACTTTCTTTTGCAGGCAGAAGAACAAGTAATTAAAGCACCGCAAAATGTGCCTACTAATTCAGGCATCTCCATTTCGGTTGATGGTGAAGCAGTTCTTGGTAATCCAACACCAGAAGATAAGATTATAAGAACTGATAAAGCGCTTGAAGCTGTTGATATTCAGATTAAGTTTGATGGTCTTGATGTTACGCGTCGCTTGAATGTTGCTACTGATGATTTGCGTGGAACTTATAAGCCTGGGGAGGTAATTTCTTTTAATGGTAGCTGGAATTATCCTGACTGGGTTGATCGTGCTGAAATTCAAATTTACCGCAGTATTGATAAGCCCAACCAACAAGCGATTGCTCAGCCGCTAGAAATTATTGAAGTACCAATCCACGGTTCTGAAGCAGGTTCCGCAGAATGGGAAAGCTTTACGGATTTAGAAACTCTGCGTCTTCAAGGCGGTGAGCTTTCTTATGTGCTTCGTGTCTATGATGCAAAAGGACGCTTTGATGAAACGCTTCCCTTAAATTTACGATTAAGCGAAAAAGAGGTTGCCCTTCCTGAAGCTTCTCACCAAAGAGAAGTTGCGGTTGCGCCAGGGTTCTCAGAAGATAGAACTGGTGTTTCCAATATTCCGCTTTATGGTGGTTCTGTAACTGTATTTGGTCGTCATGTACCGCCTGGTTATACGGTTACTGTTTTGGGTGAAGAAATTCCTGTTGATTCAGGTCAACGATTTGTAACAAGTCGTATTCTTCCTCCTGGTGATCATGAAGTTGATGTTTCTGTTGCAGGTCTTGGTAAAGATTCAGGGCTGCAGTTTGAACGTGATGTTAACATTCCTGATAGCGAATGGTTCTATGTAGGTCTTGCCGATATTACACTTGGAAAACGCCTTGGCTCTGACTCTGATGGATTAATCAAAGCGCACCCTAATGAGTTTTCAGATACATTTAGACGCGGGCGTGCTGCGTTTTATGTAAAAGGCAAAATCAAGGGGTCCACACTTTTAACTGCTGCTTTTGATACGACAGAAGAAGAGCTTGATGAGATTTTTGATAATCTTGATCGCAAAGACCCAAGGCGCCTGTTGCGTAACCTTGATCCGGATGATTTTTACCCAGTATTTGGCGATGATAGCACAACAGTTGATGACGCGCCGACATCGGGCAAGTTTTATGTTCGCCTTGAAAAAGGCCAAAGCCATGTTCTTTGGGGGAATTTTAAAACGCGTATTGATGGTACAGAATTGGCCCGTTTTGAACGCGGTCTTTATGGTGCCACGGCACATATTGAGTCTGAATATGTAACCAGTCATGGGCAACCTGTTGCGGAACTGGATGCTTTTGCAGCAGAACCTGGCTCTCTTCCTCAGCGTGATGAATTACGCGGAACAGGTGGTTCTGCATATTTCTTGCGCCGTCAGGACATTAACCGGGGTTCAGAACAAATTACAGTCGAGCGCCGTGACCGTGTTACGGGTGAAATTATTGAACGTACATTATTACGTCCTGATCAGGATTATGAAATTGACTATGTGCAAGGTGTCGTGCTCTTGCGCAGGCCATTGCAATCACAAGGTGGTTCTACGGGTGCGGTTCGTCAAAACGTGGTTGGCGATCAGGATTTGGTTCTTGTTGCAGTCTATGAATATACACCGACATTAACAGACCTAGACGGCTTTACATATGGTGGGCGTGGTCAGGCTTGGGTAACAGATAATGTTCGCCTTGGTGCAACAGGGTATATTGAAGATACAGGGCTTGCCGATCAACGATTGTTTGGTGCTGACATTCACATCAGACTAACAGAGAAAAGTTATTTTGAATTTGAATGGGCGCAATCAGAAGGCAATACATTTGGTATCGTTACCTCCACGGATGGTGGCTTTATCTTTAATCCTGTTTCAGGCAATGGTGCTGGAAATGGCAGATCACAAGCTTATCGCGCAAAAGTAGCGGTTGATTTGGGTGAACTAACAGATGATGCCCTGCAAGGTAGTATTGGTGGTTATTATGAAGACCGCGAAGCAGGTTTTAATGCGCCAGGTCGATTTACAACTGTTGATGAACGTTTAAGCGGTGTTTTTGCTGATGTTGCCCTTAATGAAGATACAACACTGCGCGCAAAATACGATGAAGTTAATCGAGCAGATGGCCGCGACAGAAGAGAATTAAGCGCTGAACTTGAGCGTAAGTTTGGTGATGAATATAAAGTCAGTGTCGGTGTTACGCATTCAGACTTTGACTCAGCCATTGGAACTTCTACCGGTACTGGTGAGCGCACAGATGTTGGTGCACGCGTTACGCGTTATTATGATGAGCACAACAAAGTATGGTTATTTGGTCAGGCGACTGTATCAAAAGACTCGTCCAGAGAAAGCAATGACCGCGTTGGTGTAGGTTTTGAGCGTCAGATTACTGATAAGATTTCTGCTGAAGCGGAAGTCTCATACGGTACGCGCGGCATAGGTGGTTTGGCAGCTTTGTCTTATTCTCCTAATGCAGATGACAGATATTATCTTGGTTATCGTCTTGAGCCTGATACAACCAGTGGTGATTTAAATGGTTATGATCCATTTGGGCGTGACTTTGGTTCAATTGTTTATGGTGCTAACCGCAAATTAAACGATCAATGGTCGGCTTATTTTGAAGAAAACTATGATTTTACCGGGACGCAGCGCTCTCTTACCCATACTTATGGCGTTACCTATACACCCGATGCGGTTTGGACTGTAAGTGCAGGTATTGAGTCTGGTGATGTGTTTGATGATGTAAATGGTGATTTTGACCGCGTTGCGGTTTCAACAACAGTTTCTCTTCGAGAAGAAGTCCGTAATGCTTCGTTGCGATTTGAAGCTCGCTTTGAAGAAGGTGACGCTGCTACGGTACGCGATCGCAATACATATCTCCTAAGCGGCCAATATGCTTATCTTCATAACGATGATTGGCGCTTTATCGCCAGCATTGATGCCGTTTTGTCAGAGTCGGATCAAGATACAATTCTTGATGGTGATTTTATTGAAGGCTCTATTGGTTGGGCGTATCGTCCTGTTGATAATGACCGTCTTAATGCGCTTTTCCGTTATACCTATCTTGAAGATTTGCCTGGCTCACAACAGGTTAATGCACAAAATCAATTACTAGGACCACGTCAACGCAGCCATGTGCTTGAGGCAGACTTTATTTATGATGTTAATCAGCGTTTATCAATCGGTGGTAAATACGGCTTTAGAATTGGTGAAGTAGAAGCCGTTCGTGGCAATGGTGTATTCCAGGAATCATCAGCACATTTGGCAATTGCAAGAGCTGATTATCATATCATAGAGAAATGGGATCTACTGCTTGAAGCCAGAGCACTTTGGTTGCCTGAGTTAGACCAGACCAATACAAGCGTGCTTGCTGGTGCCTATTATCATTTGGGTGAAAATCTGAAGCTTGGTGTTGGCTATAACTTTGGCCGCTTCTCCGATGACCTAACAGATTTAACCTTTGATGATGAAGGCGTGTTCATCAATGTAATTGGCAAGTTTTAAGGCCCTAGCTGGATTATTCCGCAGCTTGCAGAAACTTCGTATCAGCTAACCATGCGTTGAAATCTGCAAGCGCTCTGGCGCTCATGAGTTTCTTTTTAGCAATGGTTTTATCCTTGCCACGCCAACGTTTTACACCTTCAGGCTTTTTAAGCAGTGATTTATCTACTGGTGGTAATAACCCATAATTTACGTTCATCGGTTGGAAGGAACGTTTGGACTTTTCATTGCTTTCGCCAGTTTCATCATAGGCTACATGGCCAGTTGTAATATGGTGCAAAAGCGCACCCATGGCTGAGGAGATGGGTGGGAGTTCAAGTGAGCTACCTTCCAGTTCTGCAACCGCAAAGCGAGCTGCAAGAATACCGATTGAAGCGCTTTCAACATATCCTTCGCAACCAGTAATTTGCCCTGCAAAACGTATGTGGGATTTATTTTTAAGCGCCAGTCTTTCATCCAGAACCTTTGGTGAATTTAAGTATGTATTGCGATGAATACCGCCAAGTCTTGCAAATTCTGCGTTCTCAAGACCAGGAATTGCTTTGAAGATTTCAGCCTGTGCGCCGTATTTTAATTTTGTTTGAAAGCCTACAATATTATAAAGCGTGCCAAGTGCATTGTCCTGGCGAAGCTGCACAACGGCATACGGTTTTTCATTCGGCTTATGTGAGTTGGTCAAGCCCATGGGTTTCATGGGGCCATGTCGTAAGGTTTCTCGTCCGCGTTCCGCCATGACTTCGATGGGTAAACAGCCGTCAAAATAAGGGACGTTTTCCCATTGTTTAAAGACGGTTTTGTCACCTTCAATAAGTGAATCTATAAACTGGTTATATTGGTCTTCATCAAGCGGGCAGTTGATATAATCCTTGCCATTACCGCCGGGGCCAACTTTATCATAGCGTGATTGGAACCAGGCTTTGTCAAAATTGATGGAATCAAAATGGACGATGGGTGCGATTGCATCAAAGAAGGAAAGTTCATCTTCGCCAGTTGCTTCAGCAATTTCCTTTGCCAGGTCAGGTGATGTTAATGGCCCTGTTGCAATAATGGTTTGTCCCCAGCTTTCAGGGGGAAGGCCTGAGACTTCTTCTCTTATTATTTCAATATTGGAGTGGGCTTCAAGTCTGTTGGTGACTTCATCAGAAAAAGCATCACGGTCAACGGCAAGCGCTGTGCCTGCTGGTACTTTGTGCATATCGCCACATTGCATAATGAGTGACCCTGCATCACGCATTTCCTGGTGCAATACGCCAACTGCATTTGTTTCACTATCATCAGAGCGAAAAGAGTTTGAACAAACAAGCTCTGCCAGGCCTTGCGT
>CALDZF010000183.1 GCA_937944165.1 uncultured Rhizobiaceae group bacterium | reverse complement strand
TCCGGGTCAAAACCTGCGGCCATGGTCATGATTGCGCCGCCGCGTTTTTTCAGGAATGAAAGTGAATTGCCCACGCCACACATAGCAGCGAATTTAATCAAGGTTGTGATTTTTGCGGGACCAGCCACGCCAAGGTGAACGGGCAGGTCGATGTCATTCGCTGAAAGACCGTTAGCCCAATTGGTGAATTTTTCTGCATCAAATCCAAATTGCGTTACGATGCGCAATTCGATGTCGCTACGATTATTAAAATCCTGCTTAAGTTTTAGCGCTTCAATGGCAACTTTATCGGAAAAATCAGGTGAGCCTTCCGGGTGTCCTGCCACGCCCATGTGTTTAATGCCATATTTATCGAAAAAGCCAGTTTCCAGCACTTTCATGGTTGCATCAAATTCGCCAGCTTCTTTTTCCAATCCGCCGCCGATGACCAATACATCGCTAACACCTGCTTCTTGTGTCATCATTTTGATGCGAGTTTCCAATGCTTCTTTAGTTGTGAGTCTACGAGAAGCAAAGTGGGGGACAGCGATGTACCCCATGTCACCAACGCGTTTTGCGCCTGCAGTCAGGGTTTCTGCGGTGTCCGTTCCAACGTCTGTGATGTAAACACGTGTACCAGTAGGGAACAGGCCTTCAAGATCCAGGCTTTCGACAGCCTGTTTTGGAGAGATTTCGATTGATGCTGCAACCTTGCCCATATCAGGATTCCTTACCACCAGATTTTACGAGTGCGACAAGGCGCTCTTTGTCGTATTCTGCTT
Source organism: uncultured Rhizobiaceae group bacterium (assembly GCA_937944165.1). Lineage (GTDB taxonomy): Bacteria > Pseudomonadota > Alphaproteobacteria > Rhizobiales > Rhizobiaceae > JAALLB01. Next base: position 5,779 of record CALDZF010000183.1, on the reverse strand, counting down.
CTAGTTTATCAGCTGCAGCTTGTGCTTCAGCCTCTAGATCATCGCTTACTTCTACAGGGTCAGCACGGCGCCATTCTTCAAGATAGTCGTCTGTCTCAGCCGCACCTGTACGCATGGCGCACATATCGATAGCTTCTGTAAAACGCAAGGATAGTTCACGTTTTGCAACGTTTCTGCGTCCTGCTTTTACAATGACTTGGGCTGGAATATCGCGCCAATATACGATTTGAAGTTTTGCCATGAAGTGTCCTTTGGAATCTATTTGGATCCCTTAATTATCATGGCTTACAATGTTTGAAAGTGATATTGCGCGATGCATTAGCCGCGACGTGGCATATATAAAAAGCGGCGCAGTTGAAATTGTGTCTTAAAGCGAAAAAAGGGAGCCGAAGCTCCCAAGATAGTCTCTCTCCCTGCCAACTATAGATTCTTTGTCCATTTGTTGGTTAATTTCTTGGCGGCTTCCTGACCACCCAGGCCGATCGCAATTGCTGAACCAAGAGCAATAGCACCGATCATTAACGTAAAACCCATTGTTACAATGTCTTCACCAACGCCCATTTGTTTAAGCCCCATTGCAGACGCAAGGATTATAATGACGGTTTTAATTAGGCCAGGCATTGGCGAGCCTTTAGCCGTTGTACCAGCAACAATGTTTGAGATGATACCTGAAGCAAATACACCAAATATGATAATGATTGCTCCCAGTAATATGCTGCCGCCCAGCGCTAGAATATGCGTTAACGCCTCTGAGATGATAGCAAAGTTTAACAATTTAGCTGCTTCAATAATACCAAATAGCAAGATGGTAATTGATGTTAACTGACCCGCTAGTGCAGATGCCGAACGTTCTTTGCCAATTACTTCAGCCAAAGGCGAAGACGCAACGCTCTTGTCTATGCCTGTAGCAGATAAAAGACCGGCGATTGTTGAACTTGCAAATTTAGCAATCAGGAATGCTATTGCCAAAACAATTGCTGCGGCAAATACATTTGGAATTACGTTTAGAACACCGTTAAGCATTTCTTTTGCAGGTGTTGAAATAGCAGTCATCTTTAAAGCATCAAGTGCTGCAATCGATACAGGAATGATGATTAAAGCGAAAGCCAGCAGACTAAGAATACGACCAATGCCGCCTTCACCAGTTGCAGATGAAATACCTGCTTTAGCTGACCAACCTTCAAGATTGCTTGCTGCACAAATACTTTCTATTGCATTGCGGACTACAGTTGCAACAATATAGCCAATGAAGAAAATTAACCCTGCACCAAATAAATTTGGAATAAAGGCTAGGAATTTTTGTGCCATATCTTGTAATGGTGCAATAATCGATTGCATACCCAAAGCGCCAAGAATAGCAGGGAGGGCAATTAGCATTACGACCCAAAAGACCGCTTTGCTTATATTGGCCCCAGTAGTGGATTTTGATCCGTCGGTGTTGCGGCCTAAACTTGTTTTGTCGATTAGATATGCGATAGCTCGCCCAATTAGTTTTGCTACGATGTATGCAACTATAAAAATTACAATCGCAGATATTAGTTTTGGTGCGAAATCCGCCAAAACGTCATATGCTTGTATTACGTATTTTTGAATATCAATACTCATACTTCCCTCCAGAGCCCTTTTATAGCTTGCCGTTGATGGCAGTTATTAAGAAATTCGCCGGGATATTTCAGGCTGGCGAAACATCCCGGCTAGCCACTAAAGGGGTAAATTGGAATTGACTGTTTGTTTAAGTCTGCTGTTTCAGCTTATGTAACCGCAGATGTAAAAAACATATATGTACCCCATATCAATTCAAACTATATATTCCCTTAAGTAAGCAATACCAAGTTACATATTGCATTTTATATGTAAAACGAATTATAAATATAATAATTATGATTAATACTCATGGATAGAAGAGTTATGGATATTCAATTAGCCAATACGTTTCTCACTGTTTTAGCGACAAAAAGTTTTGTTTCTGCGGCCGAGATACTTCATATTTCACAATCTGCGGTTAGCTTGCGGATTCAAAAACTGGAGGATTTGTTAGGTAAAAGACTACTTGAACGCTCAAAGGGTGGCGTTACACCTACTATTTTTGGTGAAGAGTTCGAAGAATATGCACGCGCTTTTGTTCAATTATGGGATGAAACAAAATACCAAGTCTCCTTGCCTGATGGTTATGATAATAGCCTTTCGTTAGGTTGTCAGGACAGTCTTTGGCCTGAGTTATCCTCTACGTGGGTTGCTAATATGTCTGAAAATCTACCTTCTACTGCAGTTAATTTTCAAATATCTGAACATGAAAGCCTTACCAGGCTTCTGGTTCGTGGTAATCTGGATATAGCTGTACTTTACAGTCCCGAGATAAGGCCAGGTTTGGATGTTGAGCATATTCTGGATGACAGACTGGTTTTGGTTTCAGCGCAAGAAGGGGAAAATGATTTTTCTGATGAGAATTATATATATTGCCAATGGGGACCAGAATTTGCGATTGCGCATTCAAGATGGTTCCCAAATCTCAAGCCGCCACAACTTTCTTTTAGGGTAGGGACGTCAGTTCCCAAATATTTAATCAAGTATCAAAAAGCTGCCTATATACCTTATAGAATGGCAGACGATTATGTGGCGGAAGGCAAACTTCATTTTGTGAAAAATGCACCTTCGTTTCCTTTTCCAGCCTATGCAGTTTGGACTTTGAATAAAGCATCTTCAAAACTTGAGTCTGCTTTGGAAGAATTACGACTTGCGGCAAAAGAAGCGCCTTGGATTGATTTATAAGAAGTTTGATTTTTACATTGTAATGTAAAATAGAGTTAACCAATGTTTCTGTTAAAAGTGATGCTTTGTTGAAATTACTTGTAAATTTTCTTGATTCGGTGCATTTTCCAACGTGAGTATTTCGTTTTCAATAATCCAAGATCATTTAAGTTTTATGCGCACTAATCTTTACATTTTCATTTGTTTAGCTCTTTGTGGGCTAATTGCCTCATGCGCATCCCGGCCGCAAGAAGCTGCTAATATCCGAACAGTCGTACCAATTGATGCAGTTGATATCACCAAACCTGCTAATGCACCTGTGCAACGCAGCCGTGATAATCATCATACGATACTAGCATTTTCTGCAGGAGGCGCAGATGGTGCCTTTGGTGCAGGCATTATGGCAGGTTGGACTGCCAGCGGTCAGCGCCCTGATTTTGATGTTGTAACGGGCGTTTCAACTGGTGCTTTATTATCCGTTCTTGCGTTTTTAGGGCCAGAATATGATAATTTGGCTAAAGAGCTTTATACGAGCCAAACCAATGATACAATCTTTAGAAAACGTGGTTTAAACGCTCTTTTCTCTGATAGTCTGTTTGATAATTCTCCTTTAAAGGCACAAATTGAAAAGCATATTACACCTGCGTTTTTGGCTAAAGTTGCTGCTGAACATAAAAAAGGCAGAAGACTATATGTTGCTACGACTAATCTTGATGCCGGACAGTTGGTAATTTGGGATATGGGGCGCATTGCTTTAGGCGGGCGTGCAAACCCGGTTCAACATTTCCAAAAAGTTTTGCGTGCATCCGCTGCGGTTCCTGGTTTCTTTGCACCAGTATACATCAAACCACAAAAAGGAGTGCAACTTCGTCAAGCGCATGTTGATGGAGGCGTTAAAGAGCCAGTTTTATATGCAAACTTTATGGGGGCATCTGCAGCACCTAAAAAAGATCTTTACCTGGTTATAAATGGCACGACACGTCGTTTTAATGATGCAAGCCCAGTGAAGCCCAATTTAGCCAGTATTGCCCAAAAAACAATTTTCGAATTAATGCGAGAATCACAATCTGATACAATTTTTAGACATTATGCACGTGTAAAAGATTCTGGTATTGATTTCCATTTAACGTCCATTCCCGACGATGTCCCTGTTTCTGATAAGTCACTTGATTTTAATCCTGTTAGAATGGAACTGCTGTATAATGAAGGTTTCAAAATTGGCTCCAAAGGACCTGCGCAATGGAACACTAAACCCCCTAGTGTACTAAGAGAAGCGGGTGTGCTTGCAAGTAACTAGGCTCAGGATCTATTAATTTAATTTGTTGAGTTAGCCATTGTTGCATCAATTGCATCTAATAATTCGCCATAGCCGGTGAATTTGTATTCATACTCAAGCCCTAGAAATTCAGCTGCAGCGCGAGCGTTTTTTTCAAGTTTGCTATCTTCTGTTTGCGCTAGGTAAAGTGCTTTTGTGTAATTTCCAAAATACATTTCCAACAGCTCTGGATGTTTATCCAGTCCAAGAGGGCGCTTCATGAAAGTGTCAAAGTGTCTTGCCAGAAAGTCCGTAATGAAAAAAGTCGTCAGATATTCTCCATCAGCTTCTTCATAATTTTTATTACCCATGTAAAAAGAAAAACAATGAGGCCCTGCAATGCGCTCAACGCCATGTTTTTCGCAGACTTTATCCAGTTCGCCGCCCGTGCCGCAGTCAGCATAACCTACGAATATATGCTCAAAGCCTTCTTCTTGCGCCTTGATAATGGCTTTGTCCATTTCAGGAGCAATATGTTCAGGATGGTGATGGTAGGAGGCTGGCAGGCATTTGAGGTCTATATGATCAAAGCCAAGTTGCTCGTTCACTGCCATGACTTCACGTGCAATCATGCCGCATGCTATGATGCGTAAAGAGGGAGCGAGGGCTTTGGCTTCTGTCAATTTATAACCTCAGGTTTTTAGGGTCTGAACCCAATTGGGAGTTGGTTTTTGCGCTTGGAAAACGGTCTAAAGACTAGAAAGTTCTTACAGAGTGTAGTGCAACTACGGTCAAAAGAACTGCCGACGGTTTTAAATTGTTTTACCGCGTCGCTTCGCGATAGGAAAGTATCTCCTACAAAAATCCACCTCCTAATTGGGTTCAAACCCTAATCTCTTTTTCTTTGCAAGTCGTTAAATTATAACATAAAAAAGGGCGCTGTGAGCGCCCGATTTTTAAATTTTGGGTCACTTGGCTTAACCAGCAGCCATTTGGTTGTGTTTTTTGGCCATAAACTCTTTTGCCGTTTCAACTGCAACTGCAGCATCACGACAATAAGCATCTGCACCAATGGCTGCACCAAATTCTTCGTTTAGCGGCGCGCCACCAACCAGAATTGTATAATCATCACGCATGCCTTTTTCGACCATCGTGTCGATGACAACCTTCATGTAAGGCATAGTAGTTGTCAAAAGTGCTGACATGCCGAGAATGTCTGGCTTGTGCTCTTCAATCGCTGCGAAATAGCCATCAACGTCTGTGTTAATGCCGATGTCATGCACGTCGAAACCTGCACCTTCCATCATCATTCCGACAAGGTTTTTACCAATGTCGTGGATATCACCCTTAACCGTGCCGATGACCATTGAACCCAGTTTTGGTGCACCAGTTTCTGCCAGCAGCGGGCGAAGGATAAACATGCCTGCTTTCATGGCATTTGCTGCCAAAAGCACTTCTGGCACGAACAAGATGCCATCGCGGAAATCAATACCCACAATGCGCATGCCTTCAACCAAAGCCTTGGTCAAAACGTCATAGGGCGTCCAGCCACGTTCAAGAAGAATGTTTGTACCTTCAGTAATCTCATCCTTGAGACCATCATAAAGGTCATCATGCATCTGGGCTACCAGTTCATCGTCGTCTAGCTCCGCTAGGATGATTTCGTCTTCTTCTTCAGACATGGGCTTTCTCCAAAACCAAACCAAGGACTAGCCTTGATAACAATCATTAAATTCGAATCTTTTCAGTTTCGAATACTCCTGCGCACAGAATGCG
>CALDZF010000182.1 GCA_937944165.1 uncultured Rhizobiaceae group bacterium | reverse complement strand
CGGCAAACTCTGACGCTGGACAATGGCAGTGAGTTTGCCAACTTCAAGGCGATTGAACAAGCGAACAGATTGAAGGTCTATTTTGCTGACCCCTATGCCGCAAGGCAACGCGGAACGAATGAAAATACGAACGGTCTGCTAAGGCAATATTTTCCAAAGGGATGCGACTTTCTCAAGGTCAGCGAAAGCCAGCTTGCAAAAGCTGTAAACGCCATCAATAATAGACCCAGAAAATGCCTCGGATACAGAACGCCAAACGAAGTCAAACAAAAGGCAACCGGTTCGCTTCAATCTAGAATCTAGGGGATGGTTTCTATTCGGAACATAATTGGATGCAGCAATGATATTATTACCAATTTGTTGTTCAATACTGTTACCAATTTGTGAACCAAAATTCTGCTTTACATTTATGGCTGCTTCAACAAGGGTTCGTTGTTCATCTGTTAATGATAGCTCAGATAGCTGGCTTGCAGCTTCTCTAGTTATATCTTGAGGGACATTACTAATGTTTATTCTGTACTTTTCAAAAGCATTATCCGTAGGGTCGTTAGGAATACCACCTGGCGAGTTAGCATCCGCTCTACCTGCAGTGATACGGCCTTCATTTAAAGCTAAATTTGCTACATAGTTACTATTCTTAACCTGAGCCGTATTGCTGACATCTTCACTTCTGTCGAGAAGATCTCCACTATAAAGAATACCTTGACCAGGTTGGATAGCGCTAAAGTCAATACTCTTGCGCAATTCAGCTACATTGTCTTTAATAAAGTTAGGCAGCTTTTCGTTCAGCAGTTCCACAAAAGCTTGTTGTTGTTCCTCTTTACTAATATCAACCATCACTCATCCTCCCACTTATCGCCCATCTGCCTGTAACGGTGCATACACGGATGCCCAGCCAACTGGCCAATTAGTAGATACAATTCGTTGTATCCAAGCAGATGTTTGTACACTGCTTCATAATTTTCACTATTATTTTTCGGAAAAACACTAGTATCCAATAGCGGGACATCACCCACGACAACATGGTCCGGTTTTACGCCTTGCCAATACTGCATTGCATTAGCAACCTGTCTAGAAACAGGCGCAAACTCATGGATACTTGTGTTCCAAGACCGCGTGTAGGGGGCTAGTGCGAAGTATCCATCTATTATTTCTTCTTGTAAGTAAGCAGTACGAGCAGAAAAGGCTGCCAACTTATCATTTAACCCATCGGAGTTAATGCGATAAGACATATGGTAATAACAATGGATTTCTAATTGCTCCCCCTTATCCAAAAAAAGAAAAAACTTGAACCTTGAGCTTCTCTCTGGAAATCCGACAGCATCATAATAGCAGCCTTACCATCTTGTCTCAGAAGAAATGGCCTTTTATCTGCCACATCATTGCGCAAAAAATCCTGAACTACATAGGGCCGACTAGTACAAAGGTTGTATTTTGACAAATCATCCGTAAGGAGAATGCGGCTACCAAACGAGTCAAACACTGCCTGTGCGTTTTCAACCGTATCAAACGTATAGACCCACTCACCACCATCAGACTCATCAGAGATCTGACCATAAAATTTGCGAGGAATGTGGTCTACTTTAATATATTCTCTTTTCTTACTGTCCCAAAGCTTTGGGTAGCCACCGTCAACAAGATTCTCTTTCACATATACACCATGGAAATGTAGATACAGCTCGCGTAGATATTTATCTGGGATCCACTCAAATGGTTCGTCAGTGTAATCTAAAAGCGCAAAATATTTGAGCATTTGCGTTTCGCGGCTGAAAAAAACCGGCTCCCATCGATCACAATGCCATTTACCAATCAGACAAATACCCCAACTCTTCTTTAACTGCTCTTCCTCATGAAGGAGGTTTGCAAGCATCCCCCTTGGCCAGCACCAGAAAGCATCCGGCACCATATCGTCAACGCGCACCCAGCCTCCATAGGGTGCATAGGGTGGGTGTTCGGTTTCAGCGTTTGTTTCCAATCGCCAAAGTTTTGATGATAGGTTGTAATCCACCAGTATGCGCCCCTCTTCCGGCACCCAGTTGACGATTAGCGGGAACCAGAATTCTTCATGACGATATTCAAACCGCCTCCACCGGCTCTCGGGGCGCTTGGGATGTTCAGCGATTGCCTTTGCAAGCCATGGCTCTTCGAGATCACGCACCATAACAACCCGCTCATCGCTATCACGGCAAACCATTTGTGGTTCGCCATCAACCTCAACAAAATCCCACCAGCCAAAAGCGTAACTCATGCGGCACCTGCTCTCAGTTTATCCACGCCGGCCTGAGACATCGGCGCCATTCTCGCCGTTGCTATAGATATTTCATAGAAATTACACTGACAGTCTACTAAATACACCAAATTAAAAACTCCACTACACCGCACCCAAACCTAATTAATAATCCGCTTCTTAATCGCCGCTCTGAACGCTTGTTTGTTTTTGTTAAACTGCTTTAGTACCTTGGCTCTGTTGCCCTTGAAGACGTCTTGGGCTGTGACTTTTGCCACTTTTTGCGTTTTTACGCGTTTCTTTTTTGCAGGTTGTGCTTGTGTAATCACAATACGCTTTTTCAACTTTGCGCGAATTGGATTATTACGATTTTGTAGAGCTTGCTTGGTAGTGAGTTTCTTTTTCCGGGTAACTTTTTTCTTTACCGTAGTTCTTTGTACTTTCGTTTTCTTGACTACTTTGACCTTTTTCACCTTTGGCTTTGGTTGAGTAGCCGTATTTGCTGCAACAACGATAGGTTTTGCCTTCTTGGCTTTCGATTCTGCACTGGAAACAAGCACTGGTGCAACAGGGTCTTTACCACCCGACCCTTTGATATGGACAATTTTATAACCACCCTTGTTCAAACGGTCTAAAAGCTGACCAATGCCACTGCCTGTTACGCGTTGAATATCATGTAGCAGAATTATGCCTTTTCCCTTGCGATTAAGCTCGCTCATCACACGGTTGACCATGGAAGTTGAATTTGAAAAACGATAATCAAGACTATCGACATCGATCGCAAAAACACCGTAGCCCAAACGATTAAGATGCTGGTTTACTGAGCGGTTTTCTGAAAGATAAGGAAAGCGGAAGAATGGAGCCACATCACGCCCAACTGCGCGTTCGATGGCATTGATACTGCGATTAACATCAGAAATTGCGCTTTTGCCATTTAATTTGCCCAAATTCTTATGGCTATAACTGTGAATGCCAATGGTATGCCCTTTATTCGCAACTTTCTTAGCCAGAGCCGGATTGTTTTTGGCCATAGTAGCAACCATGAAGAAAGTTGCTTTTGCACAGTGGCGATCCAATTCATGCAGAATTTTATTCGTAACACTTGATATTGGTCCGTCGTCAAATGTTAGCACCACTTCTTTGTGTTTCAAAAAATTCTGCGCACCACCATGTGATGTACCATAACGTTTACCACCATTTGTATTCAGCCTCACAGTGCGATGTACGCCAATACCCTGCCCACCTCGACATGATGCAGCATGAGTTTCCTGAACAGAATATGATGAAACAGAACCAACACTTGTTAAAGCAATGATTGAACATACTTTTAGTGCAGCTAAAATGGACTTACGCATAACTATCTCCAAAGAACCTGAAAATAGAATCGCACTTATAGTTTGATAATTTTCTTAATAGATTCAGGAACTTGCTGTTATGGTAAATGAAGCGTTAGCGGGGCTACCATTTGTTAACTCTAAAAAAATCTAGCTTTAATTATATTTTAACACTTGCGGAACATAAATAGAACAGATATGATTTGTTCTATATTTGTTTCATTTGATTCTTGGTAAAGATGTGATCGGAACATAAAGAAAATTCAGGCATTCCTTTGAAAGGTGTACCACATGCTTACGCGAAAACAGCAACTTTTATTGCAGTTCATTCATGAACGCATGCAAGAAGAAGGTGTTCCGCCTTCGTTTGACGAAATGAAAGACGCATTAGAACTAAAATCAAAATCGGGTATTCACAGGTTAATAACCGCCCTTGAAGAACGCGGCTTTATTAGACGCCTCCCCAATAGAGCAAGAGCACTTGAAGTTATTAAAATGCCTGAAGCCTGGGGCACGCCTGATATTTCGGATACAAAAGATAACTCCCATCCGGAAAACTCTAATAGCGTTATACGCGCTGACTTTGGAGGTCGACCTCCTCGTCATTCTCCTGCAAATTTGGATAATGTGACACGCTTTCCTACTGCAAATGCTTCCAATGAAGACGAGCATTCTGGGTTTTCTGTTCCTGTTATGGGTAAAATTGCTGCTGGTGTGCCAATTTCCGCTATTCAGGACAATACGCATTCAATCACAGTTTCACCTGACATGATTGGCAGTGGCACACATTTTGCGCTCACTGTTGAGGGTGATTCCATGATTGAAGCCGGTATTTTGGATGGCGATACAGTCATTATTCAACAAGCATCAACAGCGCGAGGTGGCGAGATTGTTGTTGCATTGGTTGATGATGAAGAAGCAACGCTTAAAACATTCCGTTCCAATGGAAATGAGATTGCACTGGAAGCTGCTAATCCCGCATATGAAACCCGCAAGTTCACTTCTGACCGCGTTAAAGTTCAGGGCAAATTAGTCGGTCTTGTTCGCCAATACCACTAACGTTCATCTGGATGCGTCACATATCTGTGCCAAGGTCTGGACGCTTTAGGCAATGCAGTTGTTACAACTATCTCTTGAATAGGAATTTTTGAGTTGAGTATATTACTTTCGATTTTGGCATTTGGTTTAACTTTGTTCATATATAATGCATGTGTGCCAAAGCGTTCAAAATCATAGCGCTTTAATATAAGTTCTGGTTTGCGTTGCTTGCAATTAACCCACCATAACCTTGGCGCAATCAAGATATCTGCCCTATTGCAAGAAGAGTTCAAAAGGTCTGGGTTATAAACAATATGCAACACCTTGCTTGACGGCAGAACAATTATACATCGCTCACGATTACATTGCTCTTTTGATAAACCAAGTTTTTCTGTTTTCCCACCTGACCAGGCTTTGAGCCAAATATTTTGAACAAAAGCACTACCCCTTGGAAAAACAAGACCAAGCTTATTAACTTCAGTTTTAATGGCAACTGCCCTGCCATTTTCTGCAATAATTACATCAGGAATGATTGGGTAGTTAAAAAACCAGGGCAATAAACCGAGCGGTATTAAACTTAACATCCTGAGTTTTGTTTTAAAAAAGCAAATTGTAATCAAAAATCCTGCAAACAAGAATATTGTACTTCTTGGTAAAAGTCCGGTGTTTCCATTTGGCGAGATAGTCTCCACCCATTGCGATACGCTCACAACTTGTTCAATGCCATAAGAAACCGATATCAAGGGTATGAACTCTAAACCATATGGCATTAGCAATATGGAGAAGAGTACAAAAGGCATAATCAATATACTCACAACAGGCATAGCAATTAAATTAGCCAGCAACCCAAAAGATGCCACCTGGTGAAAATGCCATGCGGCGATAAAAGCTGTTGCTGTTCCAGCAATTAGGCTTGTTGTGGCAATCCCACCAAAGTATAGCAAAACGCCATTTATTGTTTTGAAAAAGCGGTTTTGCTGAATAGGAACGAAGGTATTTTCAGCCCTTGCCTTTCGTCGTTTATTAATAGCTTCATAACCAGCGACCAGTGCTGTTACCGCTGCAAATGACATTTGAAAACCTGGCGATAAAAGGCTCTGCGGATTTAATACTAAAATTATAATAGCTGATATCGCTACACTTCTAATAGTAATGGCACGTCTGTCCATTAAAACAGCCAGTAACATAACTGAAATCATCACCCATGCGCGTTGAGTGGCAATGCCCGCCCCTGACAACATTAGATATGTTGTGGCACTTATAAAGCCTGCGCATACTGCCCACTTTTTTATTGGGTATCGCAAGGCAATGGATGGAATAAAGGCCAGAATATATCGAATGCACCAAATAACAGTTAACGTTACAAGTGCCATATGGAGGCCAGAAATTGCCAAAATATGCGCAAGGCCAGTTTTCCTCAGGCTTTCTTGAATGTCTTCAGGAATGCCGGTTTTATTGCCGGTCACAAGTGCTACTGCAATTTTTCCTGTTTCATCAGGCATTGCCTTAATAATACGTTTTTCTACGGCTATGCGTTTTCGATTAATTTGGATTGTAAATTTTTCAATCCAGGAGGTGCTATTTTTGATATTGAGTTGCTCTGGCTTTCCCATAAAAAATCCGCTGGCGCCTAACCCTTCGTGCCATGCAAAGAATGAAAAATCATACCCCCCTGGATAAACAGGGCCCGATATAGGTTGCAATCTGACAAGTCCTGAAATTACATTTCCAGGCAGCATGATATTATGTTTGGCAGAAGCAGAAACCCTTATTCGATTGGGCAATTGTTTCGCTTCAAGTCCTTCAAGGTTTATTGGGCGCACCAAGTAACGTGCAGCGCCACGGCGACTGCTATCAACGCTTAAAATAACAGCTTGCATTTTAGTTGTTATTTGGCGTTCCAACATTGGTGTTTGGTTTATACGGGTTGCAACTTGTGCAACAAACATTCCACTTATTACAACAGCAAGCATGGATGAAAATATTGAAACTTTGCTATGAAGTTTTAACCGCCACAAAGCATATGCCAGCACACATACAGTTATACCCAGTGCCAATATGGAAGGTTCATTCGGTATGGAGAAATATATCAAAATGCCGATACCAAGAAACACAGGTGTGAGGTTAAAACTTAAGCCCGTTTCAATTTCGTGAATTACGCTTTCATAAAATCTGTCTTTTGTATCCAGATACGAATTGGAAACTTGTAATCTAAGCTTTTTGACAAGAGACAAGCGCGTTGCAGGGCTGAACCTTTCAACCTCACCGGCATTCCATGTCTTATTCCACAGCGTCTCTTTATTATCTTCTTTTTGTTTTACCGGGACGCTTGGCGGTTTATCTTCAGCCAAAGTCTATCCTGTTTTATGCTTGTCTCTTTTGCTCACTATGATAAATCAGCAATAACTTCATCAAATAGACAAATCGAGCCAACTGCAAGTTTTTTGCAAATACTCTACTAGCGAGCTTAATCATCATGACCAAACCTGTTGTAACAAGATTTGCCCCTTCTCCTACGGGGTATCTTCATATTGGCGGTGCAAGAACTGCGCTTTTCAATTGGCTTTATGCAAAAGCCAAAGGTGGCAAAATGTTACTTCGCATTGAAGATACAGACCGCCAACGCTCAAATGAAGATGCAATCGTAGCGATAAAAGATGGCTTGTACTGGTTAGGGCTTGAATGGGATGGGGAAGCAATATCACAACATGCACGCGCAGAGCGCCACCGTGAAGTTGCCCATGAAATGGTAAAGCTTGGTACTGCTTATAAATGTTATTGTACAGCAGAAGAAATTGCTGCCATGCGCGAAAAAGCTGAAGCTGAAGGATTGCCTACGCGCTATGATGGAACATGGCGTGACCGCACCCCATCACAAGCACCGCAAAACACCCCATATGTTATTCGCTTAAAAGCACCACTTGATGGTGAGACAATCGTTGATGACAAAGTGCAAGGCGAAGTGAAATTTCCAAACAAAGATCTGGATGATTTGATCCTGCTGCGTTCAGATGGAAACCCAACTTACATGCTTGCCGTTGTGGTTGATGATCATGACATGGAAGTAACACATATTATCCGTGGTGATGATCATTTGATAAATGCAGCGCGTCAAACCTTGATTTTTAAAGGCATGAATTGGGATGTACCTTCGATGGCTCATATTCCCCTTATCCATGGACCTGATGGTAAAAAACTATCAAAACGTCACGGTGCTACTGGTGCAGAAAAATATCGCGAGATGGGCTACCTGCCCGCCGCCTTGAGAAATTATCTGGTTAAGCTTGGTTGGGCGCATGGTGATGATGAAATCATGACGACAGGACAAATGATTGAATGGTTTGACTATGATGGCATGAACAAGGCTGCCGCTCGGTTTGATTTCACCAAACTTGAGGCAATTAATGGTCAATATATTCGCGAATCAGATGATGCAGAATTACTGACTTATTTTGAAAACATTGCGAACGAACTTGAGGGCGGTCAATTCATTATAGATAATCTTAATGCTGAAACTCGTCATATGTTATTAAAAGCCATGCCAGCTTTGAAAGACAGAGCAAAGACTTTGGTTGATTTGGCAAATGGTGCAGCATTTATCTTTGAGCAACGCCCTATTCCAATGGAAGAAAAAGCTGCCAAGCTTTTAGACGATACTGGTATTGCGGTCATAAAAGGAATTTTGCCAGAATTTGAAAAACTTTCTGATTGGTCTCCCGAAGCTGTTGAAGTTTGTATTCGGGGCTACACGCAAGACAATGATTTAAAAATGGGCAAAGTCGCGCAACCAATCCGCGCAGCAATAACAGGTAAGGCAACATCGCCTGGCGCTTTTGATGCTCTTCAAATTTTAGGTCGTGAAATATCCTTGGATAGGATGAGGGATATCTTAAAGTAGCCCTATTTAGCCTCAGGAAGAATTATCAGCAACCATAAAGCTAAGCGTTTGTGCATAAAGAATAAAATAGCCCTACAATATTTATGTGAAACTGTTACAAATGTCTTACTTGTGTCATCCAGTAAAATCATATAGCTAATGGTACAACATCGCGTCTACCTACAGATGCTGATATTTTTTAGAAGAATGCAACTGGTAGAGTGTAGATAATCCATATCTCAAACTCTAATCCATTAATAATCAATTTGATTTTAATGGCGCACTTGGCAAAAGCTGGTTGCGAATAGAAAGGACTATACATGGCTAACGATAAGGCAACCTTAAGTATTGGAGATAAGAGCTGGGATTTTTCTGTTCGACAGGCAAGCGTTGGCCCTGATATAATCGATATCGGTTCTCTTTACAAAGAAACAGGCGCTTTTACTTTCGACCCTGGTTTTACTTCAACAGCATCTTGCGAAAGCGACATAACTTTTATTGATGGCGATAAAGGTGTTTTACTACACCGTGGTTATGCGATTGATGAACTTGCTGACAAAGGCGATTTCCTTGAGACCTGTTATTTGCTTTTATATGGCGAGTTGCCAAACAAAGCTGAAGGCGACGCATTCCGTCAACGCGTTACAATGCACACAATGGTTCATGAACAGATGAACAGATTTTATACTGGCTTTCGTCGTGATGCACACCCAATGGCGATCATGTGTGGCGTTGTTGGTGCTTTATCAGCATTTTATCATGATTCAACTGATATATCAGACGAAAAACAACGCATGGTTGCTTCACTGCGTATGATCGCAAAAATGCCTACACTTGCAGCAATGGCGCATAAATATCATACAGGCCAACCGTTTGTTTATCCACGCAATGATTTGGATTATGCATCAAACTTCCTTCACATGTGTTTTGCAGTACCAACTGAAGAATATAAGGTAAACCCTGTTCTTGCGCGTGCTATGGATAAGATCTTTACGCTTCATGCAGACCATGAACAAAATGCTTCAACTTCAACGGTACGCCTTGCAGGTTCTTCTGGTGCAAATCCATTTGCTTGTATTGCTGCTGGCATTGCATGTCTTTGGGGACCGGCACATGGTGGTGCCAATGAGGCTGCATTAAACATGCTTCAAGAAATCGGAAGTGTCGATAATATTCCTGAATATGTAAGACGTGCAAAAGACAAAAACGATCCATTCCGCCTTATGGGCTTTGGTCACCGTGTTTATAAAAATTATGATCCGCGCGCAAAAATCATGCAACAAACAACACATGAAGTTCTTAAGGAGTTGGGCATCAAAGACGATCCAACACTAGAAGTTGCAATGGAACTTGAGCGCATTGCCTTGACGGATGAATATTTCATCGAGAAGAAACTTTATCCAAATATTGATTTCTACTCAGGCATCACATTACGCGCACTTGGTTTCCCTACAAACATGTTTACTGTTTTATTTGCACTAGCACGTACAGTGGGCTGGATTGCACAGTGGAAAGAAATGATTGAGGATCCAAAGCAAAAGATTGGTCGCCCTCGCCAACTTTATACAGGCGCAACAGCACGCCCATATGTTGAAGAAAGCAAGAGATAAGTTTTTTAGATAAAACAGATTTTCAAAGGCCAGCTTTTAAAGTTGGCCTTTTTATTTGGCAACCAGGTCAATAATTTTTTGAGCAGCGACAGTTGCGCCTGATGTTTCTTGGGATAGTTTTTTTGCAATTTTCTCAAAGCCCTTCAGCTGTATTTGTCGCTCTTCACCATCCAATACGAGGCGCTCTATCATTCTTGCTAAATGTTGTGGGTGGGTATTTTCGTTTAAACGTTCAGGTACAACTGGATAATCAGCAATCAAATTCGGCAATGCCGTTGTCCAAGCCGTAATTAAATGCCTGATTTGCATCATCAAACGATCAAGTTTGTAAATGGAAATCATTGGCACTTTATAAAGCGCAAGTTCAAGTGTTGCAGTGCCTGAGGCTGTCAGCGCAATGTCGGCCTCCATAAAGGCTTTTTTCTTTGCATCTTCGCCTGAAAGGATAACCGGTTTTATATTCCATGATTTAACTTGTTCACGAATTTCATTCTCAAGCTTCTCAACAGCAGGTAGATATATTTCCATTGTATTACCACGGTCAATTAAAACCTGTAGCGTATCGCGGATAACAGGCATTAAAAGTTTAATCTCGATACGTCTGGAGCCTGGCAAAACAACAAGTTTAGGAATTTTTCTACATTTTTTCTTTTGCTTGATATCTATTTCAGGTATTTCACTTGCCAACGGGTGCCCAACATAAGTCGCATCTGGCCCATCAAGTTCTTTTAAAAGCTCGGGCTCAAAAGGCAATATTGCCATGATATGGTCTATATAGGCTTTGATTTTTTTTGCACGTCCTGGTCGCCATGCCCAAACAGTTGGCGCTACATATTTTATAATTTTCAAATCTGGTAATTTTTTGCGTACTTTTTTTGCAACGCGGTACGAAAATTCAGGACTGTCAATCAACAATAAAACATCAGGGTTTTTATCAATTACATCTTTTGCGGTTTGATTTATGCGTTTGAGAAGGTTTGGTAGTTTGGAAACAACAGCAGAAAGTCCCATCACGGAGAGTTCTGAAATATCAAAAAGACTATCAACTCCCCTAGCCTTCATACGTTGCCCAGCTAGTCCAGTGGAGTGAATAGGTTTTGAGAGATTATCAAAAGCATCGAGTAGTTTTACACCTAATGCATCACCAGACTCTTCACCAACAACAAAATAAATTTTTAATGGTTCAGATAAGGCCATTACATATTACCATCAGGGTCGAGGCCATATATAAAGACCCCCGCCTCTTTAGCTTTTTCAATTGTATTCTCTTTTTCAAGAATAAATGAATGTGCTGCCTCTATCGCTATCCCTTTCAGGCCAGCTTTGATAACGGCTTCAATGGTTGCTGGACCTATTGAAGGTAAATCAGCGCGCATATCTTGTTCAGGCTTCATGGTTTTAACTAATACACCATGCTTTCCGTCCTCAAACAACCGCCCAGAAGCGCGCATTTGTGCTATACGCTCCAACATACCATCTGTTCCTTCAATACCTTCGACAGCAACGACACGTCCACCAACAGCCACAGCTGCTTGTCCAATATCAAGTGCACCAAGTGCCTTGCAGGCCTCAAAAGCCTTATCAATATTATGCATTGCTTTGCTGGAAGGTTCTCTTCCAAAAAAGATACCGGAGGGGGTTAATAATTCAGGCATAATTTCATGTGCACCTACCACTTGAACATCATGTTGGTCAAAAAGCTTTATAAGCCCTTTAAACAACGAATTATCACCGCCTACCATAAACGCCATAACTTTGGAAAGGGATATAATACCTCCCAAATCCATATCTCTAAAGCGCAAGGTTGGTCTTGTTACACCGCCAGCAAAAACAATTTGTCTGATTTTGTTTGTTTTCAGGTATTTAAAAAACTTGCCCAGTTTACCCCAAACGAATAATTGGGTTTGATACTCAGCTATCCACGGCTCGACTTCACCTTCTATTCCAACAATGAAAGGTTCGCACCCTATACTTCTTAAATGCTCGGCGAGTTCTTTAGGAAGACTTCCGCGCCCTGCAAAAATTCCAATATTTTCTTTAATCGTAAAAAAATTATTCGAAGTGCTCATCGCACCTAGCTTTCACGCTCTAATCTAGGCGTACAAAGAGAACGATCTTCACTTTCAAGAATAAAATCAATAATACTTTTAACAACAGGATCTTCACCCAATTCAGTATTTACCGTTTTAACCGCATCCGCTACAGCCTGTTCACCAGAGAATAGGTCTTTAAATGCTTTACGACATTTATGAATGCTTTCGCGATCAACGCCTGCACGTTTCATACCAATTAAGTTTAAACCACCTAGATAGGCTCTATTTCCCAATGCCATGCCAAATGGAATAATATCATTTTCCACGCCAGCAAGGCCGCCAACAAAAGCGTTATTACCAATGCGGCAAAACTGATGAACAGCAGAACCGCCGCCCATAATAACATTATCGCCGACTTTGCAATGACCAGCTACCATCACTCCATTTGAGAAGATTACATTATTACCAATCTTACAATCGTGCGCGACATGTGAATTTGCTAGGAATAAGCAATTATTACCTATGATGGTTTTTCCATCGTCCCCTTCAGTGCCAGGGTTAATAGTGACCCCCTCACGAATGGTACAATTCTTGCCGATTGTTAATGAGTTTTCCTCACCGTAGAATTTTAAATCTTGTGGGTCATGGCCAACAGAAGCGAACGGAAATATTTTTGCGCCTGAATCAATGTGAGTATTTCCCGCAATAGA
Source organism: uncultured Rhizobiaceae group bacterium (assembly GCA_937944165.1). Taxonomy (GTDB): domain Bacteria; phylum Pseudomonadota; class Alphaproteobacteria; order Rhizobiales; family Rhizobiaceae; genus JAALLB01. Next base: position 11,076 of record CALDZF010000182.1, on the reverse strand, counting down.
AACATGAGATTTCAACAACGTATCATTGCCAAGTTTTACTTCGCTACCGATATGGCAGAATGGCCCTATGGTTACGTTTTCACCAATTACCGCACCATCTTCAATAACAACACTGGAATGAATATTTGCGTTCATTATGATCTATCTTCCGGGTTTACCATCATGGCACCAATTTCTGCCTCTGCGGCCTTTTCATGTTTCACCCAAGCTTCACAATGATATTTAAAGATATCGCCTCTTTGTTTCTTTTTTTCAACGCGCAGCTCAATTGCATCGCCTGGTACAACAGGACGTCTAAATTTTGCACCGTCAATTGTCATGAAATATACAAGCTTACGTTTGCCTTTGGAATGTGCTTTAGCACAAATTGCGCCTGCAGTCTGCGCCATTGCTTCAACAATCAAAACGCCAGGCATAATAGGGTCATCAGGAAAATGACCACCAAAATGCGGTTCATTAAATGTTACATTTTTAATACCAGTTGCACTTTGATCCGAATTAACATTAATAATTTTATCGATTAACAAAAATGGATAGCGATGAGGTAATAGTTTGAAAAGTTCTTTTATCTCAATCAAGCCCAATGTCTGTTCTGTCATAAAAGTCAGCCTTTCTTTTTGTTCTTTCTATCACGCTTGTCAGCAATCATTATTTTTGCAGCTTCGCGCATCCATTTAGATGCAGCAATTGCAGGATAACCCATCACTTTTTCGCCAGGTGCTACATCACCGTGCACCCCTGAACCGCCGCCAACCTGCGCACCATCACCTATTTTTGTATGCCCTACAATACCTGCTTGACCAGCTACCACAACATAATCACCAAGTGTAGCGCTTCCTGATATACCGACCAGACCAACAATCACACAATGTCTACCAATTGTTGCATTATGTCCAATTTGCACAAGATTATCTATTTTAGTACCTTCACCAATAACGGTATCACGGTTAGCGCCTCGATCGACTGTCGAATTTGCACCTATTTCAACTTTATCTTGGAGAATTACACGGCCAATTTGAGGTACTTTGTGATGGCCACCTGCACCCATTGCAAAACCAAATCCGTCTTGTCCAATTTGTACGCCATTATGAATTATTACATCATCACCAATAAAAGCGTTTACGACAGTAGCATTAGCGCCAATTGTCGTATTGCGGCCGATCTTCACACCTGAGCCAACAACCGCGCCTGCAAGAATCACACTTCCTTCACCAATTGCTGCATTAGAGCCAATAATAGCGCCAGCTTCAATGGTGATATTATCCTCCAGAGATACATTCTTTCCCAGTATAACTTTATCAGACACGCCTAATTCGCCTAAAATCGGTTGAGGGCGCATTGCTGTTGGATATAGTTTCGTAAGCGTTTGACCGTATGCCTTATAAGGCGTTGGATGTACCAGACCAACAATATTGGACGGCAGCTGCTCAGCATGTTTTTCGCTACAAAAAACTGCACTGGCTTTAGTCGATTCCAAAAACTTAAGGTATTTTGGATTATCGATGAAAGAAATAGAACCTTCAGTTGCCATTTCAATTGGAGAGGCACTTTTTATGTAATTGCCATCAGCAATTTCGCTATTAACGATTTTTGCATTACTAAACTTGGCAATTTCTTCTATAGAAATAGAAACGGGTTCAAAAAACATGATTAATCCCGTTCCTTTATTTTACGCACTAAATTTTCAAATCAATACAGATTAATTAGAATGAGCGACTGACACCAAAACTGAATTCTTCAATATCATCGAAGGATTCTTCTTCAATCGGGAAGCCATAATCAGCACGCAATGGACCAAATGGAGAGTTCCATAAAATACTCGCACCAACGGATGCTCTTACAGAGTCTGAGTCAATTTGTTCGAGTTGTGCTGCGTTTAGAGGGCCACCATTTGCCGCAGTAACATCAGCTAGAGCAGGATTGCCAACATCATATATTTGGCCTGCCTCTGCAAATAGTGCACCGCGCAAACCTAATGAACGTGAGACAAACGGGAATGGGAAAATAACTTCTGCTGTTGCTGTCCAATATGTCCGACCGCCTAATGCATCATCTGTCAATGGATCACGAGGACCAAAGCCTGAAGAGTCAAAGCCTCTAACATAATCTTGTCTAGCCTGGAAATTATCTAATGTTCTAAAGCTTGAACCATTATCAGTGCCTGTGACTTCAATGTGTCCACCACGCAGTCTGCCAAAGAGAATAATATCTTCTTCTTCGGATAAAGTATGGTAACCAGCTAAAGTTGCTTCGCTTAACAAATACTCAGCATCGCCACCTACACCAAAGTAGGTTTGTGCCCAAGTAGCACGAATACCTTCACGCGGTGCTTGCTGGTTGTCGAATGTATTGTAAACAAAGCGATAACCAATGCCTGAAGAGTCAAATTCACCGTCATTCAAAAGTGCGCTTTGCACGAATGCGTTGGAAATTTCGTTGGTTGTATTACCCTGAATGCCATCGGTAGTTGATGGTGGAACGGGCGTAACACTAACAATACCATTATCAAGCAGGTTTTCACCTATATCAGTATCGCTTTGCGTATAAGAGTAGAATACACTTGCAGCAAGATGACGGGTTAACGGAAGACCAAAAGTAACAGTAGCACTATCAGAATCAACGCTAAAGCGACGTTCATCGGTATCATCCGTACGTGTAGATTGAAGTGCAATACCTGCTGATATTCTTGTTCCTAGGAAATAAGGTTCTGTAAAGTTAAACCCATAACTGCTTTCTTCATCGCCACCACGGAAACTGGCACGAATAAATTGGCCACGACCCAAGAAGTTGCGTTCTGAGAAAGAAATTTCACCTGACGCACCACCATTGGATGAGAAACCACCTGTTAAGGAAATATCGCCTGTTGATTGTTCTATAACATTAACAAACAAAATGATACGATCAGGTTCAGAACCAGGACGCGTAGTAATGTTTACATTTTCAAAGAAACCAAGCCCTTGAATTCTTTGACGTGTTCTTTGTACGAGCACACGATTGTACGCATCACCCTCAGAGATTTCAAACTCACGACGGATTACATAGTCACGTGTACGATCATTACCCAATATGCGAATATCTTCGATAAAGACACGAGCGCCTTCATCTACCAGATACGTAACATCAATTGTGTTTGTATCAAAATTGCGGTTGCCGCGAGGAACCACTTCTACGAATGCAAAACCTTCTTCTGCAACACGTTCAGTAATTTTCACAACACTGTCTTCTACTTTTCTGGCGCTGTAAAATTCATTACTGATAGATTCTACTAAACCTTCAAGAGCAATATTTTCTGTACCGCTTAGGGAACTCTCTATTGATATGTTACCAAAAGTATATCGAGGCCCCTCTTCCATTGTAATTGTTACAACGTATTCGTTTTCTTCATCGTTCAAATCAGCTTGCGTTGAAAGGATTTGAAAATCAGCAAACCCTTTATTGAAGTAGAATTGACGAAGTAGCTCTTCATCCGAATTCAAACGATTTTCGTCATAAATATCGGAGGTTTGCAGAAAGCTTAAAAGTCCAGATTCTTTTGTTGAGATCACATCAGCCAATCGGCGTGATGAAAACGTATCGTTTCCGATAAAATCAATTCGGGAGATCTTTGTTTTATCTCCTTCATTAACGCGGAAGATAACGTTTACCCGGTTATTTGCCAATGGCAGAACTTCGAAAGTTACCGTTGCGTCCTGACGACCAACGCGCGAATAAGCAATCTTGATACGCTCAGCATCAATACCAGCTTGCTCATCGCTGAATATACCTTGCGCACGCAAACGCACTACGCCTTCAAGCACATCATCTTTTAAGCGCTTATTACCCTCAAAGAATATCTTATTAACAGTACCGTTTTCTTCAACGTCTACAACAAGCCTAGAACCCTCTTGGAAAATACTAACGTCGTTAAACAAGCCAGTTGCAAATAGCGCTTTAATTGAATCGTCAATATCAAAATCGGTAAAGTTCTCGCCGGGTTTTATTGTTAAATAAGAAGCGACAATTTCATCATCAATTCGTTGATTACCACGAACATCAAAGCCACTTACAACTGCGGCATGTGCTTGGGTGACAATATTGCTACCACTTAAGGCGCCTGAAAAAACAGAAGCAAAAGATAAAACAAACCCCAAGAAGGCAATTTTTATAAAGTTACTTAATTTCATAGTCATCCGCTATTCTTTACCCGCACAATGGAAAATGCATACGCTCCAGCTTTTGCCAGAATCTATTTAATATAAATCTTTTACAGAGTTTTCCCCGTTTCGCAACCATTAGTCACTGTTTTAAACCCCACAATTCATATCTATTTTGCCAGAGAGTGACATTTCAATCCAATCTATTTGTTTTTCTTGGTTAATGAAATACAACTTCTTTTACCAAATATATCAAAATCGGGTTTTAAACAACGCAAACGCCTGATATTTAAAGCTGTTTTTTCATTGCAGGTAAATTTGGGCAAAAATAGGATGTAAATGTGTTTTATCCAAATACCCGATAAATAAAGTCATTATTTGTGGCAAAGATCATCAATCCAATAAGCAAAAAGAAACCAACACGAAACGACATCTCTTGAAAGATGGCATTTGCTGGTTTTCCGGCAATTGCTTCATAAGCATAAAAGACTAAATGTCCGCCATCGAGAACAGGAATCGGAAATAAATTAAGTAAACCAATGCTAACTGACAAAATAGCAGTCAGAATTATAACGTTTTGCGTACCTTGGCTCCAGAAGTCATTCACAGTATCGGCAATGCCTATAGGGCCACTTATTTGTTTTGCTGATTCTCTTCCGGTAAAAATTCCACCGATAAACTGAAGGGTGCGTTTAATAACAAAATAAGTCTCATATGTACCTGCCCCAATGGCTTCAAATAATCCGTATTCCTTTTTTCTGACATTAGAGTCTTCAGGATTACTGGAAATTCCAATTAGGCCTGTTTCTAATTTATTACCAAATTGATCGGTTCGCTCAGTAAGTTTAGGTACAGCAACCAAATCAAGTTCTTTGCCATCGCGTAAAAGGGTAAAAACCATTTCGCGTCCATGATTAGGACCAACAAGTCTTGGAATATCTGAAAAACTGGAAATCTCATCTCCATTGATTCTGACAACAACATCTCCTTTTAGAAAACCAGCCTCTTGCGCAGCACTATTTTCCATAACTTCAGAAACAACCGGATCACTTACATAACGACCCACAAAGTAAAAACTGCCTGCAAAAATAATAACTGCAAGGATGAAGTTAGCTATTGGTCCTGCAGCAACGACTGCCGCCTTTTGAGAAACCCGCTTATATTCAAAGCGGCCTGTTTTTTCTTTTTCCGTTAATTGTACTTCTTCATCACCCTCAAAATCAGGCATGGAAGCAGAATTTGCATCGCCGACAAATTTTACATATCCCCCAAGCGGTATTGCGCATACTTTCCAGCGCATATTGTTTTTATCGTTAAAACCAAATAATTCTGGGCCAAATCCTATGGAGAAAGCTTCGCAATCAACGCCATTCCAGCGCGCAACAAGGTAATGCCCTAGTTCATGAATAAAAACGACAACAGTTAAAACTACAACGAAGCGAACAAGAAGAAGAAGAAACCAGATGCCGCCATCTGCAATACTGCTTAAAATTTCCATTTAATCTAAGATTCCTATCTAACGTAATGGTGATTTGTATGCTTATCATTATATGATGCGTTTTATGGCATCAAGAAGGTATTTACGAAAGCGGTTGGCAAATTGGCATGGACTTCATTTTGGTTAGCCATGTACAGCGATACAAGCCACAAGAACACTGCCGCAACAATAAGACCGTCAGTACGATCTAAAACGCCACCATGGCCAGGTATTATTGTTCCTGAATCTTTTACATCAAATTTGCGTTTAATAGAAGATTCCATTAGATCCCCTAATTGCGAAACAACAGCAGCAAGTAAAATAATGATGAAAAATACAAAAACAGTTTCAAAGCCTGCAACAATATTAACGAGATAAGACAAGAGCAAGGCACCAAACAAGCTACCAATAAAACCAGACCAAGTCTTATTGGGCGAAATACGGGGCGCCAGTTTAGGACCACCAATTGTACGTCCTGAAAAATAAGCAAAGACATCGGCTCCCCAAACGCACGCATAAACGAGAAGGATAACAATTAGCCCGTTATAATTATCAGATCGCAAATCGCTCATGGCAAAAAACGGCAGAGTGGCATAAGCAAGGCCACACGCAGCCCAAATAGATCTGCTGAAAATAAATTGCCAAATTGCAAGAACTGCAAATCCTGAAACAAAAAGAACAAACGCGGTTTGTCTGTCACCTATCAGCCATGCAGCAATAATTAAAAACAAGGCTGCAAACGACACCATTTTATGAGATAAAGAAATGCTTTTACCGCATATGCTTGTAAATTCTTTTAAGATAAAGAATGCAGCAACGGCCCATAATAGTACAAATGTTTGGCCACCAATCCATGTAATAGTCAACACAATCACTGCAAGTACAATCGCGGATATAATTCTGAGCTTTAATTCATCACTCATAAATGACTTTTTTATCGCTGTTTTTTTTTGGTCGGAAGCTTTGGTCAAGAACCTGTTTCCATAACCAGGCCACCAAATTTTCGTGTTCTATTTTGATAAATTTTAACAGCTTCTTCCAGATCATTTTTGGTAAAGTCCGGCCATAAACAATCCAGAAAAACAAGTTCTGAATAAGCAATTTGCCATAGCAAAAAATTTGAGAGCCTAATTTCTCCACTGGTTCTTATCAAAAGATCAGGATCAGGAATGCCACAAGTGTCTAAAGCATTTGAAACCGTTTCATTCGTAATATCATCCAGCGTTAACTTACCTTCAGATACTTCTTGTGTAATGCGTTTGACAGCATCTGTTATTTCATCTCTTGCACCATAATTAAATGCAATTATGAGCGTTTGTTCTGTGTTGTTTTGTGTAAGATTTTGCGCTTCATCAAGCAAAGACAATATATCATCTGGTATCCCTTGTTTTCGGCCAATAATCTTGATGCAAACGTTGTTTCGATGCAAATCAGCCAAGTCACGGCGAACAAACATGCGTAGTAAACCAAATAGTTCTTTAATTTCAGATTCTGGCCTACTCCAGTTTTCAGATGAAAAAGAGTAAAGTGTTAGAAATTTAACACCTAAATCACGGGCAGCTTTCACAGCTTCACGAACTGCCTCAACACCTTGCTTATGTCCAACAGTTCTAGGAAGCCCACGTTGTTCCGCCCAACGACCATTGCCATCCATAATGATGGCAAGGTGATTGGGGATTTCACCCGTAGAAATATCAAAACTACGTTGAGGTTCCTTACTCATAAGGCTTAGACCTGCATGATTTCTGTTTCTTTTGTGGCAATTATTGTATCAACTTCCGCAATCATCGCATCAGTTGATTTTTGCACTTTATCAGAAAGACCGTGTGCATCATCTTCGCCAATATCACCGTCTTTTTGTGCTTTTTTGATGGCATCCATACCATCGCGGCGTACATGACGAATTGAAACGCGCGTTGTTTCTGCATATTGATGTGCAATTTTCACAACTTCCTTGCGACGCTCCTCATTCATTTCTGGCATTGGAATGCGAAGGTTTGTGCCGTCTGTTACCGGATTAAGACCCAAATTTGAATCTCTAATAGCCTTTTCAACAGCGCCAACCATGCCTTTATCCCAAACCTGAATCGCAATCATGCGAGGTTCCGGCACTGTAACAGTACCAACCTGGTTCATTGGCATTTGTTGACCGTATGCATCTACTGTGATTGGATCAAGGATATTTGCTGACGCACGGCCTGTACGCAAACCAGCTAAGTCTCCCTTAAGCGAAGACAAAGCGCCTTCCATTCTGCGGTTTAAATCAGCTAAATCAATTGGACCATCGGACATTCTATTATTTCCTACTTAAAGTTAAAATTAGTTAGCGGTTACCGTAGTCGAACGGCCCTCACCTTTCAATATTTTTGCAAAGCCACCTTCCTCAGAAAGTGAAAATACTACAACCGGGATATTGGCGTCTTTTGTTAGGCTTACTGCGGCAGCGTCCATCACCTCAAGGCCACGAGACAAAACTTCGGCGTGTGTAATTGTTTCAAAGCGTTCAGCGCTTGCATCTTTTTGTGGGTCAGCTGAATATATACCATCCACTTGAGTGGCTTTCATTAGCGCATCGCATTGCATTTCACATGCACGTAGTGCTGCGGCGGTATCGGTTGTAAAATATGGGTTCCCTGTGCCACCAGCAAAAATCACAACCTTGCCTTCCGCCTGATATTTTTCTGCCGCGCGTTGCGTGAAAGGTTCACAAACCTCTGCCATATCGATTGCGGATAAAACGACTGTTGGAACGCCTATATCAACCAGAGCCATACGAAGCGCAATTGCATTCATGACAGTTGCAAGCATGCCCATGTGATCACCTGATACGCGGTCGGCACCTTTTGCAGCCAAGGCAACACCGCGAAAGATATTCCCGCCGCCAACCACAAGTCCAACTTGCGCCCCAAGCTCAATACCTTCTTTAATATCATTACAAATTCGACGAACTGTTTCAGGCTCAATACCAAAAGCGGTATCACCCATCATGGCCTCGCCCGACACTTTCAGGAGGACTTTTTTGTATTTCAACTTGCCAGACATGAATCACTTACCTGTTTATTCTCGAGCTTTGATACACGAAGGGCGCTTCGTTGTCACGAAACGCCCTGCATAGTTTTTGACAATATTCTTTGCAAAAAAGGATTAGCTGCCCTTCATGGTAGCTGCAACTTCTGCTGCGAAGTCTTCTTCCTCTTTTTCAACGCCTTCACCAAGAGCCAAGCGAACAAATGCTTTCATCTCGATTGGTGCGCCTACAGAACCTTCAGCTTCTTTCAAAGCCTGTTCTACTGTGATGTCTGGATTGATAACGAAAGGCTGTGAAAGCAAGACGCTTTCTTTGAAGAACCTTTTCATTTTGCCAACAACCATTTTTTCAGCAATTTCTTGCGGTTTGCCGGATTCTTTTGCTTCTTCCAGATAAACAGCACGTTCGCGGTCAGCGACATCTGCAGGAATTTCATCTTCCTTCATTGCAAGAGGGTTAGTTGCTGCAACATGCATGGCGATTTGCTTACCAATGGCCTGAAGTGCGTCTGCGTCACCTGTAGATTCAAGCGCTACAAGAACACCTATTTTACCGATTCCATCAGCAGCAGCATTGTGCATGTAGCTTGCGACTGCACCGTTTGATACTTCAAGTTTAGCTGAACGACGAAGGTTCATGTTTTCGCCGATTGTACCAATTGCAGCGGTAATGGTATCAGCGACTGATTTCCCACCCATGTCTGCACTTGCCACTGCTTCAACAGAACCATCTGTTGTAAGTGCAGCGTTAGCAACACCGCGAACAAGATCTTGGAAACCATCGTTGCGAGCAACGAAGTCTGTTTCTGAGTTTACTTCAACAACCGCAGCAGATGCGCCTGATGATGCGATTCCTACAAGACCTTCAGCGGCAACACGGCCAGATTTCTTTTCAGCTTTTGCAATACCTTTTGAACGCAACCAGTCCATTGCTGCTTCAACATCACCACCATTTTCGGTCAGTGCGTTTTTGCAGTCCATCATGCCTGCGCCTGATTTTTCGCGTAATTCTTTCACTAGAGCAGCTGTAATAGCCATTTTAGCCTCTTTTCCGGTTTTAAAACCAATTATGCGGGAGGTACGACCCTTCCCGCTTATTAAACTTGAATGTTGGCTCGCTTATTAGCAGCGAGCCATAATTTTTGATTAGCCTTTTGCCAATTCAGCAGCTTGTTCAAGCCAGTTATCACGCTCGATACGACCTTTAAAGCTTAGACGATCATCAACCATGTCGATTTGCTCTTTAGTAAATGCTGCTACTTGAGCGAATTTGGTAATACCTAGCTCGTGTAACTTACCTTCCAATACTGGGCCAACGCCTGAAATTAGTTTCAAATCATCTGGCTCGCCTTCTGGCTTAGCAAACAATGCGTCACCTTCTGGAGCAGCAGCTGGCACTGGCTCTGGCGAAGGTACTGGCTCAGGAGTTGGAATAGGCTCTGGTGCAGGTGCTGGCTCAGGGGCTGCATCCACTACTGGCGCAGGTTCTGCAGCCAGTGCTTCTTCAATGGGTGCTTCAACAGCAGCGCCTAGGTCTACGCCTGATGAACCTTGCTGACGTGCAATACCATCAATCGCCGCTTTTGCAATTAAATCACAGTAAAGCGAAATTGCGCGTGCCGCATCATCATTGCCTGGAATTGGGTAATCAACGTTGTCTGGGTCACAGTTTGAATCCAAAATAGCAACAACAGGGATTTTAAGCTTTTTAGCTTCCTGTAGTGCGATTGATTCTTTGTTTGTATCTACAATGAACAAGATGTCAGGTGTGCCACCCATGTCCTTAATACCACCAAGAGCGCGTTCAAGTTTGTCGCTTTCGCGGGTAAGCATCAGACGTTCTTTTTTGGTAAGTGAAGCAGCAGCGTCGCCGCCCAAAATACCCTCAAGCTCACGTAAACGCTTGATTGATTTTGAGATTGTGTTCCAGTTGGTAAGCATACCACCCAACCAACGTGCATTTACATAATACTGAGCTGAACGCTTTGCCGCATCTGCAATAATTTCTGATGCCTGACGCTTCGTACCAACGAACAAAAGACGTCCGCCGCCAGCTACCGTGTCAGAAACTACTTTAAGCGCCTGATCCAAAAGCGGAACAGACTGCGAAAGGTCAATGATGTGAATGTTATTACGCGAACCATAGATATAACGATCCATTTTTGGGTTCCAGCGTGATGTCTGGTGACCGAAATGCGCGCCTGCTTCTAGCAATTGGCGCATGCTGTAATCTGGCAATGCCATGTGGTATTTCTCCTTTACCGGTTGAACCTCCGCAGGGAATGAAAAGCAAATGCCTTCACCGGAACGTTGCTTTGTTTAAAGCATTTTCTTATCATTCTCGCTTATCGCTCGAATGGAAAAAGCTGTAAGTGTCAATACCAAAAGATTTCTCTTATCAGGGGCTGAGGACACACAACGCAATCCTGCGTGTGGAAT
>CALDZF010000181.1 GCA_937944165.1 uncultured Rhizobiaceae group bacterium | reverse complement strand
TTGCCTAATCCGCCTTCACCCGATCATCATTAATCTCAGCTGCTTTCTTCTTCATCAGTTTCTTTTGATATTGGCTTTGCACCACATCTACCAATATCATGACGATTAATACGAAGTAGAAGGTGGATTTTGACATTGCTTCTACAGGATAGCCTAGCAATTTTATGTGGGCTAGATGTCCACCTTCGGAGACGAGCAAGATGCCCACGATGAACAGGATAAACAGACCCAGCACTTCATACATACGGTTTTTCTTTAAAAACTCTGCCACACTGTCTGCCATTACAATCATCAATATGCCTGTCACAATAATCGCAATCGCCATGACCACGAAAACATCGGTTAGCGCAATAGCTGAGAGGATAGAGTCAAATGAGAAAACAAGATTCATTAGCACGATTGAAAAAATAACCGATGGTACGGATTTAAGCCCAGCTTCGTCTTCGCCCTCAATATTATGAACCGCAAGCATGTGCATAATCTCTTTCAGCGCTGTCCACATAATAAAGCCACCACCAAACAATACGATCAGCGCATGGCCAGAAAAATCTCCTTCAAAGAAGTCTTTAAAATTAATTTTGAATAATGAGTCTTGGAATAATTCAATCGCCTGTATGACCACAAACAGCAGGATAATTCTTAATACAATCGCCATGCCAATTCCAATTTGGCGTACTTTGCGTTGGCTTTCTGCAGGCGCTCTTTTTGATTCAATGGCGATATAAAGCAGATTATCAAAGCCCAAAACGACTTGAAGCAGAATTAGCATTAATAAAGTCAGTAGATTGTCGATTGTTAAGATTTCAAGCATGAATATCCCCAGGTTAGTAAATTAATTATATAAAATTTTAATCATTCAGCAAAGTTATGGTTACTGCTTCGTTTATAAATATTTTAATTTTCACAATTTCGAAAGGGTTTGTTTACCACTGTAGTAAAAAGGCCTTCATATATCTGCTTTTAATGCACTGCAACTGCCTAAATTAACAAGTTCATTATATTCCCCGTCATATTGTCAATGAAGATTTAATCACCAAGCAGGGGTAATCTCGAGTGAGCGGAAAATTAATTATAATGGCAGGTCTGGCACTTACCTTCGGAGCAGCAAGCTACGTTGGTGGTAATTACTATCTTGAAAGCCAGACACAAGCATTAACTCAAGCACGCATTAATGAACTTGATGCAAACCGCCCTATTGTTGAAGCAGTTGACCTTGCAAAAGTGGTTGTTGCAACAACAGAAATTAAATTTGGAATAGCAATCGATGACTCAATGATTAAAGTTGTTGATTGGCCTCAAGATGCATTTCCTGAAGGTGCCTTTACAGCAAAGTCAGATGTTGTGAGTGATGGCAACCGCAGGGTATTAACAACAATTTATCCTGGTGAGCCAATTATCACAGCAAAAATCACAGGCGAAAATGGTCGGGCAGGACTTGCAGGCATTATTACTGAAGGCATGAGAGCGGTTACGATACCTGTAAATACAGTCAACGGCGTGGCTGGTTTTATTCAACCAGGCGACCGTGTTGATATCTTGCTCATTAAAGATGGTAGAGATGGAACAACATCAGAAACACTAATGAGCAATGTAAAAATTCTTACTGTAGATCAAAATGTTGGTTCAAGAAACGAAACAGCACAACTTGCAAATTCGGTTACCATTGAAACAGACACAAATGGCGCCAAGAAAGTCGCTTGGGGCTTAAATGTCGGTAGCTTATCACTCACATTGCGCGGCGCTGGTGATGACTCACTGGAAGAATCGTCCTCAACAGAAGCTGGCAATCTCTTCTCATTAAAAGAAGAAAAACCAACAACAACTTCTATTAAAGTAATCGCTGGTGATGAAATCAAAGAATACAATGTGTCAATTGAAGGCGCACAGAAAAACCAATGATTACAACATTTAAGCAAAATCATAAGCTGGGGCATACAATGTTTAAACTGGGTCAAAATATACATACCGATATACGTAAATATGCATTAGCAGGTGCAATCGCTTTATCAGCAGCAACCTCACAATTGACATTTGTAACTTATTCACATGCTGAAAGTGGTGTTATACATTTAACATCATCGCAAAACGCGAAAACAATGAAGATCACAAAAGCCAAACCAAAAACAGTAAGAACTGATCGTTCTTTTAATGAGATTGTTGTTGGCGATCCTGAAGTTGCAACCGTCAGCCCGTTAACAGATCGCTCTTTTTATGTAGTGGGAAGTAAACCCGGTACGACAGGCATCGCACTTTATGACTCAGACAGTAATCTTGTCGGCCTTTTGGATATTGAGGTTGGCGTTAACACAAATCAGATTAATCAGGCTCTTAAAACAGCCCTACCAAAATCTTCAGTAAAGGCAACAACCACAAATGGGCGCGTTGTTCTAAAAGGCAAGGCGAATGGTGCAGCTGCAGCAGCAAAAGCTCGTGAAATTGCTAAGAAGTTTGATCCTGAACTTGTCGATACAGTAAAAGTTGAAGGCTCACAGCAAGTGAAGCTTGAAGTTCGCTTCATAGAAGCACGTCGTAACGCTGGTAAAGAATTAAGTGTCAGCGCAAGAACCAATCCGGGAATAAATCCATCCTCAAGCAACGCCGTTTTAACAAATCTACTAACTGGTGGCATACCATTTGGCCAATTTGTTACAAATATCATAGAAAGCGGAACAAACGTTGATATTGCAATTACTGCACTGGAAGAAAAAGGCTTGGCAAGAAGCCTTGCTGAACCAAATTTGGTAGCACTTTCTGGTGACACGGCGAGTTTTTTGGCTGGCGGGGAATTCCCAATCCCTATTGCACAAGACAGTGACACAATTTCAGTTGAGTTTAAACCCTTTGGCGTTGGTTTGAAATTTACACCGACAGTCTTAGACAACGGTTTAATAAATTTAAAACTAGCACCTGAAGTAAGTGAAATTGACACAACAAACTCTGTCGCAGTAGGCGGCGGCATTTCTGTACCAGGTCTGGTTGTTAGACGTGCAGAAACCACTTTAGAATTACGCGACGGACAAACGTTTGTTCTTGGCGGGTTGTTGCAAAAAAGTTCATCATACAACAAGAGACAACTACCTTGGATTGGTGACGTCCCAATTTTGGGCGCCTTGTTTCGCAGCTCAGACTTTCAAAAACAAGAAACAGACCTTGTGATTGTTGTTACCCCTCGTCTTGTAAAGCCACTTCGACCTGGTGAAACTGTAGCAACACCTCTTGATGCAACAGCTCCAGCAAATGAAGCAGAATTTTTTACTAACGGAAAACTAGAAGTAAACCGAGCGCATCTTCGTACCTTGGCTGATGCAAGAACTGGTGCATTAAAATCAGGTCATGTGATCGATTTGGAGTAAAATAAATGAATAAAAACAAATTCCTAAAATCATCAGCACTTGGTTTAATATTTGCACTGGGCGGATGCACGTATCTAGAACGCAACGATGGCATAACCAACTTTGCAGGTGATGCACAGGCAATCAACGAAACCAAACAAGTCGTCGATCCCTGGAACCGAAATGCTTATAACAATAACATTCACGGCGACGGTCAACGGCTAGGCGACACTGTAAAACGTTACAAAGAGGGCCAACAGGAAGAAGAACAAACGATCGGCAATGTTAGCACAAACAGCTCTTAAATTATATTGATAGTAACGGATAATACCGACGGGGAAATAAATATGTCTAATACAGACGCACAAAATCAAATAAGTAAACTTGTACTTGTTTCTGAAGATATGGAATTGGTAAATCTTGCAAAAGGTGCCATTCCTAACACTGACAAACAAACCATGCAAATCATTGACAAACCCATTTCCGAGCTCGTTAATGGCATGCGTGATATTGATGCAACTGCAATGATTATTGATATCGATGCAACAAAAGTGGAAGATTTTGAAAACCTTCAAAAAGTAAAACGCCTTGCGGACAACAATATGTCTATCATTATTATTTCAGGCAACTTCAGTCCTGCCGCTGCACGCATTCTTATTCAGTTAAAAGTTTCTGATTTTCTAGTTAAACCGGTTCAAACATCTGATCTTGTTCGTTCGTGCAACAATGCAATGAAAATCAATACGCAGGAAACTCAGGTACAACCGCAATTCATGTCTTTCATGCCGGCATCAGGTGGCGTTGGAACAACTGCAATAGCAATTGAAACAGCTGCAATTTTAAATGAGCACGGCCAAAAAACAGGTAGAACAACTTGCATAGTGGATTTAAACTTCCAACATGGTTCATGTGCTGAATATCTTGATCTGGAGCCACGATTTGACATTACAGAGATTGAAAATTCGCCAGAACGCCTCGATAGGCAATTACTGGATATAATGCTTTCTAAACATGAAAGTGGGCTTTCTGTAATTTCAGCCCCAAACCAACCAACTGAAATGCGCTCCTTCAAAGGTGCATTGGTGGTTAAATTGCTTGATCTTGTCTCAGCTTATTTTGATAATGTGGTCATAGATTTGCCACGCACATGGTTTCCTTGGACAGAAACTGTGATTACAGGTTCTGACAAGCTTTTTGTAGTAGCAGATATGACAGTTCCCTCCATTCGTCATTCACATCGGATTGTGAAAGCCGTTAATGAACGCATTGGGAAGCAGGCTAACCCTAAAATCATTGTTAACCGCATGGATTTTCGTAAAAATACGGCAGGCCTTAATGCCAATGATGTTGAAAATGCATTAGGTGAATATTACGCTGGCGGCGTTCCTAACAATTATATGCTTGTGCGTGACGCAGTGGATAGAGGAGTAACAATTGGTTCAGTTGAAGCTGACAACAACGTTACTAGAGCTCTATCAGGAATAATTTTAGCAGATGAAATGCTCGAAGCCGCTCAAAAACCAAAGAAAAAGGGCTTAATGAATATGGGCCGTAACCTATTAAAGCGTAAAGCTGGTTAGGACCAAAACATGAGCAATAGATTTTCAGGACTATCAACTTTTGACGATGATTTCGACTTTGACGAGCCAGCATACACACAGGCGCCAGACGCTTTGCACTCCCCCCTGCCAGAAGTTGAAGCAAGCAGCGCACCAATTGCACCTACAGAAATCCCTCAAGCAGTTAAAAATAAAAAACCAGTTTCCGTTCATGAAATTGGTGCAGGGGAAATAACTCCTGCAAAACAAAAAATTCTAGATGCCAAAATCAAGTTGCACAGACAAATGCTGGAAGAGTTCAACCTTGTAGCATTAGAAGAATTACCAAGAGACCAATTAGTCAATGAAATTAGAAAATTCGTATCAGATTATGTAGCAAAAGAACGTCTTCCACTTAACAATTTGGAATTGGAAGAGTTTGTAGGCACTGTTGTTGATGAAATGACGGGGCTGGGACCTTTAGAACCTTTGATGCGCAATGATGATATCAGTGATATTCTAATCAACGGTCCGAACAATTGCTTTGCAGAAATTAGTGGCGTTCTTCAACCCATTACCATTCCGTTTAAAGACGAAGCGCATTTGGTTCGTATCATTGGTAAAATTGTTGCAGGTGTTGGTCGTCGGATTGATGAATCAAATCCAATGTGTGATGCGCGTATGCCAGATGGTTCCCGCTTCAACGCAGCTATCAGGCCTATAACAATTGATGGGCCTTTGGTTTCCATTCGTAAGTTCAAAGAAGATAAACTTACCCTTGATAAGCTGGTTGGCTTTAATGCCCTTGCGCCACAAATGGCCGAAGTTATGCAACATGCAGTTGCGGCAAGAATGACCACTATTATTTCAGGCGGTACAGGCACTGGTAAAACAACAATGCTCAACGCATTGTCAGCTTTCATCAATCCTAAAGAGCGCGTTTTAACAATTGAAGACGCTGCGGAATTAACACTTCAAATTCCCCATGTTGGACGTATGGAAACACGCCCTCCAAACAATGAAGGTGTGGGTGAAATCAAACAACGCGATCTTGTAAAGAACGCCCTTCGAATGCGCCCTGACAGGGTAATTCTGGGCGAGGTTCGTGGAGAAGAGTGTTTTGACATGCTTCAGGCAATGAACACAGGTCACGAAGGCTCAATGGCTACTATCCACTCCAATACCTGCCGTGATGCGATCGGTCGTATGGAACAAATGCTGGGCATGACGGGAATGCCGATGACAGTCGCTTCCATCAGAAGTCAAATTGCAAGTGCTGTACATCTCATTGTTCAGCTAACACGTCTATCAGACGGTCAGCGTAAAGTAACAAGTATTTCAGAGATAACAGGCATGGAAGGTGACATCATTCAGATGCAAGAAATCTTCCGTTATAAACGCACAGGAATGACTGCCGAACATAAAATTCTTGGTCACTTCGAAGCTACAGGAGTGCGACCTCGTTTCTTAGAGGAGCTTGAAGCTATGGGCATTGAATTAGACGGCGACATCTTTGAACCAGGTATTGAATTAGAATGAGTGCATTTTTCGAAAACGGTATAACACCAGTACATGCGATGATGCTTGCAGGGATTTTCTTTGCAGTAGTAATCGTGGAACTTGCCTATACCGTTATGTCTCCCAATGAAAATAGCAAAAAGCGTATAAACAGACGCATGTCAATTGGTGATGGTAAAGACAAGATGAGCCAAAAGCATATTTTGGTTCAGCTGCGAAAAGAACGTGGTTTGGATGAAAACGGCTTACTAATTTTGCCAATGAAAAGTCTAAACAAACTCATATTACGCTCGGGTCTTACATTAGGCTTAAAGAAGCTCGGGCTTTTTTACGTCATATATTTAGCGCTATGCACCGCTGGTATATTTTTATATTTCCAATCACCTGTAATAAGCTTAATCAGCTTGCCAATATATGCTTTGCTTCTGCCGTACTTTTGGCTCAAGCGCAAAGCGAATAAAAAAACTGCAGCATTCGGCGCTCAGCTTGCAGATGCAATTGATCTTATTACGAGAAGTCTAAAGGCGGGGCACCCAGTGCCAGTTGCTATTTCAATGGTAGCGCGTGAAATGCCCGACCCTATTGGAACAGAGTTTGGGCTTGTAGTCGATGAAGTTACTTATGGTTCTGATTTGGTAACGGCACTTAACAATCTTTATGATCGCGTTGACTTGCCTGATCTTCCCCTGCTTATTTCATCAATCTCCATCCAATCAACTACAGGCGGTAACTTACGCGAAATCCTTGAGGGGCTTTCTATGGTGGTGCGGGATAGATTTAAGATGAAACGCAAAATCAGAGCAATTTCTGCTGAAGGCAGAATGTCTGCAATGTTCTTATCAGCCATGCCTGTTCTACTTTTTCTCGCCTTACAATTCATCGTACCGGATTATTATTCAGAAATTTGGGATGAAACACTCACGTGGTACTTTCTAGCTGGTTTGGGTTTCTGGATGACAGTGGGCAATCTGCTAATCCTCAAAATGGTATCTTTCAAATTTTAGGTTTATGAAAATGGAAAAGCTCTTTGAAATCATAGACCCCCTACTACTCGCATCAAGCGTGGGCGGTATTATACTATTTACAATTATATATTTTGCCAATCAGGCGTTTTCTGAAACACGCTCCAGATCTGATATAAAAAAACGTCTGACAGCAACCGAGCCAAAACGCATGACATTGGACTTTGAACAAGAAACACGGGCCAAAACAGGCAAAGAGCAAAAGCAGATTTCAAATAAAGTAGCTAAAAAGGCTAACGACTTTTATTCAAGCAGTGACCCTAACTCGGTCAAAAAACTGCGCATGTTATTAATGCAAGCAGGTTACATGAACCCAAGTGCTGTAGGCTATTTTGTAGCAAGCCGATTTATCGGCGCGGTAATTGGTTTGTTGATATCCAGTTTTATTATACTTGTTCCATATTCAGCTGAAACATTTACATTCAAATTCACAATCTTATTCTTCTTGGTAGCTTTTGGATATTTCGCGCCTAACTTTTATATAAGCAAACGAAGTAAAAAAATTGAAACGCAAAATCGACAGGGTTTTCCAGACATTCTAGACCTGATGGTTGTTTCTGCTGAAGCTGGCCTTACAATGGAAACCTCGATTGAACGCATCTCAATAGAAATCAAAAGTACATATCCAAATTTAAGCACGCAACTTAATATGGCTGGTCTTGAAATTAGAGCTGGCCGTCCAATCGACCAGGCATTAAGAGCGTTCGGTGAAAGACTTAGGCTGGATGAAGTTAAGGGCTTTGCAACCATGGTGCAACAAGCCAAAGAACTAGGCACAAGCGTATCAGACGCATTACGTGTTTATTCAGAAGAAATGCGTCACAAGCGTATGATGATGGCAGAAGAAAAAGCTTACGCCCTACCCGCAAAAATGTCAGTTCCTGTTACTTTGTTTATTTTGCCAATTGTTATTGGCATAGCAATTATACCAACGATAGTCCGTTTTCACATCTAGGGTCTGAACTCAATTGGGAGGTGGATTTTTGTAGGAGACAATTTCCTTGACAGCAAGGCGTAAATCGCAGGAAACCGTCTGGTTTTCAAGGCTTTACAGCGATGTCTGGCAAGGAAAGTGTCCCTATCGTGAAGCGACGCGGTAAAACAGTTTAAAACCGTCGGCAGTTCTTTTGAGCGTAGTTGAACTACGCTGTGCAAGAACTTTCTAGTCTTTAAGCCATTTTCCAAGCGTAAAAACCAACTCCTAATTGAGTCCAGACTCTGGTTTCAAAAGCTCATTACACTTACTAAAATCCATATTATAAGTGTGGCCAATTACAAACAAACATCATAATATTTTGTGTAAGTATATTTTCCACACCATAAACTTTCGTTGACCATTGTTGTTAGCTCAAAATCCAAGTTTGCCACCTTATTAAAATGGTAAACAAAACCTTACTTAGACTCTAAAATTTAACCAATATCCTCAGCTTTGTTTTAACACATATCAGCTATGTTCTTCCCAATAATAATAAAAAGAATGCACAATGGGGAACATCATGAAACCGTATATGAAGAATACTATTGCAGCTATCATTGTAAGCAGCCTACTAGCGGGTTGCAGCACAAGCGCAACATCAACACATTCTAATGCAGTTGACCACGCAGGTATCAAACAAGGTTCTTTACACACTCAAGAACGCGGAACAAGAAACTTGCGTCGCCCAAAATCAGATCATGTTTCGCTTAAAGGCGATAAGTCTAAATCATTCTTGGCAGCTGGTCAGGAGCATTTCGCAAATCAAAACTTTGGTCTGGCAGAAAAGAACTTTCGTCAAGCTGTAGAGGTAAGAAGTGACAATGCATCAGCTTGGCTTGGTCTTGCTGCATCTCTTGATCAGTTAGGTCGTTTTGAATTTTCTGACCGCGCATACAAGCAATTGGTTCAACTGAAACAAAATAATGCACGCGTCTTGAACAACATGGGTTATTCGCATCTACTAAGAGGCGATTATCAACAAGCCAGACGCCTATTAAACAGGGCACAACAAATTGACCCCCAGTTAGAAGAAATTCAAGGAAACATTCATCTTCTAGAGAAAACAACCCAAGGATAAGCAGCGTAAATAGATGGTAAATAACAACTTAACCAGTTGATTCAAATCTAGTTAACTCAATTAGAGTCATCTTTAAACTCTCATGTTAAAAAGGCGGAAAGTTTGTCTGGAGTTAGATAAACAATAGCAGGTAAAATTATTATGTTAAAAAA
>CALDZF010000180.1 GCA_937944165.1 uncultured Rhizobiaceae group bacterium | reverse complement strand
CTACATTTACCAGAGATGAAGAATTTTGGGCGTTTGCCTATCAGCTAAGTGCTGGTGCTGCTTACCGCATTGATGATAATATTTCTCTTGATGTGGGTTATAGTTATACAGACTTTGCGGGTGGTGATGATATTTCATATGATGATGGCACTGCAATTGATGACGATGGATTTGCTATTCACCAGGTGCGTGCAGGTATTCGTTACGATATTTGGTAAGTGTAAGATTTACTTACAATAATGATTTGAAAGGCAATCTTTTAAAGGTTGCCTTTTTTGTTTGTGAGTTTACGGCTTGATTGATTGCCGCTGTGCTAATGTAACTCCACCTAAAACAAGTATAAGTCCAAGGGCGTGATAAGTTTGAAATTTTTCGCTTAAAATTATAATGGCTAGAATTGCTGCAAATATCGGCACAAGGTTTATAAATACACCACCTCTGTTTGAACCGATTGCCTGAAGGCCCAATACCCAAAAGAGCTGTGATAAGATTGAAGCAAAAATTGCTGCGTATATAACAACCCCCCATCCGGTTAAGTCTGGCCATAATAATTTATTACTTGAAACTTCATATAAAACACATGGTGTTGTAGCCAGGAATGCAGCGAAACCTAAAACGCTTAAAAAGCTCAAAGGGTGGATATCGGGTTTGTTTTTTAAAAAGACTGAATAAATGCCGTAAACCGTAATGGCAACGAGCATGATTATATCACCAATATTTAATTCTTGCTCGCCTAACCCAAGTACATTGCCTCTTGTAACTGTAATTGCAACACCTGACAAAGTGAGAATAAAGCCTATTAATTGGTATTTGGTCGCTTTGGTTTTGAATATTAAATAATTAAGAACAAACACAATTAAAGGCATGGCAGCCTGTTCGATTGCTACATTAATGGCCGTTGTATGGGTTAATGACAGATATAAAAGATTGTTAAATATTGCAAAGCCAATGACGCCAAGAAAGAATAAAAATTTCCAATGTTTTTTAATTTCTTCAAGATCGTTTTTTATATATTTATGTGCGAAAATGACCAAAATAGCGCAAGCAACAGCCCAACGTAGCCATGTTAGTAAAAACGGAGATACATGACCATTGGCAATTTTTCCTGCAATCGCATTACCACTCCACATCAAGGCTGTGAGACTGAGTAAAATGTATGGATGTTGATAAAAAGGTCTCTCAGACTGCATGA
This sequence comes from uncultured Rhizobiaceae group bacterium, assembly GCA_937944165.1. Classification (GTDB taxonomy): domain Bacteria; phylum Pseudomonadota; class Alphaproteobacteria; order Rhizobiales; family Rhizobiaceae; genus JAALLB01. The sequence continues at coordinate 17,389 of CALDZF010000180.1, read as the reverse complement.
AAACTATTTCCGCATTAATAAAACTGTAGGCAAAGAAAACTGAAGGTTGATGTTTGCAGTTTTTTTAGACTATTAACAACCGCAATCTTGTTTCTTAATATCACTTTGGCCTTGATTGTGTTATTTTGCGAACTTTTATTATTGGTTTGCTCGTTCTGGTAAAAAGATAAAAGAGAGATTTATGACAAATGTAGCTGTGATTGGTTCTCAATGGGGTGATGAGGGCAAGGGTAAGATTGTAGACTGGCTCTCGGAACGTGCTGATTTGGTAGTGCGTTTTCAAGGCGGACACAATGCAGGTCATACATTGGTTATTGATGGCGTCAGTTATAAGTTAAGCCTGTTGCCTTCAGGCGTTGTTCGTAAAGGAAAACTTGCTATTATTGGTAATGGTGTTGTTATTGATCCTCATGCTCTGATGGCAGAAATTACACGCCTTGGTGAACAAGGTGTTGTGGTAACGCCTGAAAACTTGCGTATAGCAGAAAACGCTACTCTTATTCTTTCAGTGCATAGTGAACTTGATGGTATTCGTGAAGATGCTGCTGCGGTTGGCACTAAAATTGGTACAACGCGTCGTGGCATTGGCCCTGCATATGAAGACAAGGTTGGCCGGCGTGCTATCCGTGTTTTGGATCTTGCTAATCTGGAAAGCATTGGGCCAAAGATTGAACGCTTGTTGACACATCACAACGCAATTAGACGCGGCCTTGGGCAGCCAGAAGTTGAATTTGATACGATTTATAATGAGCTGGAAGCGGTTGCTGAGCGTATGGTTCCTTTTAGTGAACCTGTATGGAAATTACTGGATGATGAAAAACGTAAAGGCTCACGCATATTGTTTGAAGGGGCGCAAGGAACACTTCTTGATATTGACCATGGTACTTATCCGTTTGTAACGTCTTCCAATACAGTTGCAGGACAGGCTGCTGCAGGTTCTGGTATGGGGCCAGGCTCTGTTGGTTATGTGCTTGGGATTACAAAAGCCTATACAACGCGCGTTGGGGAGGGGCCTTTCCCAACTGAACAAGAAAATGAAGTTGGGCAATTCCTGGGTGAACGAGGGCATGAATTTGGTACGGTTACTGGTCGTAAAAGGCGTTGTGGATGGTTTGATGCGGTCTTGGTAAGACAGGCTGTTGCAACCAATGGAATTACTGGCATAGCCTTGACCAAGCTTGATGTGCTTGATGGGTTGGAAGAAATAAAAATTTGTGTTGGCTACAAACTGGATGGGGAAACAGTTGATTATTTACCTGCAAGTCAGGGAAGACAAGCACGGGTTGAACCAATTTATGAAACACTTGAGGGTTGGAAAGGTACAACAGTTGGTGCTAGAACTTGGAAAGAACTACCAGCTGAAGCTGTAAAATATGTGCGGCATGTTGAAGAATTAATAGGGTGTCCAGTGGCGCTTCTTTCGACAAGTCCTGAACGTGAAGATACGATACTTGTCCATGATCCATTTCAGGACTAAATTAAAGATTATGACTAGAGCTGATTCTGGTTTAATGATGTGTAACAGATTAAAGTGCGAGTACACGGGGAATGGCTGATTATTATTCTATACTAGAAAAAACGATTTCTGGCTTGCCAAGCAATACGCCAGAAATTCGTAATGCGGTTTACAAGAAAGCGAGATCTGCCATAGAAACGCAATTGCGTAATATGGATCCCGTTCCGAGTGAAGATGCCGTTAATTCGCAATTGAAATTGTTGGAAGAAGCAATTGTTTTAATCGATTCAGAACACGGTGTAGGTCTGTCGCAAGATAGTATAACTCAGGATCAGATGCCGCCTGCTACAGTGCCGCTTCCTTCTGAGCCGACACTGCAAGAGCCAATCGCGGAGGAGCCACCTGCTCCTGCACCAGTGATGCCAGAGCAAATTGAAACACCTTCTGAGCAACCTGTTGTTAGTCAAACTGAAGCAATTTCAGAGCCTGCTTCTCCCCAACCCATTACGGAAGCCGTGCCTATTGCACCAGCACCATCAGCTGAACCAACCCCTGCTCCTGCAGCTATAAACATGCCAGAAGAAATTGCTCAACGGGTTGATGATGTTGTCGAAACAATTCCTACTGCATCACCTTCTCCTGTTGAAAGTGTTGTTGCAGAAGCAAATATGGCCGATTCTGTTGCTGGTGTTGAAGCCAATGTAATGCCTGATAATACTTTGGCAGCGTCAGATTTTGAAGAGGAAAAGACAGGCGGTTTTTTTGGTAAACTAATCAAGCTACTTATTGTATTAGGTGTTTTAGGCGGTGGCGGGTATGCACTTTGGAAAAACAAAGATGCACTGCCAGAGTCTGTTCAAAATTTAATGACAAAAGTTACGTCTATTGCGGATAATTATACTCCTGATAGTCCTGCCAAGACTTTTGAAAGTCTTGATGTTGAAAAAGAAACGCGACCCGAACCCGTGGAAGAACAAGCTCCTGAACCAGAAGTTGTTGAAGTAAAACCTGAAACACCAGTTGTTCAAGAACCAGAAGTTGTTGAGCCTAAAGTGGTAGAGCCAGAGGCTGTTGAGCCTGAAGTGGTAGAACCAGAGGCTGTTGAGCCTGAAGTTGTTGAGCCTGAAGTTGTTGAGCCTCAAGTCGTTGAACCAGTAGAGCCTGAACAAGAGGTTGTGCAAGAACAAACGCCACCTGCAAATCAGGATAGTACCGTAATCCCAATAGGTGAGGTTGCCTATCTTTATGAAGAAGGCGGCGCGGGTAGTGGTGCAACTCGAACTGATGCAGCTGTAACTTGGTCTACAGGCCGTGAAAGTCTTGCTGCTGGGCTTGAAGCAGAGCCTGTTATTTTGGGTGAAATGGATATTCCAGAAAGAGGGATGTCTCTCGACATTAAGATAAAACGTAACGTTGATCAGGACATTTCTGCAAGCCATCTTATTGAAATTGGTTTTAAACTACCAGATGGGTTTTCAGGCAAATCTGTTGAAAGCATTGCAAGGTTTGTTATGAAGGAAACTGAAGAATCTCCTGGTGAACCGCTTGTTGCTGTGCCTGTTAAAGCAGGTGAGGCAAATTTTCTCATTGCGCTTGATAACCTTCCTCAAGCAGTATCTGTGAATACGCAATTGCTTCGCGATGCAAGTTGGATTGATATTCCCTTAATCTATGGGACTGGCAAGCGTGCGCTTTTAACACTTGAAAAAGGCGGCACTGGTGAACGCGTGTTTGGGCAGGCTTTTCGAGATTGGCAGAATAGATAAGTTTTTCTTGATTTTTAAAATAAATAGGCCTCACCAGGTTATATCTGGTGAGGCCTTTTCTGATTTATAATGTGTAAAATTAGATGCTTACCATCTCGCCTCTGGCAGGGTAGTCTTTATCTATCACGAATTTAGCGGCTCCTAGAATGTCTGAAAATTGTGGGCGCGCAAATGGCATGGTCTGGATGGACGAGAAATAAAGAGTTCCATCGGCTCTTACCAAAAAGATACCTGGTTCACTGAAAACTTCTGGTTCAGGGGTGCCTTCACGCCCTGCTGATAAATGGAGTCCCCATTCCAGGGCGTCTGCCAACTCCAGACTGTGGCCAACGTCCAATCCTTCGATGCCCCATTCAGCGACGGTTTTTTCTGCCAGTTCGCCATCATTGGAAGACGCAACAAATATATTTACACCAGCTGCTTCAAAATCTGCTTTTTTGGATAGAAGGTCGTTTAACTGGGTTTTACAAAGTGGGCAGTGATAACCACGGTAAAATACTATCATTGTAAAGTGCTCAGGCTTTTGTGCGTCAAGTGACCAGGTTCCACCACCAACGAGCGATAGGTTAAGGGCAGGGGTTTTTTGACGTGGCATTACAACAGCATGTTGGGTCATTTGAGAATTCCTCTTCAAGACTTTGGGGTAAATGATGTGATTGATATAATCATAAAAAAAGGCTCTTGTTAGAGCCCTTGTATAGTTTTTTAATTTAATGTGCTTGATGCTCAATCTGAGGATTTGGCTTTGCCAATTCTTTTGTAGAAGCGACCATGGCTTTTTGTACTTTTTCAAAAGCTCGCACTTCGATTTGGCGAACGCGTTCGCGTGAAATATCAAACTCGCCAGAAAGTGTTTCTAAAGTAATTGGGTTTTCTTCCAAACGGCGAGCCATAAAGATGCGTTGTTCACGCTCGTTTAGAACACTCATTGCATCGGCAAGCATTTCGCGACGGCTTTCAAGCTCGTCTTGCTGAACAAGAATTTGTTCAGCATTTTCGGTTTCATCTTCAAGCCAATCTTGCCATTCGCCGCTCTCACCTTCTGCCGCCTTGATGGGTGCATTAAGAGATGCGTCTCCCGCCATACGACGGTTCATTGAAATGACTTCTTCTTCATTAACACCAAGTTGCGTAGCAATTTGTGTTACTTGATCTGGGTTAAGATCACCGTCATCTAATGCCTGAATGCGATTTTTTGCTTTGCGCAAATTAAAGAACAAACGCTTTTGATTTGCGGTTGTGCCCATTTTTACAAGCGACCATGAGCGCAATACGTATTCCTGGATAGATGCCTTAATCCACCACATTGCGTAGGTTGCAAGGCGGAAACCGCGTTCCGGGTCGAATTTCTTTACAGCCTGCATCAGGCCAACGTTGCCCTCTGAGACAACTTCACCGATTGGCAGTCCATAACCACGATACCCCATTGCGATTTTTGCAACAAGACGCAAATGGCTTGTCACAAGCTTATGCGCTGCATCACGGTCGTCATGTTCAAGATAGCTTTTGGCCAACATATATTCTTCGTTTGGCTCAAGCATAGGAAATTTACGGATTTCCTGCATGTAACGAGAAAGACCATTCTCGCTTGATATTGTAGGTAAATTCTGGGCCATATTAGCACCCTTCTCCTTCTTATAAACCAATGCTCCTTCTTAGAAGCGAGCATTCTATAGTCATTATATAGGTATTAATTCCAGCTTTTCACATGAATTTTTGGTAATGTTTGTGCAAAATCGCACATAATGTAAAAATTAGCTAAAAAACCCTGAATTTACTTTTAAAATTATAACTTTACGGCTTTCTTGCTGGTCTTTTTCCTCTTTTGGGAGCGCCAAAAGGTTTATTTCCATTTGATTTTGTACCTTTGGTGTTGCTTCCTGTTGATTTTCCCCTCCAGGGTTTTTGTCCTGAATTATCTTTTTTACGGTCATTTCTGGATGCATTGTTTTTATCATTGCTAAAACGGCCTTCACCAGATGTATTACGTTTTTCCTGACGGTTTGGCTTATCTTTGCGCCGTTGTTCTTTGGCGTCATATTCGGCAACGTTGGTCTGTTTGTTTTTAAATTTTTTCGGTTTTGCTGAGCCACTGCCTGTATTTTCACTTCTCGCATCACCACCGCGGCCTCTGTGACCTGAACCTCTGCGTCCGCCTGCTTTTTGACCACCACCAGCAGGTTTGCCATTACGGCCACGGCTGCGATTGCTTGATCCAGCTTTTTTGGCTGGCATTCCTTCTGGTTCATCACCGCTTTCAATGGCGATGGAGATGGACATGAGTTTTTCGATCTGGCGCAATAGATGAAATTCATCTGGTGCACAAAATGCAACAGCTTTTCCTTCTGCGCCCGCACGCGCTGTTCTGCCGATGCGGTGTACGTAGTTTTCAGCTACTTCTGGCAGGTTGAAATTATAGACATAATTTACGCCAGGAATATCAATCCCGCGCGCGGCGACATCGGTTGCTACAAGAATGTCAATATCGTGTTTCTTGAAAGCACGAATGGCGCGGTCGCGTTGGCCTTGGCTTTTGTTGCCGTGGATGCTGTCAGCCTTAAAGCCGCAATCCACCAAATGTTTCATCAATTTCTCTGCGCCATGTTTGGTGCGTGCAAAAACGAGCGTGCGTTCGCCATCATGTTTTATGATGCAATCCTTTAGCAGATTGGTTTTTTCCCGTGCGTTGATGTGATGGACTGATTGCTCGATTTTGTCTGCTGCTTTACCAGGAGGTGAAACCTGAACGCGAACCGGATCGTTTAGGAAGGCTTTTGACAAGTCTTCAACTTGCTTTGGCATGGTTGCAGAAAAGAGCATTGTTTGGCGTGGCGTGCCAAGCATTTTTGATATCTTGCGCAGTGAGTGAATAAAACCCAAATCCAGCATTTGGTCTGCTTCATCCAGTACTAGAAAGGTTGCAGTATCGAGATAAAGCGCCTTGCGATCTGCAAGGTCTAACAAGCGGCCTGGTGTGGCAACCAGAATATCTGTGCCTCTGGAGAGTGCCTGCGCCTGTTTGTTGATGGATTGCCCGCCAATGACAACGTTTACCCAAATAGGTGTCTTTTTGACATATTGGCGAAGATTGTCTGAAATCTGGTTCACCAACTCGCGGGTAGGGGCGAGTATAAGCGCGCGAACGCCTTTTGGTTTTGGCTTGATATTTTCTTCCATCAGTTTGTGAACAAGCGGCAGGCCAAAGGCTGCGGTTTTGCCTGTGCCAGTTTGCGCAAGCCCCATTACATCATGGCCGTCCATGACCAATGGAATGGCTTGTTCCTGAATAGGGGTGGGTGTTTCATAACCCACGTTTGTAATCGATTGAAGAAGCTTTGGCGTAAGGCCAAGGTCTGTAAAATTAGTCAAAATAATTCTTTTCATAATTCAAAACGCATCAACGTGTGATGGAACACACGAAGGTCCGTTATAGCGGTTGCGGCCAGGTTCTCGTCTTGAACTGAATTGTCCTTTGACCGACTAACCGTCAGATCCCCGCGTGAAATGGAAATTTGAAAATTTCAGCATCGATTAATTTTGTGATGCCTAAGTCCGTACCTTGTGTCTGGGAGAGTTTGCCAATTTGGGCTTTAAGACATGCTGCTCACGCGGCAGCGGGTCGGAATACCTGCGTGTATCTGCCTGATTGATGATAAAGTCAAGGTGTCATTCTTTTGGAAATGACTTCAGCAATACATCAAAGTCCTCAGGAATAGGCGCTTCAAACTTGATGTGTTCTTTTGTAATTGGGTGCTCAAAGCCTAACAGAGCTGCATGAAGGGCTTGGCGTTTGAAGTTTGCGGCGACTTCTCTTGTGGCTTCAGGCAGTGTGTTTTCCTTGGTTTGAAAATGCTTGCCATAATCCTGATCGCCAACCAGTGGATGACCTATATGGCTCATATGAACTCTTATCTGGTGTGTGCGGCCTGTTTCCAAACGGCATTCGACCAGTGAACAGATTGGAAAGCCGTCTTCGTCTCTTCCATATTCTGCTTTTACGGTGAAATGTGTAATCGCCTCTTTTGCCTCTGTGTGATCATCTTTCACTACTGCTCGTTTCTTCCGATTATTGGGTGAGCGGGCAAGCGGTGCGTTGATGCTTCCGGTCAGTTTTTCAAAGCGTCCCCAAACAAGAGCCAGATAATTGCGTTCCAATGGGCCTGAGCGGCCGTGATCCATGAACTGTTTTGTAAGGCCTGAATGCGTTCGTTCGTTTTTAGCTACCACCAAAAGACCGGATGTATCCTTGTCTAACCGATGCACAATGCCTGGGCGTCTCACACCTCCAATACCAGAGAGCGTATCACCGCAATGATGGAGCAGGGCGTTGACCATGGTTCCACTCCAGTGACTGGGGGCAGGGTGTACGACCATGCCTGCTGGCTTATTGATAATCAGCAAGTTGTCATCTTCATAATAAATATCGAGCGGGATATCTTCTGGCTCAGGCGTTGCTTCTTCTGGCTCTGGTACTTCCATAATGATCTTGTCATCAAGCTTTAAGCGGTGGTTGGGTTTTTTAACCTCATTGCTATTTACGGTTACGCCACCCTGCTTGATAATTTCTGTCACGCGTGACCGCGAGACGTAACTGGGCATAAAAGAAGCAATAAAAGCATCTAATCTTGTGCCTATATGCTGTTCTTGCACAATCAAGGCTTCCCCTTTTGCTTTCTCTTCGTTAACAGTCATTTGGAACTCCACTATGAGGAAATAATATGGCTGACCAAATTAACGAAGAAGAACCTCTTGATCCAGTAATGGAAAGAGTGCGTGTGAAAATGGTTCGTCTGCTTGTGGTCTCAATTGGTATCATGGTGATTGCGCTTATGAGCGTACTTTATGCTGTTGTCTATAAAGTTAGTAAAACTGAAGACAAAACAGAGGTAGAACCTGTTAATAATCAAGCGACAACAAACCCTGTTGCCAATGTTTCTTTAAAAGAAAACATAGAAATTGATTTGCCTAATGGCGCTTCTGTGACTTCATCAAGTTTGGTTGGAAATCGTTTAGTGCTTAATGTGCGTCTTGGCGATGGCCAAGGTCAGTTTTGGATAATTGATTTGCCTACAGGTGCAATTAGCCGCGTTACAACAAAATAATCTTATTATTTAGAGCCTGGCCCTCAATTATGTTTAAATATTAATTCGCGGCTTTTTGGATTGCGCGAATGCGCTCGGCAAGTGATATTGTGTTTCTTTCTTGTGAAGCATTATCTTCCGCTGTCGATTTCTTAGGGGGCTTCTCTGACTTTACAATTTTATGGATCGGAGAAGTCTTACCTTCAACTTGTGCCGTCATTGAAGTGATTTGCGCTGCCATATCGTTAATGCGCTCACGTAATATAGCATTTTCCTGTCTTTCGTCAGACCAATTGCTGCCAGCGTTTGCCGATAAAAGATTGAGTTTGTCTTGAAGCGCATCACGTTCTTCTTCAATCTTTTTAACATGGCGAGTTTTTTCATCCATATCTTGATTGATAGACGCCATTAAGGCTTGAACATTCTCATTGGAAGCATCATTCAATAATGCCTCACTTTGGATTGTTTGTTTTGCCAGTTTGGCCTCAAGCTCAATGATTTTTGATTTTTCATTAATAAGTTGCTCATTTAAATCCATAATGCTTGTTGAGTCAGAACTATTGGTTTGTCTGGAGTCGCTAAGATCACGCTCGCGAGCTTCCATTTTTTTAATTGTTTCTTGTGCTTTTTCGTCTGCTTGTTGCGCTCTAGCTCTAGCTTCTTTTGTGAGTTGTTTTTGTGCTTCCAACTTTTCTTCAGTTGCAGCTAGTTTTAAACCAAAGTTTCGGAATTTTTCCAAAGTATCATCACCCCCAATATCGGTATTCGTCAGTGTATTGGTTAGGCTTTCAATCTTGGTGTCTTTGGCGACCAGTTCTATGCGTTTGCCTGATAGCTCTTGTTCGTTTTCTGATAGTTTAATGCGTGTTTGACTTAGCTCTTCAGACAGTTCTGCAAATTGAGCTTCAAGCCTTTCTTGTTTGGCTATGGTGTCTTTAAGATGCGCTTCGCGCGAAGCCAAATCAGCCCTGAGATCACTTGCTTTTGCTTCCAGTTCATTAATAGTCGTCTGGCGTTCTTTCATGTCTTCGTCATATTTAGCAGATTGATCGCGTTTTTTATTGATTTCTATCAGTTGCTCTGATGCTTTCTCACGCAATTCATCGATGCTCATCTCCAGCCTGCGAGTGCTCATTGAAAATTCTGCACGTAATTGATCTTTATCAGCTTGAATTTCGTTTATGGATAATGGAACTGAGTTTTCTATTTTTTGGCGCGTTAAGGTTATCGCACGGTTCCATATGACAGGGGATATCATAAGCGCTAAAAGACCTGCTACCAGGAAGCCAAGTACAAAATAGAGAATAACTTCAAGCGTCATCATAAATCCGTCGATTCAAATGTTTTAAAAGCAGAATAATTTAATATCCCATCAATTTCAGTTTCGCATGCTGTAGTTTGAAATGCCAATTAAAGAATTTATTAAGGTTAATAAATGGCGTTATTGTGTAATAAGAATAAAAAAGGCGCCTAATGGGCGCCTTTTTAAAGTCAAAGTTTTTATTCTTTCTAGAACGGATTGATACGAGGTGTTTTACGTAATTTCAAATAACCTATGTTTACACCCAAACGAGCACCTACGCCTGTTTTGATTGGTACCAAGTGAACACCTTGACGTGTAAGCGCTGTTACGCCGACGCCACCAATTGCATAAGCTGAACCCGATACACCACCGTAGCGTTTATATAGCGTATCGACATCTGGTAGGTTATAAACCAATATCATGGTGCGATTGCCATCAGCACCATAATCCCAGCCAATTGAGGGCCCTTGCCAGAAAACTTTATGATCGCCAGCATTTTTTGTGTAAAGACTACCTTCTCCATAACGCAACCCGCCAATAAAGGCGCCACTTGCTTCTTCTCCAAGAATATATCCATTTGGTAGTCCATACTTGGAAAATGCTCTTTCAAAAGCTGCTGCTAGATTACCGGATGTCGCGCCAAAGAACTTATGTCCAGCGTTAAGCACTTCCTGGTTTGAATAATGTGCACTGCTTTGTGCCAAAACAACTTTATTGCTCGATAGTATTGTTATCGTTACTAGCATTATTAATAAAAATGCGTTTATGGCGTGACTTAAGAAGCCAAATATTTCATTTTTAATCTGTTCCATGATTTTTCCTTAGCCTTTGATTTGCTTACCATTGGATGTCATTGGCCGTATTATTAACGAAAACCTTTTCCGAAAGGTGAATCAATCATGACTTTTTCATGACAATTTTTAAATAAGTTCGATTTTTAAGGATTTAAACACATCGCAAAATACTGTTAATCTGTTTCATGTTATTGAAAAAATGATTCGTCATGAATGAGCATGACTTTTTAAAAGATATGAATATTACAAAACAAAGGTTTTACCGATGCAAAAATTACCTGAATTAGGCGGAATGGATTTGGCAGCACTTTTATGCTCTCGTGTCTGTCATGATGTTATTTCTCCTGTTGGCGCAATTGCAAACGGTATTGAATTGCTTGACGAAGGGATGGATGAAGAAACATCAGAAATTGCGATGGAGCTTATTAGGTCATCTGCTAAAAATGCTTCCGCAAGACTACAGTTCGCTCGTATTGCATTTGGAGCTGCTGGTTCGGCAGGTGCGCATATTGATACTGGCGATGCTGAAAGTGTTGCGCGCGCGTTTTTTGATAATGAAAAGAAAACAGATTTGGAATGGCATGGTGAACGTGCATTGATGGCTAAAAATCAAGTTAAGCTTCTTCTTAATATGGTTTTAATTGGTTTAAGCGCAATACCGCGTGGTGGTCTTGTAAAAGCTCAAATTGAAGACCCAAATGGTTCGCCTAAGTTCAAGATAACTTCTACTGGCAAAAATGGGCGTGTACCTCCTGCTTTTTTAGATTTATTAAATGGTACATTCGAAGAAACCATTGATGCACATGCAATCCAGCCAATTTATACACTCCAATTGGCTCAATCATCGAACATGGAAGTTACAGCGCGCCTTGAAGGCGAAGATGTTGTCTTTGACGCTAAAATTATAGAAGCATAAGAGTTTTACCTAAATTAATAAAAAAATAACCTTAATTACAAATTTGAAGTTATTTTATTTATTATTCTGAATTTACTTATTTCTATTAGTGTCTTTTTAAACTTGAATGATTAAGCTTCATGCAAGATTATATTAAATTGCTTTGATGGAGCTGACTATGAAAGTCTTTCTACTTGTGGATGATTCACCTGTAATACGAAAAGTAGCAAATCGTATTTTAACAGACATGGGGTTTGTCGTTGTCGAGGCTGGTGATTGCTTTGAAGCTTTGGAAAAATGCAACATTGATATGCCTGATGCTATCTTGCTTGATTGGGATACACCAAACATGACAGGACTAGAGTTTTTAGAGCAATTTAAAAGAATGCCAGGCTCTGATTTAACGCGTATCATTTATTGTACAAGCGAGATTATGGTTTCTGACATGACAAAAGCAAAAAGAGCGGGCGCTCATGCATTTATGATGAAGCCTTTTAATCGTAAAATTCTTCAAACCAAGCTTATGGAAGCTGGTATCGAAAATGACAAAGATAATATCGCAGCTGCATAAAAGCAGGTTTGTTTTTAAAATCCACTTTCCCAATAAAAAACCCGCTTGAAGCGGGTTTTTTTGTATCTCAATTTTATATTCTGAAAGCTTATGCACTTTCAAGAAGTTCTGATCCATCAGGCTCACGTAAAACATATCCACGTCCCCAGACAGTCTCGATATAATTAAGGCCATCTGCTGCAGCTGCGAGTTTTTTGCGTAATTTACAGATGAATACATCAATAATTTTAAGCTCTGGCTCATCCATGCCACCATAAAGGTGATTAAGGAACATTTCCTTGGTAAGTGTCGTGCCCTTGCGAAGCGATAGCAACTCAAGCATTTGATATTCTTTACCGGTTAGGTGAACACGTTGGCCGGAAACCTCTACAGTTTTTGCGTCCAGATTAACAACAAGATCACCTGTTGTGATTACAGATTGTGCGTGGCCTTTAGAACGGCGAACAATTGCATGAATACGTGCAACAAGCTCATCTTTATGAAACGGCTTTGTCATATAATCGTCAGCACCAAAACCAAGACCACGAACCTTATCTTCTATACCCGCAAGGCCAGATAGAATAAGAATTGGTGTTTTAATTTTGGAAAGTCTTAATGTGCGTAAAACTTCATAGCCAGACATGTCTGGCAAGTTAAGGTCTAGTAAAATAATATCGTAATCGTAAAGTTTGCCGAGATCGACACCTTCTTCACCCAAATCAGTCGTGTAGACATTGAAGCTCTCTGACTTCAGCATCAACTCGATGCTTTGGGCCGTAGCGCTGTCGTCTTCAATAAGCAATACTCGCATCTTTATCCCCTTTTGCCGCTAAGCAATTGTCTGAATCTGGTAGCCTCGTTAACCGTAAGATTCGACTATGGTTAATAATTAATAACCACATGCTCGTACATAATGGTTAACAAATTGTAATTCTTAAGCGCAACCCCATAAAAAGCTTTTAAAAACTGGCCTAAACTGGTGTTTTTTAACGATTTAAGCAATTTACCAAGGTTAACATGTGGCTTCAAAATGAGGAAAATTACGAATCACCTAATTTTTTAGCCACAAGTTTACTAAAGGTAATCAGTTAGTTTACCTACCTTTAATAACCTTGATCTATAATTAATAGGCCGGGTAAATAAAAAGTTAATGCGATTGTAGTTTTTCATTAATTATTACAATTTTGTTGTTTTTATTAGCAAGGTGATCTGATGCGTTTTTATCAGATCGGCGTTTTGCCAAAGAGTAAATACATAAAAGAACGTCTGTTTGATGTTCTTTATGCGGTTCAAGGAGTATTGAGTATGAAATCGCGTGATAATCTTCTTCGCTTGAAACATTTTCAAGTAGAAGACAAAACACGTCAGTTGGCACAAATTGACATGATGATTGCCGAATTTGAAAAAATGCATGGTGATCTTCAAGCACAAATTAATATTGAAGAAGAAAAAGCGGGTATCACTGATACTTCGCATTTTGCTTATCCTACATTTGCAAAGGCTGCACGTTCGCGTCAGGAAAATCTTGAAGGTTCAATTCGTGACCTTAAAGAAAAGCGCGGTAATGCTGAGGCAGCGCTTAAGGAAGCAGATGAAGAATTAACCAAGGCGCAAAAGCTTGAGCAAAGAGATGGCGGTACTGGTATTTTGGAAGACACCGTCGATGATTTGGTCGATAGCCGAGCGATGATTGGTTAAGCACTAAAAGCTTATAAGTCTTTACTCCATTGTTGCCCTGTGAACCAAAAGGTTCATGGGGCACTTTTGGTTGTTTCCATACGTTTTGAGTTTTTAATATCCCATGCTATTTGCTGACTATTGAAAAGTTAGTGAGTGGTATATGCATAAATTCAGACCCTTAATTTTATTAATTGCAAGTGTTTCTTTCGGGTTAGGGATATCCTTACCCTTAATGCAATTTGAAAAACTATATTTCTTTACCGAAACACCTTCTTTGATTTCCATCATATCAGGTCTTTGGGTAGATGGGGAAATCCTCCTTTCCTTTGTAGTATTCGCTTTTTCAATTTTATTCCCTATCGTGAAGTTATTCACTGCATTTCAAGCCGTATTTTTAGGGGAGGCGGCAAGAGGGTGGGCGGCTGCCCTTGCAAAGTGGTCCATGATGGATGTGCTTTTGGTTGCGATTGCCGTTTTTGCCGCAAAAACCAGCGGACTTGCCAATGCTATTTCTCAACCTGGTCTTTGGTTCTTTGCAATTTCAGCAATCGCGGTGGCTCTATCAGTTGCGAAGATGCAGCTGGCGCAATATCTATTGCCGAAAACCAAACAGTAAAAGACGACCTTCATTTCTGAAAGCCGCCAGTTTAATGTGCTCTTTATAATTCCGTGCCTTTTGTATGACCGGTTAATTTTGTCTCAGCTTTCCTGAAACAAGTCCCGTGTCTTAAGCGCGGTATTCTTGAATTCTTGTTGTACGAAGACCTGCCAAGCCATGCTCATCAATTGAGGATTGCCAGTTCAGGAATTCTTCCACTGTAAGCGTATATCGATCGCATGCCTCTTCTAAAGACAACAACCCTCCGCGTACAGCTGCAACAACTTCTGCCTTGCGACGGATAACCCATCGACGTGTTGAAGTTGGTGGTAAATCGGAAACAGTCAGCGGACTTCCATCCGGACCTATTACATATTTTACTCGTGGTCTTACCATATCGGTCATAATACTCACTACTCAAAAAAGGACCAATTACTATGAGAACCAACTTACGCCACTTACCTTAAATTTTAGATAAGAGCCTGGTTACGATTTGGTAATAAAGTTTAACAGTTTGGTAAGGGTTTATACCCCAGTCAAAAGCTTTAACGCTGTAGTTCGTCGCCATAACAATCGTCCTTCGGGTCGGTTAGGTGGATTGGACAGGTTTTCACGGGCTAATGCGTTGTTTCGACTTGCAAACCAAAAGGTTTACTGCGTCTCACGTCTATTATCCGCAAAAACTTGTCCCAACCATTTTAACCAAATTAATAAGTCCTGAGCCTAAATAGGTGTTTATTGCTACAAGTAATTTATGACATAACTCAGGCAGATATTTTGCTTATAATAAATGCACTTGTATTATTTTACCACTTTAGAAATATACCCATTAAAGAACTCTAACTTTTCTAAATTATTCGTTCAAAACTCTTGATAATATGGATTTAACAGCCAAGGGTATTATTTTGCTACATTAACTCTAACGCTAAGACCATATTTGTCAAAGAAACAAACTTAACTAAGAAAGAAAATTAACGACCAATGTAGCCGTTAGAATGATTGCAATCGATAGTACCATGGCACCCGTAGGCCACACACTTGCCATACGCCCTTCTGGTCCGTGTGAACTATAAAGCCCAGATACAATACGCTTTAGCTTAAACATAATAATAAATGACAGCACCTGCCATATACGCATAATGTAGCCTGCAAAAAAGCCAAAAACGCGTGGTAACAATTTTCTATATGTCCAATCAAAATCAAGATTAACAGACTTTACTTCAGGCAGGATTAAATCCTTTCTAGCTAGGAAAACTACTGCTAATGCTGCGAAGAACAAAAGTTGCAATTGAGTAATTACTTTGCCAGCCGAATATGGGGAATAGTTCGTTTCAAAAGGAAGAAGCGAATAAAGGATATTAGGAAAAATTCCAATTAGTACACACAAGGAAGCAGTAATTACCATAGCCCATAGCATATGTGTTGGTGCTTCCTTTGGGCGAAGTCCACTGTCTTTTGCAAAGAAAGCCGCATATGGAACTTTGACACCAGTATGATATAGCGCTGCAGCTGAAGCAAACAGCAGTGCCAACCAAACGCCTGCATGGCCTGCTTCTGAAGTACCAGATGTAATCAATGATTTTGAAACAAAGCCTGAGAATAACGGGAAGGCAGAAGCAGCCAGCGCGCCAATGATACTAAGCATCATTGTGATCGGCATGGTTTTAGATAACCCACCAAGTTCTGTAGCCTTTGATTTGCCAGTTCTGTACATTACAGCACCAATGGCCATTAAAAGCAAAGCTTTGTATAAAATATGTACGACCGCATGAGCTGCCACGCCATTTAATGCAAGCTCAGTCCCAACACCAATGCCCACCACCATAAAGCCTAATTGTATATTGAGAGAATAGGCTAGAACACGGCGTAGATCATTTTCAATCACGGCATAAAAATTTGGGAAGACCGCCATGATAGCACCAATATAAATCAGGAGTTCAGTTCCTGGAAATCCGCGTGCAAGAGCATAAACAGCAAGCTTGGTTGTAAAGGACGATAGAATTACCATGCCAGTAATAGTGGATGCCGGATAAGCATCTTGAACCCAATTATGCAAAAGCGGAAAAGCACACTTGATACCAAAAGCAATAAAGATAAACCAGGTTGCCATACTGCCAAGTGTCATAGCATCAAAGGCTATGGAACCTGTTTCACGGTAGAACATAACAACACCACCCAGCAATATTACGCCAGATCCGATCTGAATAATAAGATAACGCATACCAGTATGATATGCGCCTTCGGTTTGACGTGCCCAAATCAAGAAGACAGAGGTAAGCGCAGTCCCTTCCCAGAATAGGAACAAAGTTACTAAGTCACCTGCAAAGACAGCACCAACAGCTGAACCTGCATAGGCAAGTGCTGCAACCTGCTGGATTTTATCCTTTACGTGAAGCGCATAAAGATTGCCTATGAAGGCCGCAAAACAAAAAATTAGCCCAAATATTACTGATAACTTGTCAACACGCATGGTCTCCAGTGTAAGGCCAGCCAGTTCTACCGTGCCACCAAAACCCATAGGAATGTCTAGAATATACAGCCCTGCAACGACTGGCGAACCAAGCAAAAGAGCAGAACGAAACATGCTATAAGGCAGGAAAGCAACAACAACAGAAGTCATTAAAAAGAAAAAGGCAGGAGAAATCACATCAATCATTGGTGACCTCCCTTTTAGTATCTTTTTGAGGATAGCGCTCACTATCAACAGCGCCAGGCGCATAATAGTCTTCACTTAGTGACAGGACACTGCGCAGGATACGAACACCGAATACTATAATAAAAATGGCTACGAGCGCTGTACTTGCATGAAGTCCCGGAATGGCTTCAATCGCAAGGCTCGTTTTTTTCTTGATAAAAAATTCTACTACAAACAGCATAGAACAAATTATAATAAGTAGCTTAAAAACAAGCCCGAAGCGCATATTGTTTTGTTTGTGAGATGCATTCATATTTTTTTCTTTTTGATTGTCCATCATTGCTTCACCTCTACGAGCGGCATGAGGAATCCTTGAATATCACCTGCATAAATAAAAAGGACAACACAGCTGATACCCGTAAAAACTGGTGGTGCTACACACCAAAACGGCGCTTCCTTAATACCAATTTTAGCATTGTTTTTATCATCGGTTAGGAAAAACCCTTTGGCCACGATTGGTAAGAGATAAGCAACATTTAATAATGAACTCACCATCAAGACTACAATCATAATTATCTGTTGGGTATCAGCAGCCGCGACCATTAATTGCCACTTACTCCATGAACCACCC
>CALDZF010000179.1 GCA_937944165.1 uncultured Rhizobiaceae group bacterium | reverse complement strand
CAAGCACAGATTGCGACAAATCCAGAAAACTATATGGACAGTCACAAACTAAACCTTGCAGACGAAAAACAATGGAATGACCCGACAAGCAACCCACTTGATTTGATGGATAAAGCCAAAGAACAAGTCAGACTAACAGCTGGTTGTGATCCCAATGTATTTGTTATTTCAAAGCCTGTATTTATATCTTTGAAAAACCACCCGACCATTAAAGACCAATTCAAATATACAACTGCTGAAAGCATTACCACTGATATGCTTGCGGCTTATTTTGACTTGGAAAAACTGGCAGTTGGACGCTCTGTCATGCTGGATAGTCCTGACGAGAGTGCAAAGTTTGTTGATGTATGGGGCAATAGTGCAGTGCTAGCCTATGCGCCGATGGATAGTGCAGGGTTTGAAGAACCAAGCTTTGGCTATACCTACACACTTAAAGGCCATCCATTTGTAGAAAAGCCAAGATATGATGGCGATACAAAATCATGGCTATATGGCGTTACCTACGAACGCTTACCAGTGTTAACAGGTGCTAGTTCTGGCTTCCTTTTCCAAAATGTAATTGCTGAAACCGATGGTGAAAACAATGGATAAGGATACAAGTAAAAACGTTACAAAAGGCATTGAAATTTTCAAGGCTGGGCAACACAAACCCATGAATGGTAGAAGCCAGAACTTCCCTGTTTCGATGTTGCATGAGGTTGCTAACAATTACGACCGCGAAAAGCACAACGCCCCTATTGTTGTTGGGCATCCAAAAATGGACGCACCCGCATATGGATGGGTTGAACGGCTTTATGTAGAAAATGACACTCTCAAGGCTGATATCGATCAGGTTGATGAGGCATTTGTAGAAATGGTGAAACAGGGTCGGTATAAAAAAATATCAGCCTCGTTTTTTGGACGCAATTCACCTGCCAATCCAATTGCAGGAAAATACATGTTACAGCATGTTGGTTTTTTAGGCGCTGCCGCACCCGCCGTTAAAGGGTTAAAGCCTGTTGAATTTTCTGGTTCAGGACTTGGCATTATTGAATTTGGCGAAGATGATATGATCTTTGCAGAAGAAATGGCCGCCAAGGCAATCCAGCGTTATGAGAACCAACGCGCCATGGAAATATTAATGGATAAAGGCAAGCTTTTACCATGTCATGCAGAGGATATGCTTAGTTTTGTTGAAAGCCTTGATAACTCTGAAACCATTTCCTTTGCCTCGGGTGATATGGGGTCGCGTGACTGGTTTTTGAACTATCTGGAAGAACATCCGCCCGTTGTATCTTTTGGCGAATATGCCCCTTTAAAAGAAGAACAAAGACAAGATGACATGTTGGACAATATGCCAGCAGGTTATCGCGCTGAACATGAAGATATAAAACTTCATGCCAGCGCCAAAGCACTGGCGAGTGAACAAAACATTTCCTTTAGTGAAGCGGTCAAACGCCTCGAAACTTAAAGCTTTAGATGGAGCGAACTATGACAATAAGATTTCAACAAACTTTAACCGATACAGGTTTTGCCGATAGTGATGTAAAGGCATATGATCTTGTTAATTTTGCAGACCAAGCAATCACAACCGCAGACCAGCCAGTAAAAGGTTTTGCCCTTTCACCAGCAAAAAAAGGTGATCATTTTGGCGTTGTTCTAATCGGCACGTGTGAAGCAAAAGCAAGTGGCGCAATCAACGCGGGTGATCCGCTTTGTACCGCCGCAGAGGGCAAAGTCAAAAAAGCGGCCAGCAACGCCAAAAATGTATTTGGTAGAGCTTTAACAAGTGGTGGTGATGGAGAATATATTCGGTATCTGAAAACCTTGTAGCACCCTTAAGTGTCCCCTACAGGTAGGGTGTTACAAGAAGATGTGTGAGACGACGACTAATGCCAGTCCCGACAGTCAGCACATGGAGCAGGTTCGGGCATTCGGCCTGCTTCTCAATATTTTACTCAAAATTATCCCAAACAATCATGAGCAATAATTTAAATCTAAAAGCAGACAAATTATATGCGGTTGCAAAGTTTGCAGCTAAATTAAACGTTGCCCAAAACACTTTTTTTGAAGAGTTAAACGACTTTATTGATACGCTGCCAGACGAAGTGCAAGATTATATTATTAACTCTATGATAGCTACAGATGAAATATCACATCAATTAAGCCTTATCGCAGTTTTACATAGCCCAAGCAGGCTTAAAAAAGTAAGTGAAGGGCTGAACATAGAAGTCGCTCGAAAAGAGCTAGACATAATGATTAAGGACGGTTTAGGAAATAAAGATCATTTTAAGTACATTAAGCCTGGCAATAAAGTCACCTTATAAGGCTTATTTTTACACTCAAATTCCTGTTTTGAAGTGCCAAAGCTAACGTCATTCTGTGCCAAAGCTAGCGCCGCGCCACATTCAAGTCTAGCGCCGAGCCACACAAGAAAACAGGCTAAGTTATTGATTTTTATGGTGCCCGGGGGCGGAATCGAACCACCGACACGCGGATTTTCAATCCGCTGCTCTACCCCTGAGCTACCCGGGCATCGGGTTTAGGTGAATGAATTAAAAGTGCAAATCACTTAGAATTTTATACCTTGGGCTTGCGGTTTATAGGACTAAGCTCAAGCCCTGTCCAGTGGGTTTATTCGCAAAATTACAACTATTCTTCTTCGAACTCATTTATTTCTTCACTGCCGATTGCATAGCTATCCGAAAACCATCCATTCAGGTCTGCATCAGAGCATCTTTTTGAACAAAATGGATAATGTTCACGCGCTGACTGCATTTTACACGATGGGCATTTAACAGGTTTGCGCAAGGGTTCAATCTTGGCACTCACGAGATTATACCTTGTTTATCCAGCTAAAGTGAACTGGATACCCCTCACCTGTTAAAAGTGCAGAAGTTTCATAAAGCGGCAGGCCAACTACATTCGTGTAAGAACCGATCAGCTTTACAACAAAACTGCTTGCAATCCCTTGAATAGCATACCCTCCTGCTTTACCGCGCCATTCGCCAGAAGCCAGATAAGCTTCCAATTCATCGCGTGAAAGACGTTTAAAACGCACCCTTGTTTCAACCAGCTTATGACGCACAGAACCTTTTGGTGTAACCAAGGTTATACTTGTATAAACACGGTGATTACGCCCCGACAAAAGCCGCAAGCTTGATGCCGCTTCATCCAGCATTTCTGCCTTGGGCAAGATACGACTGCCAAGCCCCACTACCGTATCAGCGGTTAAAACATAACTGCCCTGCAATTCTTCAGAACGCCTTACGTTCTCCATTGCAAGTTCGGACTTTTCTTTCGACAGCCGTTTGGCAAGCGAACGAGGTACCTCACCTCTATTGGGTGTTTCATCCGCATCAACTGGCGATAGATGATCAGGCTCAACCCCAATCTGCTGCAGCAATTGCAATCTGCGAGGAGATCCCGAAGCCAATACTAATTTTGGAATTGCTGCCATATTGCACCCAATCCTACTTGAAACGGTAGGTAATACGCCCCTTGGTCAAATCATAAGGTGTCATTTCAACAAGCACCTTGTCACCTGCAAGAACACGAATACGGTTTTTACGCATCCGCCCTGCAGTATGGGCAATGATCTCATGATCATTTTCAAGTTTCACTCTAAACGTTGCATTCGGTAATAGTTCCGATACAACACCAGGAAATTCAAGAACTTCTTCTTTAGCCATTCTACCTCTTTGGTTTCAGACGGGCTGTCTAATTTAATTAATCTTTGCAATTGCGCGAACCTATAGCAGGCTTTTAGCCGTATGAATATAGGGATGACAAGGTTTTATACGATTGCGATAAAACTGTTACAGCTATTGATAAAAGCGCATATGAAAAGTTGTCAAATAAATAACAAGTCAGATTATACAATCCTCACCTCAGACTTTTAGATACGAAGAATGCTTTGCTTTGAAAAAGCTATTTGGCAGTATTTAACAAAATACTTGTCTCGCTGTTTAATATACCTGAAATTTCACGGGTACGGCTCAGCAATCCATCAAAATCAGCTAGGCTGGAAGTCTCAATATGCGCAACCAAATCCCAAGCACCATTCGTGCTATGAAGACTAACGATTTCAGGCATCTTTTTGAGTGCTTTAACGATTGACGATGTAAGGTTTCCTTGCACTTCTATGCTCATTACCGCGCGTATCACCTCACCGCCTTTAGAGCTGTCAATATCAACCGTAAAACGCTGGATTGTACCTGACTGGATTAACCGCTCCATACTGGTTTGCACAGTAGCACGAGATACCCCAAGTTGATCAGCAAGCGTTGTAACAGATGCGCGACCATCTCTTTTAAGAGCAGCAAGAAGCTTTCGATCCGTGGTAGTTAATTCAGTCATTTAAGTACATTCTATCAAATTGATTCCAGCAGTTAGCATTTTGAAAAAAATATATTCCATTATGTATATTTTGCCAACTATCTGATTACTCTATTTTTTTGAATAATCTTTGGAATTACGTTTCTAAGAGGCATTCACGATGTTGAGTTGTACTTTAGTAGGCGCGCCAGTTGAATGCGGAGCCAGCCAACATGGTTGCCTTATGGGGCCGGATGCTTACCGCACTGCCGGATTAAAACCAGCTATTGAAGCACTTGGTTATGATGTTTATGACCTCGGCAATATTGAGCCTTGCGCAACACAACCATACACTCATCCAAATTCAACAATCCATCATTTAGATGAAACAATCGGTTGGGCAATATCTTTGGAAGAGGCTGCTTACAAGGCTTCACAATCATCAAACTTGCCCATTTTTCTTGGGGGCGATCACAGTCTTTCTATTGGTACTGTTCCTGGTGTAACGCGTCATGCAGCAGAATTGGGTCGCGAACAATTTGTTCTATGGCTCGACGCTCATCCGGATATTCACACTCTGAAGACGACCACAAGCGGCAATCTTCACGGCACGCCAGTTGCCTATTTTACAGGCCAAGCTGGTTTTGAGGGCATATACCCTCCTCTTAAACACCGTGTTGACCCTGCAAACATTTGTATGATGGGTATTCGCTCTGTTGACCCTGCTGAAAACCAACACTTGGCCGCTTCAAAGATTGATGTTTATGATATGCGCTCAATAGATGAGAGCGGAGTGGCCTCCCCTCTACACGCATTTCTTGAGCGTGTAAAAAAAGCCAATGGCGAATTGCATGTCAGTCTGGATGTAGATTTTTTAGAACCAGACATAGCACCTGCTGTTGGTACGACCGTTCCAGGAGGGGCAACCTTCCGCGAAGCGCATTTAATTATGGAAATGCTTTGCGATAGCAGTCTGGTAACGTCTCTCGATCTGGTTGAACTCAATCCGTTTCTCGATGAACGAGGACGCACAGCCAAACTCATGGTTGATCTTTGCGCCAGCCTGCTGGGTCGTAAAGTATTAGACAGACCGACGAGGAGTTATTGATGGAAAATGTTCAATCCCCTTCCTCAATTGTTATGGTCAGACCCCATAAGTTTAATTCAAACCCTGAAACTGTTGACGATAACGGCTTTCAAATTGCCAATCAAATTTCACAGGAACAATCTGCCAAACTTGCTTTGGAAGAATTTGATAAAGCAGTCACAACCTTGGAAAATGCAGGCGTTCGTGTTCACGTATTTGATGATAATGGCGACAAGGATACTCCCGATTCTGTTTTTCCAAACAATTGGTTTTCAACGCATGTTGGTGGGCATGTTGCAATCTACCCAATGTATGCAGCTAGCCGGCAACGCGAGCGACGCTGGGATGTTATCGAATTACTGAAACAGGAATACCGTGTTCAAGATGTAATTGACTATTCGGGTCTGGAACTGGACAAATTATCGCTTGAAGGTACAGGCGCCATGGTCATAGATCATATTAACCGTATCGTCTATGTCGCAAAGTCCAACCGGGCAGATCCCGTAATTCTTGAACGTTTTTGTACGCATTTCAACTTTGAACCAATGGCATTT
>CALDZF010000178.1 GCA_937944165.1 uncultured Rhizobiaceae group bacterium | reverse complement strand
AATGCTAATGATGATAATCGCCAGATACTGGCGCAAGTTAAAAGCAACTGTTTCGAACTTAATTCAAAACAAAAAACTGTTCATGCTGAAAACTTAATAAAGAACTGGCTGCAGTAAAAAATATTTTTTAATAAAAAAATTGAAACTGTAGCCATATTTTAATTCTAGCAAATATTTAAAAACTGGAGCGGGCGATGAGATTCGAACTCACGACCTAAACCTTGGCAAGGTTTCGCTCTACCCCTGAGCTACGCCCGCTCACTGTAAGCTTGTCGCTTGTTTACGTTGTATGAAGCAAGTCGATTTGAATTGCAACCCAAATTTTACATCAAATAGAATTGAAGTATTTTATACTTAACAAGTGCCATTATGAAGGCTTGATATAAGCGCTTACAAGACTTATTGATTTGGCATAACCAAATGGAATTCAACATGATATTAAGCCCGCATGACCTTTTGCAAACTTTAAAAGACTTAAACATTGAGACCATTACTCATGAGCATGAGGCTGTCTTTACGGTAGAAGAATCATCCAAGATTAAACAAGATATTCCAGGCGGGCATACAAAGAATCTTTTTTTAAAAGACAAAAAGGGAAACTACTTTTTAATTGTTGCAGAAGGCACTGCAAGCATAAAATTAAACTCCGTCCATGGGCTTATTGGAGCAAAGGGGCGTGTCTCTTTTGGAAACCCAGAAGCACTTATGGAACTACTGGGGGTAAAGCCAGGTTCAGTAACAGCTTTTGCACCTATTAATGATGTTAACAATCAGGTTAGTGTTATAATTGATAAACCTTTGCTGGATTATGATCTTATTAATTGCCATCCATTGACGAATGAAATGACTACTACCATTACTAGACAAGACCTACTTAAATTTCTGGAGCACGTGAAACATAAACCGCAAATTGTGCAGGTTTCAGAAGCTGGAGAAAACGCATGAGTAACGACGAATATGGATTTGGCACAAGTGGCGGCTACACTATAAATACCAATACAAATCAAAATACCGATGCCGCCTTTAGTAATAATAATTCACCAAAAGCTACAGCGAATACTTCAGTGAAAGACATATCAACCAGCCAATTTGGTTCTGAGGTCATTGAAGCTTCTATGCAAGCTCCTGTACTGGTGGATTTTTGGGCTCCATGGTGTGGCCCTTGTAAACAATTAGCACCAGCACTTGAAAAAGCTGTTGCAGATACAAATGGAAAAATCCGCCTTGTAAAAATGGATATTGATAAACATCCAGAAGTCGCTGGTCAAATGGGCATACAATCCATTCCGGCCGTTGTTGCTTTTGTTGAAGGCAAACCAGCTGATGCTTTTATGGGCGCAAAAACCGAAACTGAAATTCGTGAATTTATTACCAAACTTGCAGGACCAATAGACGACAGTTCGCAAATGGATAACCTGCTTGCAGATGCATCCAGACTGGTAGAACAAGGTGATATTCAAGGAGCGGGACGTGTATATGGGCATATTCTAACCATTGAGCCAGAAAATCTAACGGCTGTTGCAGCTGTTGGTAATCTTTATTTGGAAGAAAATAATATTATTGGCGCGAATGGCGTTATTGCTCACCTTAATGAAGAACAATTGGCTTCTCCAGAAATTGTCTCGCTTAAATCTGCGATTGACTTGGCAGAACAGGCACAAGCTCTTGGCAACACATCTGCCGATTTGGTGAAACAAGTTGAAGAAAATCTCAATGATCCTCAGCTACGGCTTGATTATGCAATCGCGTTAAACGCTGCAAACAAGCGCGAAGAAGCGGCAAATCAACTGCTTCAAATCATGAAAAGCAAGCCAAGCTGGAATGATGACGCAGCCCGCATACAACTGCTTCAATTTTTTGATGCTTGGGGTATGACAGATGAAACAACGATTACTGCCCGAAGAAAACTGTCTTCTTTGTTATTTTCATAATCAGGCATATTTTCTACAAAATTAAACCATCACATATTAGTTTTCATAAATAGCCTTGAGAATTATAAAAATTGCACCAGATAATTGTTATTACAATCTGATATTGGATAGACAATGAAAGCAGGAAACACATCCTATAATTCTATTAGTGAAATACCGGATACGATTCCTGTATTTCCACTAACCGGTGCATTATTACTTCCTGGCGGGCAATTACCACTTAATATATTTGAGCAACGTTACATCAATATGATAAATGACGCACTTAGCAGTAATAAAATTATTGGAATGATACAGCCTTGTTTGAAAACAGACCATAATGGCAGTCCTGCACCAGTATTAAGTGATATGGGCTGTATTGGGCGCATATCTGCTTATCAGGAAATGGGCGATGGCCGATACCATATCAGCTTGTCTGGGATATGCCGCTTTAATGTTGTCGAAGAACTCAAGACCAATACAGATTACCGTCAGTGTAAAGTCGAATATATTGAAGATGACCTCGATGAAATGTGCCAAGGAGACGACATAGACCGGGATGAAGTTTTACTGGCTTTTAAAAATTATCTTGATGCAAACAATATGAGTGCTGATTGGGAAACAATTGAAAAATCGGAAACCGAAACACTGGTTATAGCACTTTGCATGATGAGCCCTTATAACCCTGCAGAAAAACAAGCCCTTTTGGAAGCTCCGACCCTTAAAGACAGATGCGATACTTTAATCGCTATTTCTGAATCACACTTGGCCAAGAAAAGCGGTGCTACTTACGGCAAGTTGCAATAATTTAAAGCAATGACAAAACCGGATTTGAAACTTTTGGAACTACTTGTTTGCCCTCTAACCAAGACAAACCTTGAATATGATGAAACAAAAAGCGAGTTGATTTCCAAGGTAGCAAAACTTGCTTATCCAATACGTGACGGTATTCCTGTAATGGTTGCTTCCGAAGCGCGGGAATTGGCAGAAGATGAAATATCTAAATAGGCTGGCCGCGTAAAAGTTTTGGGGCAGACACATCTTCACCTGATGCCTGATTAATAAAATATTTCTTCATCACAGGCATTCTATCAACAACACCTAATCCAAAGCTTCTTGCAGCCCTTAAAAAACTATTATCATTAGAAAAAAGACGATTTAAAACATCTGTCACAACACCCATTTGAACCGTGTCAAACCGACGCCACATTTGATAGCGCTCTAAAACGTCAATGGTTCCAAAATCCTGACCTAAACGGTCTGCTTCGATAATTGTCTCAGCCAAAGCAGCTGCATCTTTAAATCCAAGGTTTAACCCTTGCCCAGCTATTGGGTGAATACCATGAGCTGCGTCACCTGCAAGTACAAATCTTTGGCGCGCAAATTCACGGGCTAATCTTAATCCCAATGGAAAGGCTTGCACTTTGCTTATAAGCTTTATTTCTCCCAGTTTAAAGCCAAAACGTTGTTCAAGCTCCGCTTCAAAGATCATCTCATCCTGCTTTAAAAGTCTATCTGCATCATGTGAACTCTCCGTCCATACAAGCGAAGATCTGTTTCCCTTAAGTGGTAAAATCGCAAAAGGCCCTGCTGGCAAAAAATGTTCTTCAGCACGTCCTTCATGTGGGCGCTCATGTTCAACTGTACAGACAATTCCCTTTTGATCATACGGCCAATGCACTGTTTTAATACCTGCCATATCGCGCAGACGAGAGCGAACCCCATCACATGCAACCAGCAGTTTGGTTGATATTTTATCTCCTGAGCTAAGTGAAATAATTGATTCAGTCATTTCTGTTTCAAAATCGGCAACGCTGTTTTCTGTTATGCGTATAACACCATCCGCATCACCCTTTTTACGAAGTGATTTTACAAGTTCACGGTTTTCAACCATATGCGCAAAGGGCTCATCTTCTTGTGCATCATTTGTAAAGGTGAGAAAGACAGGTCTTGTAACATCGCTAACTTTGCTGTCAGTAACAATCATCTCATTGATAGGCTGGGCATTTTTCACAAGGCCCTGCCAAAGACCCAGCGCGTCCAACATACGGGATGCATCGGCTGCAATAGCTGAAGCACGTTCATCGTTTTCAACCGCATGTTCAGGAACAGGATCAACGACGACAACTGTAAGATGCGGTGCAGCATTTTTAATTGCAACGGCGCAAGACAGTCCAACATAACCACCTCCAGCGATTAAAACATCAGCTTTCGAAGGTAATTTTGATTTAACTGATTTAGCCATTTTATAAATTCCTGTTTCCACTGCTATACCATAAATGGAAACACGATGACAAAACTTCTAGATGCAACATTGTCTCAGGTTAAAATTTGGGTATCTTGCAAAAAGCTGTTGTTTTAAAACTAAATACTAATAAACTTGAAAAATTGTGTGCCTTCTAAATAGCACATCAAAACACGAAGCAATTCCTCATGGGTTGTTCATAAAAAGAAAGTACATGAAGAAATTCTTTTTGAATTTTTCATAAACAAAAATGTCCAAAGCCGTAGAAACCCTTATAAATATACTGGACCTAGAGCGCATTGAGCAAAACCTTTATCGCGGTGAAAGCCCTGATGTAGGTTGGCAACGTATCTTCGGCGGGCAGGTTATTGGACAGGCTTTGGTTGCAGCACAAAGAACGGTTCGGCCAAGTGAAGGCGAAGCAGAAAGAATTGTCCATTCACTACATGGATATTTCATGCGCCCGGGTGATCCTTCCGTTCCTACAATATATGAAGTTGATCGCATTAGGGACGGTAGAAGCTTTACCACCCGCCGCGTTGTTGCCATTCAACATGGCAAAGCCATTTTTTCCATGTCCGCCTCTTTTCAAATTATAGAAGAAGGCCTAGAACACTTTGTTGAAATGCCTAAGGTTCCCAAACCAGGGGATTTGCCCAGTGAAAAACAACTGGCAGAACAATATATTGACCACGCGCCTGAAGGGGTTCGTAATTATTGGAAACGCGAACGCCCAATTGAATTACGCCCTATAAGTTTAGAGCATTATATTTCAAACAAAAAACTGGAACCCAAACAAAACATCTGGTTCAGGGCAACAGCTGTGTTACCAAAGGATATGGCAGTACAACAGGCAGTTCTGGCCTATGCTTCTGACATGACTTTATTGGACACGTCATTATTTGCCCATGGTCGTGCAGTTTTTGATCCCAATCTTCAAGTTGCCAGTCTTGACCATGCCATGTGGTTTCATAAACCAATGAATATGGAAAAATGGCATTTATATTCTCAAGATAGCCCAAATAGTTCTGGGGCAAGAGGCTTTACGCGTGGCAGTATCTATTCTCAAGACGGCCAACTAATAGCTTCCGTTGCTCAAGAAGGGCTAATTCGGGAACGCAAAAAGGATTTTGGCAAAACCAAAGTTGCAGGCGGGTAAAACAGTTTAATAAATCTGCTAATTCTACCACTGGGTTAATACCCGATTAACCTTAAATCTTTAGGCTCCACAATATATGACAGTTTTCTACCTTTACGGTTGAAAATAAGCCTTGGAGTGACGGCATGCAGATATCAGATGTTGATACAAGAAGATTAAATCCAACAGTAAAAGAAGGATTGGGAAACCAGTTCTCGGTACTTATTGGTCTGGCTCTTCTGGGGCTGGTCGGTTTAGCTTTTGCTTCCCTTGCATCATGGTCTGTTACAGACCCAAGTCTTTCAAATGCCAATGGCGCTAATATTTCAAACATAATTGGTTATCCAGGCGCTGTCTTTGCCGATTTTACCATGCAATTCTTCGGACTGGCTTCTGCAATCGCTTTAATCCCACCTGCACTTTGGGGCTGGTCAAAACTACTACAAAAACGCATCCCGTTTATTAAAAATCGTATTACCATATGGCCTTTAGCAATCTTAATCTCATCCGCTGGTTTTTCATGTTTATCAACTCCACAAACATGGCCACTTCCTGTTGGGCTTGGTGGTGTTGGCGGTGATATGGTTTTAAAAATCCCTGAACTGCTTATTGGCGAGGTAACAGGATTTTATGCTGTTTTATTCAGTATTTTATTCATGAGCCTAGCATTATGGCTTGTTCTTGCTTCTTCTGCTCTTATTTGGCGTATGGAGACAGGCTCTAATTCATTACCAGAAGAAATTGCCCCTGAAGAGTTTTTGGAAGAAGAGGACGAACCAAATTGGCTTTTAGGCGCCATGAGCCATTATTACTACTCTTTTAAAATGCGCTACTTCAGATCAAAACCACAAACTGAAGCGCTTGAAGCAGAATATAAGCCAAGTCTAATAGAAAGAGCCAAGGCTTTCAAAAATAAACTTATTACACCCAGTGACGATGGTCTTGATGATTTTGATCAATATCCAAACCCAACCGTAACACTTGATGGCATGCAAGTTGAAAATGCATCTTATAGTGCTGCTCAACCAAGCATTCAAAGCCCTGAATATGGTGAAAACATTTATAATGAATACTCAGAAGCAGAAGCAATCGAGCGTGAATGGGCAGAACAACCTGCCCAAGAACAAGTTCACATAGAAACGCCCGAACCAGCTGCGCGCGTTAAAGAACAAGCGCCGCCGCCAAAACAATCTGCAAGAGTGCAGCGCGAAGCTCAACCATCTCTGATCAAAGACGGTAATTTTGAACTTCCGCCTATCAGTTTCATGCAAGATGTTCCTCCAAAAAGCGCTGAAATGCAATTATCTCCTGAAGCTTTGGAAGCAAATGCACGCACTCTTGAAGGTGTATTGGATGATTTTGGCATTAAAGGTGAAATTATTAACGTTCATCCAGGCCCTGTTGTGACTTTATATGAATTAGAGCCAGCACCCGGCATTAAATCTGCTCGCATTATTGGCCTTGCAGATGATATTGCTCGATCAATGGCCGCTGTAGCTGCACGTGTTGCTGTTATACCAGGTCGTAATGCAATTGGCATAGAATTGCCTAATGCTAATCGAGAAACAGTATTCATTCGTGAAATCCTTGCAAGTAAGGTCTATGAAAACACAAAAGCAAAACTGCCACTTATCTTAGGTAAAACAATTGGCGGTGAAGCAACTGTTGCCGACTTGGCAAAAATGCCTCACTTGCTAGTAGCTGGTACAACCGGTTCTGGTAAGTCTGTTGCTATTAACACAATTATTATGTCTTTACTTTATCGTTTTACACCTGATCAGGTGAAGATGATTATGATTGATCCGAAGATGCTGGAACTTTCAATTTATGACGGCATTCCTCACTTACTAACACCAGTTGTTACAGATCCTAAAAAAGCGGTTGTGGCTCTTAAGTGGAGCGTGCGTGAGATGGAAGACCGCTATAAGAAAATGTCTAAAATCGGTGTTCGTAATATTGATGGTTATAATACTCGCGCAAACGAAGCCAAAAAATCTGGTGAACGTTTCACCCGTACAATTCAAACAGGTTATGACCGCGATACTGGCGAAGCAATTTACGAGACTGAAGAAATCGAAATGGATCCAATGCCATATATCGTCGTGATAATCGATGAAATGGCCGACCTAATGATGGTTGCGGGTAAAGACATTGAAGGCACAGTTCAACGCTTGGCACAAATGGCACGCGCTGCGGGTATTCACGTTATTATGGCAACACAGCGTCCATCAACCGATGTGATAACAGGCACAATTAAAGCAAACTTCCCAACGCGTATTTCATTTCAGGTTACATCCAAAATTGATTCGCGTGTTATGCTTGGTGAAAGCGGTGCAGAACAATTGCTTGGCATGGGTGATATGCTTTACATGGCAGGTGGTGGACGTATTCAACGTGTACACGGCCCATTTGTTGATGACGGCGAAGTAGATTCGGTCGTTAATCACCTTAAAGCACAAGGTGTACCACAATATCTTGATAGTGTTACCGAAGAAGAGGATGAAGAATCAAGTTCTAGCGGATCAGACGCTGGCGCATTATCTGAATCAAATGATATCTACGATCAAGCGGTCGCAATTGTTCTTAAAGATAGAAAGGTCTCAACAAGTTATATCCAGCGCAGACTTTCTATTGGCTATAACCGAGCCGCTACACTTATTGAGCGTATGGAAGAAGAAGGTCTCATCAGTGCAGCGAACCATGCTGGCAAGCGGGAAATTCTTGTACCTGACGAAAACAAAACTATATAATAATAAGATAGGTTTGCCCTCAAACAGCCATGAATAAGGTCTATTGTGGTATTTAAGGCTTATATTAAAGGTAACTTTTATGAAAAAGACATTTGGAAACACATTTAAAGCTGCATGTTTAGGCTTAATGCTTACAAGCATCACAATGTCTGGCCATGCTTTGGCAAACGATAAAAAACAAGCCATTGATGCAATTAGTAATCACTTTAAAACTGTTCCAACCATGACAGGTGAATTTATTCAGTTTGGGCCTAATGGTGAACAAACTGGCGGTAAATTCCTTATTAAACGTCCAGGAAAGATTCGCTTCAACTATGAAGACCCATCTCCAATAACAGTCGTTTCTAATGGTAAAACACTCGCTGTTAACAATAAGAAACTTAAAACTACTAATTATTACCCTCTCAGCAAAACACCTTTGAGCCTGCTGTTAAGCAATAAAATCAATATTAAAGACAAATCCATTCGCAAAGTTGAAGCAGGCGAAGATATTACAACTGTTGTAATGGGCGACAAAAAAATCTTCGGCGATTCTGAAATTACATTATTGTTTGATCCACAAAGTCAGGATTTGCGTCAATGGACAATCAAGGACGCGCAGGGCAAGGAAACCTCTGTAATGATTTTTAACGTGAAGAAAAACGTAAAAATCTCTAATACAAAGTTTGCAGTGAATAAATCCAAGATTCACAATAGAGGTTCCCAGAATTAATCTGGATAAAGCGCTTAACCACTTTTTGTAACAACTAACTTCCTGTAATATTTATTTTTTAACAACAGGAAGTTCTCATGCCTTTTAAAATTGCTACTTGGAATATTAATTCAGTTCGACTGAGAATTGGACTTGTAGAGCAATTTCTTGAAGAGCATCAACCTGATGTGCTTTGTTTACAAGAAATCAAATGTCAAAATGACCAGTTCCCCTCTAAAGACTTTAAAAAACTGGGCTATGAACATTTCGCTATTCATGGACAAAAAGGCTATCATGGTGTTGCAACAGTTTCTAAACGTCCATTGAGCGAGGTTTATAGCAAGGACTATGTTTCAATGGGAGACACACGCCATATTTCCGCTCAGGTTGAAGCTGGTGGCAGGACGCTGCAAATCCATAATTTTTATGTGCCAGCAGGTGGTGATGAAGCAGACCCAGTAAAAAATCCAAAATTTGACCACAAACTAAAGTTTCTAAATGAAATGCTTGAACTACCTGCTGATTATTCTGGCGTTGAAAATATTCTGGTAGGTGATTTGAACATTGCACCACATGAAAATGATGTCTGGTCACATAAGAAACTTTTAAAAGTGGTAAGCCATACACCAATTGAAACTGAATTTTTAGACCGTTTGCGCGATGAGGGCGGATGGTCAGACCTGGTTCGTCAAAAAATACCTACAAATGAAGTTATTTATAGCTGGTGGAGTTACCGTGCAAAGGATTGGGATGGTGCTGATAAAGGCCGCAGGCTTGACCATATCTGGGGCAGCCCTTCACTGAATGAAAGCCTTACAAATATATCCATTCTTAGAGAGGCGCGCGGTTGGGAAAAGCCTTCAGATCATGTACCAGTAATCGCTGAATTTGATTTAGATTAAGATTTAACACTGAAAACTTAAATATGAACTTTATCTATTTCCCTGGTAAAATCTAAAACTGACTTAGAAATTCGGGCTTGCAAAGCAACGGCAAGTTCGGGGTATTCATTCAATATCCGGTGCATTGTTTCTCTTGAAATTTTCATTAATTCGCAATTGTCTTTTACAATCGCAGTACCAATGCGCTTGTTAGATGAAATAAGTGCTATCTCACCCAAGAGGCTTCCTGCCCTAAAAGTTTGTAAGAGCTTTGCGCCTTCTTTTTCAAATGAGAATAATTCCACACTACCAGATAAAATTACATATCCGCAGTCAGTTTGTTGACCTTGTCTGAAAAGTTCATGGCCATTATTAAAGGAAAGTTTCTGGCTACCAAATGAGATAAGCCGCAAATGCTCAGTACCGAAATCACTAAGCAACTGCACTTTTCTTAGTAGATGGATATCATCTTCGAGTGACATACAATCAATTCCTTAAAACATAATCTTAAGGAACCAGTTTATAGCCTCCACCTTCAGTTACAAGTAGTCTTGCATTTGAAGGGTCTTTTTCTACCTTTTGGCGAAGACGATAAATATGCGTTTCAAGCGTGTGTGTTGTAACACCTGAATTATACCCCCATACCTGTTCAAGCAATTCATCACGACTGATGACTTTTTGCTCTGCACGGTAAAGATATTTCATAATTGCCGTTTCTTTTTCAGTAAGACGAACTTTATTGCCGTCTTCCTCTGTCAGCAACTTCTGAGACGGGCGGAACGTGTAATGACCAATCGTAAAAACTGCATCTTCACTTTGCTCATGTGTTCGAAGTTGCGCACGCATACGGGCAAGCAAAACAGCGAAACGAAATGGCTTTGTTACATAGTCATTGGCACCTGCTTCAAGCCCAAGAATTGTATCTGAATCCGTATCATGGCCTGTAAGCATAATAATCGGTGCTTTAAAGCCGCCTTTCCTAAGGATTTTTACAGCTTCACGGCCATCCATATCAGGAAGTCCAACGTCCATAACCAAAAGGTCCACTTGTTCAGAACGTGCTGTGTTGACACCTTTGGTGGCACTTGCTTCTGTTATTACTGTAAACTCGTCATAGAGCGCTAATTGTTCTGTTAATGCATCTCTTAGATCATCGTCATCATCAACAAGTAAAATATTTTTGGTTGCCATTAATATACCTCAGTTTTCACGTATATAAATTTGTACTATTTATTTAAATTAATCAACATGTTCCATACTGACGAATTCATATTAATATAAGGCAGTTACAGAAAAAAACACGCCCATGTGATAATTTGACATAAAATGTGAAGCAAATTGAAATAGGTCAATAGTTTGAAATATATCGAAGTTAAACGGCACCCTGATGGAATATTACACCATGGTATACTGCTATATGATGATAAAGTAATAAATTGTTGCCTTGGACGTTCAGGTATAACTACTCAAAAAAAAGAAGGAGACGGTGCAACACCCGCTGGGCAATTTAAAATTTTATACGGCTTTTTCAGAAAAGACCGAATTAAAAAGCCTTTAAGCGAAATACCACTTTCAAACATTGAACACACTGACGGATGGTGTGACGCACCTGAATTGCCACAATATAATTCTTTAGTGAAGTTACCTTTTGAGGGTTCACATGAAATTATGACACGAAAAGACCGTTTGTATGATATTTGCATTGTGCTTGATTACAATATGGAGCCAAAAACAAAAGGACGCGGGAGCGCTATTTTCTTCCATTTAACAAGCCCGGAATTAAAACCAACTGAAGGTTGCGTTGCGATTGACCCGAAACATATGCAGCTATTATTGCCAATGCTTTCAGCCAAAACTCAAATGATTATTCATCCGTAATTTCGGGCACCAAAAATACCGCTACCTACTCGTACATGCGTGGCATTAAATTCAGTAGCCGTTAAATAATCAGCCGACATGCCCATTGAAAGTTTTTCTAAACCTAATTCTCTTGATAACTTTCGCAACAGCGCAAAATGTGGCCCAGGGTTTTCATCAAAAGGTGGAATGCACATCAAGCCTTCAATCGCTAAACCAAGCCCATCGCGGCAATACCCAACAAATTCCTGGGCTTTATCAGGCAGTATCCCTGCTTTTTGAGGTTCAGAGCCTGTATTAACCTGGATAAACAATTTTAATTGCTTGTCTTGCAGTTTTATTTCCTTGGCAATCGCCTTGGCAATTTTTGGGCGATCAACGGTTTGAATACAATCAAACAGCTCAACGGCTTCTTTGGTTTTATTGCTTTGAAGCGGGCCTATCAGGTGAAGTTCAATATCAGATGTTGCAACCTTCAAAGCTGGCCACTTACCTTGAGCTTCCTGAACACGATTTTCACCAAAAACTCGCGCACCTGCATCAATAACTGGCTGAATAGCTTCCCCATCATAGGTTTTCGAAACACAAACCAATGTCGGCATATCAACATTATGTTTTTTACTGTGGTTTTGCATTTCATCTAGCACGTGATTATAATTTTCTGCGCTGGCATTATGTTTTGACATGCGTTTCTCTTTGCTCACTAAGGTCATTAAGGTTGACGCTTTAGATGTTTTCTGGTGAAGGTCTTACCCAAGATATATTACACAACTCAAAGCATTCAAATAGAAACAATAAAATGACAACAGAACGCTATAATCCACGCGCAAGCGAAACCCATTGGCAAAAAATATGGGATGAGAAAAAGCTGTTTGAAACCAACACCGATGTTGATAACGGCAAAACTCCTTATTACGTGCTGGAAATGTTTCCTTATCCTTCTGGCAGAATCCACATGGGGCACGTTCGAAATTATACCATGGGCGATGTTGTAGCACGCTATAAACGCGCAAAAGGTTATGAAGTTTTGCACCCAATGGGTTGGGATGCTTTTGGCATGCCAGCTGAAAATGCGGCAATGCAAAACAATACTCATCCAAAGGGCTGGACATATGAAAACATCGCTTCCATGCGAAAACAACTTAAGAGCATGGGATTATCGCTTGATTGGTCGCGCGAATTTGCAACCTGCGACGTTGAATATTACTCTCAACAACAAGCACTGTTTTTAGACTTTCTTGAGCATGACTTGGTTTATCGAAAAAATGCGCGTGTAAACTGGGATCCCGTTGATATGACCGTACTTGCCAACGAACAGGTAATCGATGGCAAGGGCTGGCGCTCTGGTGCAGAAGTTGAACAGCGTGAATTAACCCAGTGGTTTTTTAAAATCTCGGACTTTGCTGAAGAATTATTAGAAGCAATTGACGGGCTGGAAGATTGGCCTGAAAAAGTACGTTTGATGCAATCCAACTGGATCGGTAAAAGTCGTGGCCTTCAAATGAAATTTGAATTGACTGAGGCGTTTGGCTCTTTTGACAGTTTTGAAATTTACACCACAAGACCAGACACTTTGGCTGGTGCAAGCTTTATGGCGATAGCACCTGAACATCCTTTGGCGCTTGAAATTGCTAAAAACAATCAAGACTTGCAACATTTCTCAAAAGAGGTTCGTAAAACAGGCACATCAGCTGAAGATCTGGAAACCGCAGAGAAACTTGGTTTTGAAACAGGTTTGAAAGT
>CALDZF010000177.1 GCA_937944165.1 uncultured Rhizobiaceae group bacterium | reverse complement strand
TTGACGTTAAAGAAGGGATCAATGTCATTTTGCAAGTTTTTAAACTCTACGATGCAATTTGAATATCGCTCAACAAAAAGCATTACTTTCCGGTTTTCTTCATCCACTAGAAAATATTCCAATTCATCAGCAAGATTGATTGGCCATAAACCAAAAACCGGATGTCTATTATTGTTGGATGCAGCCAAAGCAATTTCAGCATTAAGGCCATTTGCCATTACCAACATTTCTTGAGCATAATCATCAGGAAAAAAGGGGGTGTCTGCCGCTGCGCTGATAATATGGGTTGCGTTGGAATTTTTTTGAGCCCAACGCATGCCTGCTAAAACGCCAGCAAGCGGCCCTGCAAAACCTTTAACAGTGTCTGCTTGTACATTTAAGTTCAACATTGAAAAGCGGTCTGTGTCCCCATTTGCATTCAAGATTATATTGGGTACTTGTTTTCCAAGTTTATTGGCTACTCCTGAAATCAGTGTATCGCCTTGAAGCTTGAGCAAAGTCTTTTCTGAACCTTCCATCCGCCGTGATAAGCCACCTGCTAGAATGACACCTAAGAGGTGTTCTTTCGTAATCATGTTTTGCCGCCTTTGCGCCTGTGCTTACTATCTTCTTCTGAGATGTTTTCTGGGTTAATATCAAATTCAATACGTTGCTTTCCAGAAAGGGCAATGAAGCGTTTTCCTCTAGCTCTGCCGATGAGTGTTAATCCGACTTGTCTGGCTAATTCTACACCAGACGCTGTAAAACCCGAGCGCGAAACCAAAATGGGAATACCCATCATAACAGTTTTGATGACCATTTCGGACGTAAGTCTTCCAGTGGTATAAAAGATTTTATTTGAAGCATTAATCTTGTTTTGAAACATCCAGCCTGCGATTTTGTCAACGGCATTGTGACGACCAACATCTTCCATATATACCAGCGGGCGGTCCTCTTCACACAAGACGCATCCATGTATTGCGCCTGCTTCAAGGTAAAGACTTGGAACTGTATTTATCTTCTTTGTTAGGGCATAAAGCCAACTGGTTTTCAGTTTGGCTTTTTTAGGAAGTTTTACTTTTTCAAAGCTCTCCATAATGTCGCTAAATATGGTGCCTTGAGCGCAGCCTGAAGTGCGTATTTTTTTCTTCATTTTTTCTTCAAAGTTTGTTTCTTCCTTGGTTCTAACGACAACAACTTCGAGATCTTCATCATACTCTATTTCTGTAACCTTTTCGTCTTTAGGTAGCATGTTTTGATTTACTAAATAACCAAGTGCCAAAAGATCTGGATGGTCACCAATCGTCATCATGGTAACGACTTCCTGGCTGTTTAAAAACAACGTTAAGGCGCGTTCGTGCACCACACGTGTTTCTATTTTTTCCCCTTCATGATCTATGCCGATTACACTTGTAGAAAGCCTTTTGTTACTTGGATCAGGCGCTATGATAAATTCTTCATGGTTAGACATTAGGTTTTGATAGTTCCTGCTGTATTTGGCGTTCAACCCGCATAACATACAAGGTTCCCAGCATTGCGCAAATTATTGATGCGAGCATCATTAAAGTTAGTGGCAAAGCGCCATTTTGTGATGAGAGTGTATACCCTGCGATAGCTGATAAAGCGGCGCCGCCGCCCAATTGCAGGCTGCCAGCAAGTCCTGATGCGGAGCCTGCAAGATTAGGGCGAACATTTACAACGCCTGCACTGGCGCTTGGTAATGTCATGCCGTTTCCTAAACCTACAAAGAAAATAAACCCAAAGAATGTAAAAGGATGCTTTGAGCCTGCAATAATGGTCAAAGCTGCTGCAGCTAAGCCAAGTCCTACAACAATATTGCCACTTAACATCATTTGATTGATGCCAATACGAGTTGTAATTTTGCTTGAGATTAAATTTCCGAGCAAATAACCGATGCTAATGAACATAAAATAAAATCCATATTGCGATGGCGAAAGCCCATAAATCTGATTGGCAACTAATGAACCGCCTCCTAAAAACGCAAAGAATGCGCCAGATGAAAACATAGCCGTTATGGCATATCCCCAAAAACGTCTTGAACGCAGTAATTCAGGATAAGCATTAATCTGTTCTTTTACTGAATTTTGTTTGTGTGAATTGGTTTCGCCGAGATCGGTATAAACCATAAAGAGTGCAATTATTCCAAAGCCTAATGTTAAATAGAATGATGCTTGCCAGCCGTATAATTCATCTAGATAACCACCCATGACTGGTCCAAGCATTGGGGCAAGACTCATGCCCATTGTGATATATGCAATTAAGGAAGCTGCATTGTTTCCTTTGGTTAAGTCACGCGCTATTGCACGTGATAATACAAGGCCGGCAGATGCACTTGCCTGAATTATTCTACCTGCAAGAAACATTTCTATGGTTGTTGCGACAATACAGATGATTGTGCCCATAATCATAATAATAAATGCAATGATAATAACCGGGCGGCGACCAAATTTATCGGACAAAGGTCCAAACACCAATTGTAGAAATGCTACTGCTGTAAGGTATAAAGATATAGAGAGCTGAGCATTTGCTTCTGTTGTATCAAAATAAGATGTGATTCCTGGCAATGATGGTAAGAACACGTTCATAGCCAAAGGCCCAAGTGCGGCTGCTACCACGAGCGTTAATATGCCAGGAGCAGTTTTATTATTGAATACCATTACAATATAAGCTCATAAGTCTTGTGAAGATAATATGAAAAAATAAGTTGCATAATACGCCTTAGATCGGTTTTGCGTGTATTTTTGTAAGGCCTCTGGCAATCTTTCGCTCTCGATAGATTGTATAAATACCAGTGCTGACCACTACTATTGAACCAAGCATTGTCAATGTATCAGGGACTTCCTTGAAAAACGTAAAACCAATCAGAATTGCAAAAATCAGCACTGAATATCTAAATGGAGTGACAACAGCAACTTCACCGACCCGCATCGAAGATACAATTCCTATAAATCCCGTAATAAGAAAGATCGAAGCAATTCCCAATGTGCCTGTGGTTTGTATTGTGGGCGGAACCCATGTTTCCACAGTAACCATTAAACCACCACCAATTGAAACAACAAGAACAGTAATTAGGGTAACAAAAATTGTAGGAGTATCCTTATCTAGTCTTCTGGTTGCAACATCACGCAGTGTTGCTCCAAAGACTGCCACTAAGCAGTAAAGTGAATATATGTTAAAGCCTTCAAGTCCCGGTTGAATAATGAGTAAAACCCCAAGAAACCCAATTAAGATAGCTATCATTCTACGCCAACCAATAGTTTCTCTTAAGAAGTAAGCAGCAGCTAAAGATACTGTAAGAGGTAAAGCTTGCATGATTGCAGCCGCATTAGCGAAGGGAATGTTGAATAAGGCTGTGAAAAAGAAATATGTCGCAATAACTTCACCCAATACGCGCAGCATAAATGGTGCTTTTAATACAGTTTTTAATGGGCGTAATTTGTTCATCTTTTTTGCAATTATAAATAGAATTATTATCGCAAAAATCCCCCTAGTGAACAAGATTTGCCCCAAAGGCATTTCGGAGCTTATGAATTTTAAGATTGAATCCCCAATTGCAAAACTTGCCATAGCCAGCAACATATATGCGCTACCCAGCATGTTATCGCTGATTTCATCTATTTTAAAGTTCATGGAAATTGCCTGAAATTATTGCTAAGTTTCAGAGTTTCATAGGCATGCTTTGAAAGCAACACACATACTGATTGTTAGACGTTTTTATTTTGTTAACTACTAAGTATGATTTTAATATCAAAATATAATTATTTTCAGTTGTTTACTATTTCTAATGCTATCTTGTTTATCTTGAGCAAATAGCAGGGTGAGAGCCATGTGCTCGCAAAAGGTGGCTGGATGATTTCTAAGCTAAAATATATTAGTAACGGAATACATTTCCGTGTTTTATTTTTGGTTATTGGTTTGGCCATGACGCTGGTTGCCGCGCAGTTTATGACTGATACATTCGTTGAAAGTCATAAAGTTAAATCCCAAAGACTTGAAGAAGCTCGTTCAATGACGAATGTTGTTGCACGTAGCCTTGAAAAGCAATTTGACTATTTTGAGCTTTCTGACATTGAAAAAATATTAAAGTCTGTACGTACAACAAAATACGTCAAAAGCGTTAGTGCTGTTGACCGTGATCGTACATTCTTTTTGGATGGTGATCCTATTACGCCTACGCTTTTACCTACCAGTAATAGTGCAGACCAAACTTATACACTTGAAAACGGAAAAAGTTCCCATTCTGTAACTGATGACACAATCACAGTGGCTGAACCATTACTGCGAAATGGTAATGTTATTGGTTCAGTGATGATTAGTTTTGAAAACCCAAAGTTTTCGGAAGTTGTATGGCCAATTTTGCAGTCTAATTTTTTCTCACTTGTTCCAATACTTGGTCTTGGTGTGATTTTGGCTGGTATCTTGGTGAATCAAATTACTGGACCACTCCTTAGACTTGCTACATCAGCAAAACAAGTGGCTGATGGTGATCTTGATTGTATGATGCCGATTGAAGGCCCTAATGAAATTCGCCAATTAGGCAAAGCTTATTCTGGTATGATAGGTAAGCTTAAACAAAATATAGAGCAAATTTATGAACTAGCTTATGTTGACCGCACAACACAGCTTCCTAATCGTGAATTCTTTAGAAAAGAACTTACAAGAGCTATTCGTCGAGCAATACGTCAAAAAGTGACTGGAGCACTACTATTTGTTGATTTGGACGGATTTAAACGTGTGAATGACACGCATGGACATGATGCAGGTGATATAATCTTAAGCCAATTTTCAGAGCGATTGGCAAATGTTTTACGTGCTGAAGATTTGATTGCATTTAAAGCGATGAACGCAATGGATAATGAAGAAGGTGAATCAGAAAATGCTAGTAAAAACAAACAAATGCTTGCGCGTTTGGGTGGTGATGAATTTACAGTATTACTATCAGAAATTAGAGAAGCAACTGATGCCGCAACGGTTTCACAGCGTATTATTGAAGCGGTTTCGCAACCTTTTGACAT
Source organism: uncultured Rhizobiaceae group bacterium (assembly GCA_937944165.1). Taxonomy (GTDB): domain Bacteria; phylum Pseudomonadota; class Alphaproteobacteria; order Rhizobiales; family Rhizobiaceae; genus JAALLB01. Next base: position 5,266 of record CALDZF010000177.1, on the reverse strand, counting down.
CAATGGATCAAAAGTAACGATTGGTGCGTCTATTGGTATTGCTACTTTCCCTCAAGATGGTTCTGACTATCAGACTATTTTGAAAAGTGCTGACATGGCAATGTATCAAGCCAAGGAAGAGGGCAAGAATACATATCGTTATTTCTCTTCTGAGTTGAATGCTGAAGCATCAAGACGTATGGAGATCGAGCAGAATTTGCGAATAGCACTTGAAAAAGGTGATGAGCTTGAACTGTATTATCAGCCTAAGATTCATTGTGCCACAGCTATGCCAAAATCTGCAGAAGCGCTTATTCGTTGGAAACACCCTGAAAAAGGTATGATACAACCGCTTGATTTTATCAATGTGGCTGAAGATTGCGGATTGATATTGCCTCTGGGTAAGTGGATTTTACAAGAGGCTTGTCGTCAATTAAAAGCTTTTGAAGATGAGGGTATTAATATTTCAATTGCGGTCAATATTTCTACTGCTCAATTTGAACGCCTTGATCTTTCTGACATAGTTATTGCAGTCCTAGAAGAAACAGGAGCTAACCCTGCTAATCTTGAACTTGAACTGACTGAAAGCATGGCGATGCAAAATCCTGATATTGCGCTTAGCCATATTAATATTCTTAAAAAGCTTGGTGTACGTTTTGCAATTGATGATTTTGGTACTGGCTACTCGAACTTATCACAGTTATCGCGCCTTCCATTTGATGTCTTCAAAATTGACCGATCATTCGTTGATAAGCTTACTAAACGCGATGACGAGCACGGTCGTGTAATTGTTAAAACAATCTTGGGCATGGCAAATAGTTTGAATTATGAAACTGTAGCTGAGGGTGTTGAGAGCATTTCGGAACTAGAATTTTTAACGGAATATGGTTGTACCTATGCGCAAGGATATTATTTTGCGCGTCCAATGCCATCCAAAGAATTTAATGAATGGTACAAAGCATGGAACAAGCAGGATAAATCTACGATTGATGCTATGATGAGACAAGGTTCTGCTGCGTAATTTATGCTTGTTGAATTGATTCAATAATGCTTGATAGCTCGTTGAAGTCACTGATAATTTTAGTTGCTCCAAGCGATTTTATTGGCTTGTCAGAATACCCAAAGGTTACCGCAACGGATGGTATTTGAGCGTTTATAGCGGCGTTAATATCCGTTTCTGAATCCCCGATCATAATAGCATTTGAAATTTTATGGCCGGCCAACTCTGCGGTTTTGATTAGATGACGTGCATCTGGCTTCCTAAATTCAAAACTGTCGCCGCCAGTAATGGATTTAAAACGGTGGGTTACGTCCAATTCTTTGAGTAACACTCTTGCCATATTTTCTGTTTTGTTAGTGCAAAGGGCAAAGCTAAATCCTTTTTCTTTTAAATCATCCATTGCATCCAAAACGTTTTTAAAAAGCGTTGTTTCATTTGCAATGTTTTGTGAGTAATCTTCTAGGAATTTCTTAAAAAGTTCTTCAAGCGTTACATCGTCTAGCTGTTTTTTATTAAGCTCAAAGGCACGTTTGATCATTGCCTTAGCACCATGGCCAATGATTTGACCAAATTCATTCATGCCCATTTTATCCAATTCATATGTTTTGGTAATTCTATTTAAAGTTCCAAGCAGGTCAGGTGCAGTATGTGCCAGTGTTCCATCCAGATCAAAGATTATGAGGTTGTATTCCATAAAATGCGCTTACCTTGTTGAAAAGAGAAGATTATCAATAGTGAATCATAATGCCACGTGATAGTTCTGGCGATAACATTATATTGGACTTGGGACTATATATTTATGAGTCGAGAATTAAAGATAGAAGCTGCGCGTGCTGCACTTTCACTTGTAAAAGATAACATGAAGCTTGGTATTGGTACTGGCTCGACGGCAGATGAATTTGTCAGGCTGTTGGCACAAGAGATAGAAAATGGCCTTAAAATTACAGGTGTTCCTACCTCTATAAAAACCAAAAAGCTATGTGATGAATTAGGTGTGCCTCTTAAAACACTTGATGAAATGCCCCAACTTGATTTGGTAATTGATGGCGCTGATGAAGTTGATTCAGATTTTCAGCTTATTAAAGGCGGAGGTGGGGCTTTGCTGCGCGAAAAAATTGTTGCGCATGCTTCAAAGGCTATGGCTGTTATTGCTGATGAAAGTAAACTTGTAAAAACTTTGGGTGCATTTCCGTTGCCAATTGAGGTCAACAGTTTCGGTTTAACTGCTACTTATAACGCAATTTCTTCTATTACTTCCCAATTAGGCTTGTCTGGTGATATTGTTTTACGCGGTGGAGAAGTGTCTCCTTTTGAAACAGATGGGGGGCATTTTATTCTTGATGCTCATTTTGATCATATTTCTGATGCAATTACCCTCTCAAAAGCGTTACTTGAAGTGCCTGGCGTGGTTGAACATGGATTGTTTTTGGGGTACGCAAAGGTAGTGTTTTTAGCAAGCCCTAATGGCGTTAAACAAATGGGCAGTCTATAATAATTTTGGTGGAGAATATCTTCTATGAAGTCCGTTATTGCATTTCAGCAAAAGTTTAAGTCAAGTCTTGCAGCCTTAGCTGTAGTTGCAATTTTTATAATTCCTACTCAATCTCTTGCTCAAGAGTTGACTAAGGAACATATAAAGGCTGCACGTGCAACTATGGTTGCAACTGGTGCAACAGATAGGCTTGATGGCATTCTTCCTGAAGTTGCTACTTTTATCAAAGCAGGGCTGATTGCAAATAGGCCTGATATCGAAGCTGAAATTAATGAGATCGTGAATAAGGTTGCAATTTCCTTAGCGCCAAGAAGAGGTCCTTTGGAGACTGAAGTTGCAAGTATTTATGGCAATAAGTTTACACAAGAAGAGTTGGAAACAATTCAGGTATTCTTCTCCAGTGAAACTGGAATTAAGTTTTTGACTCAAACCCCAAACCTGTTTCGAGAAGTTGACCAGGTGTCAAAAGTTTGGCGTGAAGGGATTGCCCGTGATATGAGCCAAACTGTTCAAGAAAAAATGAAGGAAGCTGGACTTCAATAAACTGGTGATTAAACTGCTTTAATATTATATAACCCGGTCAATACCGGGTTTTTTTTAGGATTTATTATGTCTCAATATGATTATGACTTCTTTGTAATTGGAGGTGGCTCTGGTGGCGTACGTGCTGGACGTTTAATTGCTGGTATGGGCAAGCGTGTTGGTATTGCTGAAGAATATCGTTGGGGCGGGACATGTGTAATTCGTGGTTGTGTACCTAAGAAGTTAATGGTTTATGCGTCACAATTTTCAGAAGAATTTGAAGCAGCAAAAGGCTTTGGTTGGAGTGTCGGCGAAAGTAGTTTTGATTGGAAGGTTTTAATCGCCAATAAAGATAAAGAGATTGACCGATTAGAAGGACTTTATCAAAAAGGTTTGGCAAATAACAAAGCTGAAGCCATCAATAGCCGTGCAGAGCTTAAAGGCAAGCATGAAATCTATTTAAAATCACTTGATCAAACAGTTACTGCGGAACGTATTTTAATTGCGGTAGGTGGAACGCCAACACGTACATCGAGTGCGCAAGGTGACGAGTTATGCATCACTTCAGATGAAGTCTTCCATCTTGAAAAGATGCCTAAATCTGTTGTTATCAATGGTGGGGGATATATAGCGGTAGAGTTTGCATGTATTTTTGCGGGGATGGGTAGCAAAGTAACGCTTGTCTACCGTGGTGAGCAAATTCTGCGTGGATTTGATAATGATATTCGAAATGCACTTTATGAAGAAATGATGGCGAAAGGTATTGATATACGTTTAGGCACTACCTTCGATAAGGTTGAAGGTAGCAAAGAGGGTAATAAAACGGTTTATTTATCAGACGGTACTCAAGTGCCCGCAGACCAGGTAATGCTGGCGATTGGCCGAAACGCTGCAACAAAAGAGTTAGGCCTTGAACATGCCAAAGTTGAAATGGATGCCAAAGGCTTTGTTAAGGTTGATGATTATTCCAAAACCAATGTAGATAATATATGGGCGGTTGGTGATGTTACAAACCGGGTAGCACTTACACCTGTGGCTATTCATGAATCCATGTGTTTGATTGAAACTGAATTTAAAAATAACCCGACAAAACCTGATCATGATTTGATTGCAACTGCAGTATTCACGCAACCTGAGATTGGTACTGTTGGTTTAGGCGAAGAAGATGCAGGGCAAAAATATCCAGAGTTAAATGTTTTCCGTGCGCATTTTAGACCTATGAAAAATACACTTTCAGGTTCTAACGAGAAAATGCTGATGAAGATTATCGTAGATGTAAAGTCGGATATAGTTGTTGGTCTACATGTGATGGGGCATGGCGCAGGTGAAATGGCACAAACACTTGGTATTGCTATTAAGATGAAAGCTACCAAAGCCGATTTTGATCAAACTATGGCTGTGCATCCAACTGCTGCAGAGGAATTGGTTACAATGTACTCGCCTAGCTACAAAGTTATCAACGGTGAGCGCCAAGAATGATGAGTGAAGAACTTGTTGGATATTTTGGGTTTGGCTCGCTTGTAAACAAAGATACACTTCGTACAAGTTATGTTGATATTATTACTGCCAGTTTGAGAGGTTATAGCCGCCATTGGCAGGCGCGTTCGACCAAGATTTTTGGTAATAATATTTCGCTCCTTTCTATACATGAGGACACCGAATGTACAATAAAGGGCATGATTGTTTTTGATCTTCTAACAAATCTACCTCTGGTTGATGAAAGAGAAGAGCGCTATTCCCGCCATAGTTTAAAACGTGAGCAATTGGAGGTTTCTGCTGGCGTTGAACTTCCCGAAGAACTCTATGTTTATATTGCTAATGAAGTAGATAATAATCATGATGATGGTGCTCTGCTACAATCTTATTTGGACGCCGTTATGCAAGGCTTCAATAATGAATATGGAGATGAGGGCGTAAAGCATTTTGTTGATACAACAAAAGGCTTTGATCGTGATGTGATTCTTGATAGAGAATCCCCGCTTTATCCACGTAGTGTACAATTAACAAATGAAGAAATTAATTTGTTTGATGATGAATTAAAGAGGGTAGGCGTAATAGGCTTTTAGGCTCGTAAGATAAAAATGACCGTACATTAAAAATTGAACGGTCACATTTTATTATTAAATTATAATGTTTAGCTTAAAGTTACGCCGCCGTTAATCTCATCAGTAAGATCCATTACACTATTGCCTGCGCCATTTGATTTATTTGTTGTATTTAATTTGTCAAAAGCCTCATCGAGTGATTGGCTTACTTTCTTTTCAAATTTTACA
>CALDZF010000176.1 GCA_937944165.1 uncultured Rhizobiaceae group bacterium | reverse complement strand
CGAGCACGCCAGAAATGCCAGATTAATTTCGTCTCCAACAGACGCATCCATGGCCTATGGCAATCATCCCTGCCCTCACGCTTCATCGACGAACTGCCCGAAGCCCATGTGGAAGTCGCCGAAAGCCAAACCTCCTACGGCGGTTACGGAGGCTCAAACGCCGGAGGCCGTTACGGCTCCAGTCGCTTTGATAACGTCGATACGTTCGACTCAACCTACTCCAGCCCCGGCTGGCAACGCGCCCAATCCAAGCCTTCATCAGGCAACAACAGCTGGGGCGCAAAACCCTCATCAGGCTTTGGCGGCAAAACCATAGAAGGCAACCTGGTAGCCTCCTCCATCAACGAACCAACCTCAGATTTCAAAGTTGGAGACCGCGTGTTTCATCTGAAATTCGGAAACGGGAATGTCGCGCTTGTGGATGGGAACAAGCTAACGATTAATTTTGATAAGGCTGGGCAGAAAAGGGTTTTGGACTCGTTTGTTGAGGTTAAGTTAGGTTGACGCGAGCGCTTTTGGTAATTCATCCCATGTTTGATCACGATAAGTTCTACCAGTTTTCTTTTTCTGCACACCACCCCATTGCTTAAAGAAGAAAGCTGTATTTGATACATCACATGCATCTTTAATCTCATCCACCCACACTTCACTTATCGGTCTAGATTGAGGGCCAGATTCCCCCCCTACAATAGCCCAATCAATCCCATTTAAATTTACGTTTCCAACACTTTCAATCAATGGTTCAAAAGATATAAATTTCACCGTACCAGGTACGTGTTTCAAAATAGAAATTCTATCTACATACTCCTTATTTTCAACCGATGTACCAAGCCAAACATTCTCCAACAGCGGTATACCATTATTGGACAACATAAAACGCATGTTATCTGGTCGCTTAGTTAAAATTTGAAAAATATGTTGAGGGGATTCTGCCATAGTATCCCATACATTTTGAATAAATTCTAACGGAATACCATCTTGAAAAAGATCAGACATAGAATTTACAAAAATCATTCTTGGTTTACGCCAAGTCTTAGGAGCATCTAACACCCGTTGATTTAAGTGGATTTTTCCAGTCCAAACATGTCTCTTGCCACTTTTCCTTGTTACATCACGATAGCTTGCATGCCCCATAGCTTGTAGGCGCGCAGCCATTCTCATAGCATAACAATTTGTACAACCTGGGGAAATGATTGTGCAGCCTGAAACAGGATTCCAAGTCGCATCAGTCCATTCTATATCAGATGATCCAGCCATCAGATTAATCTCTTTTCATTATTTCTCTAGCTACTTCCTTAGCTAAAGGTCTAGCTGTTTTTGCGTCATTTGCACAAGCAAATAGTAAAGAATAGCCTGGACTTCCATTCCGTCCTAATGGCAACCATTTTTCTGATACACCATCACCAAAAACTGTTTTCATCCGCTCAATCATATAACGAGTGACAGAATCTACTGAAGCAATTTTCTCAGACAAATTTTCAGATTGGCTAAACATATCTGTTTGAATATTAGGAACATTTCTTGTGAGTTGAGAACGCCAATTAGTTGTGCCAAACACCCTGGTTAATGAATCTTCAGCTTCTTGCAAAACATTACCATCATTAGATACTTGACGAACAACACCCCACCATGATGGGAACAAATAAAACAAATCTATCTTCTTTGTTTCTGCAATAATTCGTAAAGTATCAAAATTTACCTGATTACCAAAAGGATCTAAAAACATTAACGCTCTATCTTTTGAAGTCATGCCGCGACAAAATCGTGCAACTAGATCATTAGCGTTTTGGTTCACTATTTCAATTCGGTCAGCAAGAGCTGGATATAGATTTCTTAATTCTTCCAATTCGCGTGTATTAGATTGCTTGATATCGGAGAAAATATACTGGTCAAAAGGATTGTCAACTTTGAGAGAACGTAGTGCGGAACCTTCGACAACCGTATCAAAGTCTTCAACACCGTCTAGCAAAGGCAATTCATCAGCAATTGGAAATTTTCCTGCCCCTGCAAATGCATCAATATAGGTTAATCGGAATTTCCAATTTTGCTTGGGTTTATCCTTAAGAATAGTTGTGTAAAAATTTGCATAATTGAATATCGTCTCTAACTTTGCAATTGTACCACTAGCATTACCAAATTTTCTTTGACTTGTTTTCATATCGACTCAAATTAAGAACATAATACGAACATTTGCATAGATCAGTTTATTAATCCATATATTTTTGTTAAAGTGCATTTAGCACATCTAACTTGATAACAATCTTGAAAATATTTCTAAGTACTAAAACACATCCGTCATCCCGGTTGCCATGCAAACCGGAATGGCAAGCTCCTCCCCTTGTGGGAGAAGGTGGCGCACTTGAGCGTTAGCGATAGACGTCGGATGAGGGGTAAATGTCGAAGCACATACATTGTAGCTGGCATTACCCCTCACCCGAGCTTTTGTGCTTTCGCACAGGTAGCCCACCCTCTCCCACAAGGAGAGAGGGAAACACTAACCCTTTGCAATTCGCGTCAAAGAGGACTATTTGAAGTCTTATGAGTGAGATGAATGTACCCTTTGTGAAAATGAACGGCCTTGGCAATGAGATTATTGTTGCTGATGTGCGTGAAACTGCGGTTAAAATTACTGAGGCTGCTGCGGTTGCGATTAATGGTGATGTGCGCACTAAATTTGACCAGATCATGGAAGTTCATAACAGCAGCAATGAACAGATTGATGCGGGTATTCGGATTTTAAATTCTGATGGTAGCGAGGCAGGCGCTTGTGGCAATGGTACGCGTTGTGTTGTTTCCTGGCTCAATAAAGAAACTGGCAAGGACGTTTTTACGTTCAAAACAGCAGGTGGCATTTTAACGGCGAAATACAAAAGTGATGCGCTGATTACCGTTGATATGGGCGTGCCAAAATTTGGCTGGGAAGATATCCCGCTCGAAGAAGAGTTTTTCGATACTACAGGTATAGAATTGCAGGTTGGCCCAATTGATGCGCCTGTGCTTCATACGCCGAGTGTTGCCAATGTGGGAAATCCGCATTGTATTTTTTGGGCGCCTGAAGATGTTTGGTCTTATAATCTTGAGCAGATAGGCTCATTGCTGGAGTTCCATCCGGTTTTCGCAGATCGCGTGAATATTTCGCTTGCGAATGTAAAATCACGCGATCGTATTATTCTGCGTACCTGGGAGCGCGGCGCTGGTATTACGCAGGCCTGTGGGTCTGCGGCTTGTGCAGCTGCTGTATGCGCAGTGCGTAAAGATCTGACAGACCGCAAAGTCAAAGTAACCGTTCCCGGCGGTGATCTTCGTATTGAATGGAATGAGCGCGATCGCATGATGATGACGGGGCCAGTCGAATATGAATTTTCTGGCATGCTTAATCCGCTAACGGGCGAGTTCAGTGTTGATGGTGCCTGATGGACTTCGAAGATGAAACAGGTGATGAGAATTTAAAAGTTCTGACCTTCGGGTGCAGGCTTAATGCCTATGAGTCCGAAGTCATGTTGCGCAAGGCGAGAGAGGCTGGTCTTCAAGAGTTGGATGGCGGTTCTATTCTGGTTAATAGTTGCGCGGTTACTGGTACTGCGGTTAAAAGCGCACAAGCCGCCATTCGTCGTGCCAGACGTGAAAATCCAGATGCTCGCATTATTGTTTCTGGTTGTGCTGCCCAAACCGAAGCGCAGACCTTTGGCGATATGGGCGAGGTTGATCTGGTCATCGGCAATGAAGAAAAGCTTTATGCGCAATCTTATCGTGCGCTACCGGATTTTGGGGTGAATGATACTGAGAAAGTGCGCGTCAATGATATCATGGCTGTTACTGAAACCGCGCCGCATATGGTTGATTGCATTGGTGGGCAGACGCGTGCCTTTGTTCAGGTGCAAAATGGGTGTGATCATCGTTGTACGTTTTGCATTATTCCCTATGGACGCGGTAATTCGCGCTCCGCTCCCATGGGTTCTGTGGTTGATCAGGTGAAAAAGCTTGTTGATAATGGCTATCTGGAAGTGGTTCTCACAGGGGTTGATACAACTTCTTATGGTGCCGACTTGCCGGGCAAACCTACGCTTGGCACGCTGGTTCAAAATATTTTAAAACAAGTTCCG
>CALDZF010000175.1 GCA_937944165.1 uncultured Rhizobiaceae group bacterium | reverse complement strand
ATTAACACAACTCATAGCTGAAAATAATTTACGTAATAAGAATTTTAGTTTTGAGATTACTGAAGATAATTTCCTAAACCTAGATGTTACAACGCTAGAAGTAATGTCAAGGTTGCGTATTTTGAATTTTAACGTTTCAATAGATGACTTTGGAACGGGTTCATCAAACATTCAAACTCTCAGAGATTTCCCGTATTCTGAACTCAAAATTGATCGTGCATTTGTATCAAATGCCACTACTAATATTTTTTCACAAGAAACAATACGTGCGGCAGTATCTCTATCACATGAGAAAGGAATAAAAATTGTTGCTGAAGGTATAGAAGACGTCAAAACGTTCGAATTCATAAAAGCACAGGGGATTGACCAGGCACAGGGTTACCTTTTTTCAAAGGCTTTGTCGTGTGATGAATATATTGATTATATCAAACAACATAAACATGGCGTTGACTTAAACAATATTGCTAATGCAGCATAACTCAACATGTGTTGCAGAATTTTTTTGTATCCTGTAAAAGCCTTATCAATCATATAATTTTAATAATTAAGTCGAAGATAATGCTGGCATATCAAATAATTTAGTGATGAAATCATTTCCGTAAACTTGATTTGTGGAAAGCGTTAATTAATGTCGGTTGAAAAAGTAGGGACAATTATTGTTGGTGGTGGTCAGGCTGGAATTGCCATGAGTGAACACTTGAGTAATTGTAGTGAGACCCATTTAGTGTTTGAACGTAAACGAATAGCGGAACGTTGGCGCACAGAACGCTGGGACAAGCTCGTGGCAAATGGTCCTGCATGGCATGATCGATTTCCCAATATGGAATTTTCCTGTGTGGATGCAAATGGCTTTCCAACAAAAGATGGTGTTGCTAAATATTTTGAAGATTATGCCGAAATGATAAAGGCACCAGTCAGATGCGGAGTTGAAGTTAAATCGGTTACCAAAAAGAGTGGTGCAACTGGTTTTAAAGTTGAAACCTCACAAGGTGAATATGAAGCTGATAATATTGTTGCAGCAACGGGCCCCTTTCAAAAACCAATAATACCGCCAATAATTCCTGAAACCTCTAATGTAGTGCAATTACATTCTAATTCTTACCATAACTCAAAACAACTGCCTGAAGGTGCTGTTCTTGTCGTTGGAGCTGGTTCATCTGGCTCACAAATTGCGGATGAACTCTTGCGTGAAGGGCGAGATGTTTTTCTTTCTGTTGGCCCTCATCAAAGACCGCCACGCAGTTACCGTGGCCGTGATTTTTGTTGGTGGCTGGGTGTACTAGGTAAGTGGGATGCAACAGCAATGGAGCCTGGTAAAGAACATGTAACAATTGCTGTTAGCGGCGCTCATGGTGGGTTTACCGTCGACTTTAGAGAACTTGCCCAAAGAGGCATTAACCTGGTTGGACTTACACAAACTTATAGTGAAGGTACCATGCGCTTTGCTAGTGATATTGCAAATAATATTAGACAGGGTGATGAAAACTACCTCTCTGTTTTGCAAGAGGCCGACGCTTATATTGAGCGTAATGGTATAGAATTACCGCTAGAGCCTGAAGCGCATATTATTGCACCTGATCCTTACTGCATTACCAATCCTATACGAGAATTAAACTTAAAAGAGGTTGGTATAACCTCGGTTATATGGGCAACGGGATATGCTGTAGATTATAATTGGTTAAAGGCTGATGTTTTTCACGAAACTGGAAAGCCAAAACATGAACGTGGTGTATCACCAGAGCCGGGTATTTATTTCTTGGGCTTGCCTTGGCAGTCACGACGAGGGTCTGCATTCATATGGGGGGTTTGGCATGACGCTAAATATCTCGCAGACCAAATTTCCAAACAAAGAAACTATTTAAATTATCATACGCAAGCATTGATGAAAAATAACTAGCAAGACATATTGAAAGACAAAAATGATCGCACATACTCGTATTCGTAAATTTAACACAAAAGAAACTTATCCGGAGCAAAACCTGGATAATGATCTTTGCCAGGCTGTCGTTGCACGCGGTACCATGGTTTTTTTGCGTGGGCAATGCCCACAAAACCTTGATGACGCAGTAAACTTAAATAGCCATGACCCAGTAGAACAAACTCATAAAGTTATGCAAAATATTAAACAACTCATTGAGGAATGCGGAGGGAAAATGGAACACTTGGTGAAAGTGGTGGTCTATATTACAGACGTTCGTCATCGTGAAGCAGTTTACAGAACCATGGGAGAATATATTAAAGGCGTTCACCCAGTTTCAACAGGACTAGTTGTACAAGCATTAGCACGGCCAGAATGGTTGGTTGAAATTGATGGCACTGCTGTTATTCCAGATGGTGAGTAAGTAATGACATTTTCAATTGTGGCACGATGCGAAAAAACTGGCATGTTTGGAATGGCAGTTTCATCATCTTCGCCAGCAGTGGCGGCAAGATGCGCATTTGCAAGAGCTGGTGTTGGCGCATTTTCAAGCCAAAACATAACAGATCCTTCATTGGGAGTGCTTGGTCTAGATTTAATGCAGAAAGGCAAGTCTGCACAAGAAGCATTGAATGATATTATAAGTTCTGCTGACCATATCGAATATCGCCAATTAGCTACAATTGACAACAATGGTGATACTGCCTGTTTTTCTGGTGAAAATACGCTTGGCATCAATGCCACTTTTAATGATAAGAATGTCGCTTGTGCAGGTAATTTACTTTCTGGCATTCACATTCCTGAAATTATGACAAAGGCATTTAAGGCAAGTAGTGGTTATATCGCGGATCGCTTGTTAATAGCTATGCAAGCTGCAGTGAGTGCAGGGGGAGAAGAGGGGCCTATTCATTCTGCCGGTATGTTGATCGTTGATAAAGTTTCCTGGCCAATAGCAAACTTAAGAGTTGATTGGCATGAAGACGCTGATCCTATCGGTGAACTTGAAAAACTATGGAGACTATATGAACCACAGTTGGAAGCATACGTTACGCGTGCGCTAGACCCCCGTGTTGCGCCTAGTTATGGTGTTCCTGGTGATGAGTAAGATTGGAGTATATTATGAAGACAATCTTTACTGAAAAGCATAATTTACGTAATGCCAAAACAGAACTTGACGGTGGTCAATTGGTTGAACCCTTCGAAAGGCCATCACGCGCTAAATATATAATCAATCGTATTAAAGAAGTTGAACTTGGAGCAATACTTGAACCCAAAGATTTTGGCTTTGATATAATCCATAAAATTCATGACCGAGATTATGTTGATTTTATGCAAGTAGCTTGGCAAGAATGGCAAGATGAAGGAATGCTAGGTGAGGCTATTGCCAGCACATGGCCAGCGCGGCGTATGAGCAGTCGAATACCACAAAATATAGATGGCAAGCTTGGGTATTATGCCATGGCAGCTGAAACATCTATCAATGAAGGAACTTGGGAAGCAGCTTATTGGGCTGCTCAAGTAGCGCTTACTGGGGCAGAAGAAGTTCAATCTGGTGAAGTAGGGGTATTTGCACTTTGCCGGCCGCCTGGCCATCACTGTGCTTTGGATATGTACGGAGGGTATTGCTTCTTAAACAATGCGGCAATAGCAGCACAATCGTTTTTAGACAAAGGTTCAGAACGTGTTGCAATTGTTGATGTTGATTTTCATCATGGTAATGGCACGCAAGATATATTTTATAAACGCAAAGATGTGTTGTTCTGTTCTCTTCACGGCGACCCTTATGATGCCTTCCCATATTTTCTTGGACATGCAGATGAAAAGGGGGAAGGCGAAGGACTTGGGTATAATTATAATTACCCTATGAAACCCAAAACTCAATTTGATGAATGGCGAATAGCACTCTACGATGCACTTTCAAAAGTTAAAGATTTTAAGCCAGACACTTTAGTAATATCGCTTGGCGTTGATACATTTGAAAATGACCCAATCAGCTTTTTTAAATTAAAATCGGATGATTTTAAAACATATGGAGCCGATATAGCAAAGCTAGGCTTGCCGACACTTTTTGTTATGGAAGGTGGCTACGATATTGGTGAAATAGGCATAAATACAGTCAATGTCTTGCAAGGGTTTGAACAAGCAAAATCGTAGTAAATTTAAATTAAATGGTGCGGGTACCCGGACTCGAACCGGGACGATCTAAGATCGAGGGATTTTAAGTCCCTTGCGTCTACCAATTCCGCCATACCCGCGAATATGAATTGGATTAACACTGGCTAACTTAGCTTTGACTAACAATCAAGTAATTTTCGCAGCTTGTGCAATTTTTACAGCTTCATATCCTGCAAGGGCGGCTTCTCTTGCTTGTTTATGGTCAACTATGGGTTTTGGATAGGTTTTTCCAAGCTCAATTCTTGCGGCTCTTAGTTCCATTTCTGTGGCTTCATGCGGGCGGTGAATCAGACTATTTGGAAGTTTCGATAATTCAGGACACCATTTGCGAATATAATCTCCATTCGGGTCGAACTTTGGCCCTTGGCTGATTGGGTTAAAGATACGAAAGTAAGGTGCTGCATCAGCGCCTGAGCCCGATATCCATTGCCAACTTGTTGTGTTATTGGCAAGATCGGCGTCCAGCAATGTGTCCCAGAACCAAGCTTCTCCATGGCTCCAATGTAGACGCAAGTGTTTAACCAAAAAACTGCCCACAAGCATTCTGATGCGATTATGCATATAGCCTGTGTGCCATAGTTCCCTCATGCCTGCATCCACCATTGGATAACCGGTCATACCTTTTTGCCAGGCCTTTAGAGTGTCTTCATTTTCCAGCCAAGGATAATCATCAAAGGCAGGTTTCCAATTTTTGGTTGGAATGTCAGGGAAATGAAATAGCAGGTGATTGGCAAAATCGCGCCAGCCGACTTCTGCAACGAATTTGTCTATGTCGCTCGTGTAGTTAGGGATATCTGGTTGTCTCGCATATGATTTTCCACATATCTGCCTTGGAGAAATTTCGCCAAAGTGAATATGCGGTGATAGGCGTGAAATATTGGGAAGGTCAGGGCGGTTGCGTAATTCACCATAGCCTTTGATGTCTTCTTGTAGAAAACTGTCTATGCGCGTTGTAGCGCCAGCTTCTCCAGGTTGCCAAAGGGTTTCCCATCCTTGTGACCAATCAGGATTAGTGGGAAGTAAATTCCATTCCTCTAATTGTTCGCAATGGGCATCCCATTTTGCCAGTTTAAAATTAGGTTTTCCCAACGGAGTTGGAACGCCCATTTTCAAGTTTGTTTTCCAAAATGGCGTATAAACTTTATATGGCCCACCTGAACCTGTTTTGGTTTCCCATGGCTCTCGCACAACAGATCCATTAAAACTTTGTATGTCAAAGCCATCACTGCTTAGAGTGGATTTTATGTGCGTATCCCGTTCTACGATATGCGGCTCATACCCACGGTTCCAATAAATGCCATCTGCACCAGTTTCTTGTAACAAGCTTTGTAAAATACTTATTGGGTCGCCTTTACGTAATACAAGATCACCAAGACTTTCACTCAAGGCGGTTAAGCTATGATGCAGCCACCATTTAGAAGCCGCGCCTAATTCACGATCACCACTATCCAGAATAAACAGTGGAATAACTTCGCCTTTTTGCGCTGCGTGAAAAAGTGCCGGATTATCACCAAGACGTAAATCTTGGCGGAACCATACGATTATCTTTGCCATAATATTACAATTTGTCTTTCGGAGTTACACCATTAAAAAATGCATCCAGATTATCAAGCGCGCGAAAGCCCATTGCATCGCGTGTTGTAACTGTTGCACTTCCTATATGGGGCAGCATGAAGACATTGTCATGGGCTGAGAGAGCAGGATTTCCACCAGGTTCTTTAACAAAGCAATCAAGACCAGCTGCTGAAAGCTTGCCCACCTTTAAAGACGCTATGAGTGCATCCTCATCGACCAGGGCACCGCGTGCCGTATTTACCAAAACAGCACCATCAGGCATAAGTGCAAAGCGTTCCGCGTTCATCATACCGATTGTTTCAGATGTTGCAGGGCAGTGGAGGGACAGGAAGTCAGAAACCTGTAGGAGGCTTTCTATAGTTTCATGGTAAGTCGCACCTTGCTCTTTATCTGCTGCGAGTTTCGAACGATTGTAATAATGGACTTCCATGCCAAAGCCACGAGCGTTTCTTGCCATGGCTTGCCCAACACGCCCCATACCAATAATGCCAAGGCGCGCGCCTGAAACCTGTTTGCCGACCATGAATGCAGGCGACCAGAAATCCCACTTGCCATCACGCACCATTGTATCACCTTCAACCGCACGGCGGGCAGCACCAAGCATAAGCAGGAAGGCAATTTCGGCTGTTGCATCTGATAAAACATCAGGGGTATTGGTGACAATAACGCCACGCGCATTAAGGGCAGTGATGTCACAATGG
Organism: uncultured Rhizobiaceae group bacterium; assembly: GCA_937944165.1. Lineage (GTDB taxonomy): Bacteria > Pseudomonadota > Alphaproteobacteria > Rhizobiales > Rhizobiaceae > JAALLB01. Next base: position 6,325 of record CALDZF010000175.1, on the reverse strand, counting down.
TCTGTCCCGACCGAGTGATTGGCAATGATTTTGACACGTGGGTCAAGTTCATCGACCGTGCGCCCGCGAAAGACTTCTGAATGACAAGGCAGTATGGCATCCACCTTTGAACTCATAGCGATGATTTCATCAGCCGTATGCTCACCATCGTCATGATTAATGATACATTCGTAAGTATCCTGAGCACGCTCCAGAGTACGCTTAGATAAGCGACGCGTAATCCATAAAACAGGTTTGGAAGTCATAATTGAGCAGATCCTGTTTTATGAGTTCAGGTATTTTCTGTAATGTTTCATCACCATTAATGAAGTTAATATGATAAAGAAAACAGTCATTGCTACCCATAAACCAGCCAGCCAGCCTTGGGATAGCATGTGTTCTGTATCAGAAAAAGGAAGGCTGAAAGTACTGTCGTTTTTGAATTTTTTTACATAGCTTGAAGCTTGCCATGAACCAAAGGCCAAGGCCAACCCTGCATATAGAATTGCGATAACTTGAAGAGAAAATCTTAAGCCTTTATTTAATCCAAAGTTGTCTTCAAAGAAGTTGTAAACTGCAAGCCCTAAAACAAAAATAATGATTAACCAGAATGGTAATCCACCCCAAAATCCTGCAAATCCAGCAGAAATACTTTGAGCAAGGGCAATCACGAATATTGAAAGTATAGCAGTAGCAATAAAGGCTGATATTGCGCTTAGAGGTGCTTTTTCCATTTATATTTCTCCTGCATCCAGTTTTGACGCTTATTTAAATTCAGTCAACAGCCAGTTTGCTGTTCTTAATAATCGGTTGTCTTCTTCATACCCACCAACCAATTGAATACCAATTGGTAGCCCGTTGCTTCCTATCATTAAAGGTAGTGAGACGCAGGGCATGCCAGCCAATGTCCACAAGGTACAAAATGCGGGGTCGCCTGTGTGTCCACTGCTAATGAGCGGTGCTTCACCGGTAGAAGAAGGTGTAATAATTGCATCGTAATCCAAAAAGAAATCTTTAAGAAAAGTCTGCGTTTGACCCATAACATCAAGAGCATATTCATATTCATCTTTTGAGATGTTACGTGCCCGCTCAATAACCGGTTTAAGTGTGTTACTGATTTTATCCCAGTGATTATCAAATATATCAGCTTGTTGGTGGCAAATTTCATACTCATGAATGATGCGTTGTGTATCCAGTAGCTCTAAAAAGTTTTTAGGCGCCTCAATGCGGGTAACCCTGTCACCAAGAGCAGAAATTACTTCTTCAAAGCCTTCTTTTGAATCTTGTGAAAGTCGCTCAGCAAAGGGTAAATCAAACCAGGCAAAGTCTGGCTCAACACCAGCTTCTTCTTGTGCACCCGCAAGCATTTTTGGGCGTGGGGTAGGAAATGATTTCTCATCCTTTGGATCATAACAACCAATAGCGTCACTCAAGAGTGCCACATCTTCCAAAGTACGACCAAAAACACCAACTTGATCAAGTGAATTGGATGTTTGTAATAATCCTGTACGTGATATAACACCTCTGCTGGGTTTAAAACCGTAAGTGCCACAGTAAGAAGCAGGGCGGATGACAGAGCCATTGGTTTGCGTGCCAATCGCCAGAGGAACATGATAGCCTGCTACAGCTGCCGCAGAACCGCTGGAAGACCCACCAGGTGAATGCTGCGGATTATGTGGATTGGATGTATCCGTTGGATGAACAAAAGCCAGTTCAGTTGTTTTGGTTTTGCCCAAGATAACAGCACCTTCTTCACGCAGGCAATTTACAATTGTTGCATCCGCTTCTGGTTGGCGGTCTTTATGAATATTTGTACCACATTGCGTGGGTAACTCTTTTGTATCAATTATATCCTTTAAGCCAACTGGCACACCATGAAGAGAACCCATAGCACGACCATGCATTTTGATATTGTCCATAGCTTTTGCTTGAGCCAATGCGTAGTCTTTGTCCAAATGTGCCCAAGCATTTAGTTGGCCATTTGTCTGTTCAATACGATCAAGACACGATTGTACTAATTCAACAGATGTGAGCCATCCTTCGCGGATTTTTTGAGCAGCTTCAACAGCACTGAGACCATGGGGTGGTAAATCAGACATGATTTTATTTTCACCTTATGGGAACAGATAATCAGGCAACCAGAGAGCTATCCCTGGGTATTGATACATCATAACCATACAAAGTATTACGATAGCCAGATATGGCATGATGCCTTTGAATATCTGAACAAGCTCAATCTGGTTTTTGAGTACGCCTTTAAGATAATAGGCCGACATAGCCATTGGAGGGGTCAAGAAGGATGTTTGCAAATTAAGCGCTACCAGCATTGCAAAGAAGTACGGATTTACATCAAAAGCAGAAAGCATAGGCAGGAAAATAGGAACAAAGATAATCAAAATCTCGGACCATTCCAGTGGCCAGCCCAAAATGAAGATAATTAACTGAACAAGGATAAGGAATTGCCAAGGTTCAAGGTCAAAACTCAAAACCCAATCTTTAATGAGATGCTCGCCTCCCAAGAGTGAGAATACGGCTGAGAAAATAAATGAACCAATGAATAACCAGCACACCATTGAGGTAGCTTTAGCGGTAAGAAACACGCTTTCCTTGAGCTTTTCCCAAGTTAGTGCACGATAAGCCGCTGCGAGGCCTATACCACCAGCAGCACCCATCGCAGCAGCTTCAGCAGGCGTTGCAAGGCCTCCAAGGATAGAACCTAGAACGAGCATAATCAAAATGGTTAGCGGGAAGAATGAAAATAGTAAATCTTTGAAAATAACGGATGGAGGAGGGACATCTTCATCTTTTGGAGCAGGCGCCAACGACGGATTCATTGTAGCGCGAATAACAACATAAACCATGTAAGAACCAGCCAACATCAAGCCCGGAAATACAGCAGCGGCATATAGACGAAGTGGGGAAAGCTCTGCAATTACTGAATAGACAATCAGCATAATTGAAGGTGGAATGAGAATACCAAGCGTACCACCTGCACAAATTACGCCAGAGGCAAATTCTTTATTGTAGTTTGCTTTGGCCATGGCAGGGAAAGCTAAAAGCCCCATCAAGGTCACCACAGCACCTACAATACCAGAAGCAGTTGAGAAAACAGTGCAAGTGATAAGTGCCGCTATTGCCATGGAACCAGGCAATTTTCTGGCCGCCATATAAATCGAAAAGAAGAGTTTGTCGATGATGCTGGCGCGTTCAACGATATAGCCCATGAACAAAAACAACGGGATAGCAACCAGCGTTGAGTTGTCCATCACCTCGAAGGTTCTTTGAGCAAACAAATCAAAGATGGAGTTATTGAACAAATCACTGATTTGTTCAAATTTATTGCCCTGTGTCAGGTAATAATAAAATCCGAAACTAATGCCCATCGCCATTAGAGTAAAAGCAACAGGGAAACCCAGAAGCACTAGGAATATGAAGCTTGTAAGCATTAAAATTGCGACTTGAGGATTGGACATTTTATTTACTCGGTAAATTCTGTGATGTTAAAAATGGAGGCAATCATATTACTTGTTTAAAGGCATTATTGGTGGTGTTCCGCGATCCATTACGTCATGCGCCGCTTCTGCAAAAAGGTCTTCGGTTTCCTTCACATCTGCAAGGCGAGGCATCCAGACGCCAGTTTTGATAGCCTTCCAGCAACGCAGCATTTCTGAAAACCCCTGTAGCAACATGAAGAAACCAATGATTGGAACAAGGGTTTTTAAATAATAAATCTGAATACCAGCAGGGCTGTTTAGTGATACTTCTTTCCAGCGCCAGCTTTCATCAGCGGCTGTATAGCCCGCATAAACAAGAGCAAACATGCCAGGAATGAAGAAGATAACATAAAGGATCAGGTCCGATGTTGCCTGCCATTTAACAGGGTATAGGCGATAGAGAAAATCGCCACGTACATGAGCGCCTTGTGCAAGCGCATAAGGGCCTGTCATCAAAAATAGCGCACCATACATCTGGATTTGCATATCCAAAGACCAAACGGTAGGAGAGTTTAGTATATAACGAACAAACACTTCGTAAGCGACTGCAAGTGTTAGAATAAGAATGCACCAGCCGAAAGCGCGGCCTAGCCACACACTGATGCCTTCAATTGTATAGACAATCTTTTCCACTTGTTCTCCCCTCCCAGCCAACATTCAAGAATGTAAGGCAGGCATACTTCGTGTTATTTTAGTATTGAATTTTAAAACCGAAGGCTTTTTGTAAAGCCTCCGGCATATTGTTTTACTATTAAGGCTTAGCCAAAGTAGTGCTTGTAAGCCAGCTTGTAGTCAGGCTGGTTCAAGTTCAAGTAGTTCATCACATCTTTAGCATATGCTTTTTGCGATACGATCACTTTCGCAAAGAATGGGTCTTCTGCAGAAATGCGATCTACAACTTTATCCCAAGCAGCTAGCTGAGCCTGCATAACAGAATCTGGTGTGCGGTAAACGTTTACACCTTGCTCATCACGAAGTTTCACAAGATCTTCTGCATAACGCTTTGTGTTATTCCAGTAGAAGTTTGCACTTTCGGCCTCAGAAGCATGTTTCAGGATAGCCTGATGCTCTGCAGGTAGAGAGTTGAATTTGTCTTTGTTAAATGAAATTTCAAAGAATTCTTGTGACTGGTGGAATGAAGCCAAGTGATAGTGCTTGGAAACATCCTGCATACCGAAGTCGCGGTCTGATGTCGGGTTGTTGAATTCCGCAGCGTCAATCAAACCTGATTTCATTGCTGGTTGAATTTCACCACCTGGAAGCTGCACAACTGACATGCCCATTTCAAGAAGAACATCAGCAGCAAGGCCAACAGTACGATACTTAAGGCCGTCCATTTGTGATGCGTCTTTGATTTCTTCCTTAAACCAACCCATTGGTTGAGCAGGCATTGGTGAATTGAATACAGATACAAGGTTCAAGCCAAGTGAAGCCATTAGCTCGTCAAACAATTCTTGACCACCACCATAATGGATCCAGCCTAGAACTTCGTTTGATGACCAACCGAAACATGGACCAGTACCAAATAGTGAAGCTGCTTTTGATTTTGAATACCAGTATGCTGGCACGTAGTGAACACCGTCCAAAAGACCTTTGTGTACAGCGTTTTGCATTTGACCAGTTTTAACAACAGAGTTCACTGCAAGAAGGTCAATCTTAAGATCTTTACCAGCCATTGCATGAACGCGATCTACGTAAGACTTGGCATTTTCAAGGAAAATACCACCTCCCCAGCCAGCCTGGACTTTAAGTACAGTAGGCTCAGCGCGCGCAACAGCCGGTGCAGCAAGTGTGCCAGCTGCTACAGTTGAAGCAACTGCTGTACCTTTAAGAAATTTTCTACGATTAAGTTGTTCAGTCATATTATCTCCTCCAAAGCCTGAGATAGGCAAAAATTTTTAGCCCGCGAAACATGCGGATTACTATTATTAATCATTTTTTAACCTTCCCTACAAGTTTGTAAGGGCAACATATTGCAACAATAATTCACTTTTTTGTTTCAGCAAATGTGCATTATTATGCTTAAGTGCAAAAAAGAGCTTGTTTTCTGTAGTTTTAGCTTGTTATTAGCCGCTGTTTATAAGCAAAATTACGCAAGCGTAGAATTTTCATGGAGATTATTTAAAAAATGACAATTACAAGAATTAAACCGGGCGACAGGATGAGTGAAGCAGTTGTGTACAATAATACCGTTTACACAGCAGGGCAGGTGGGTGAAGGCGCAACTGTTACAGAACAAACTGCGGATATTCTCTCTTTAATTGATGATCTGTTAGACCAGGCAGGTACGGATAAATCCAATCTGTTATCTGCAACCATTTGGATAACTGACATGGCAAACTTTGCTGAAATGAATGCAGTTTGGGATAATTGGGTTTCAAAAGGCAACGCACCAGCACGTGCATGCGTAGAATCAAAACTTGCGCTGCCTGAGTTCTTGGTAGAAATACAAGTGACTGCTGCAATTGCCTGATATAGCAATGGAAAACATAAGTTTTACAACCGATGATGGCATTGGCAGTAAGGCACGGGTTGGGTTAGTTGTTTTGGCAACTGATTTTACAATTGAGCATGAATTCAGGCAAGTTTTTGTAGAGCCAGAAATTGGGCTTTTCAGCGCGCGCATACACAATGAGGCGACTGTAACACCTGAAACCCTCTCGGATATGGAGCAGCGTATTACCAAGACGGTGGACTTGATTTTGCCTGGCGAAAAATTAGATGTGGTTGCCTATGGCTGCACATCAGCTTCAATGGTTATGGGAGAAGACAAAGTCTTTTCAAGAATCAAAGAAAGCCAACCCAAAGCAAAATGCACAACACCAGCAACAGCGGCATTCAAAGCCTTCAAG
>CALDZF010000174.1 GCA_937944165.1 uncultured Rhizobiaceae group bacterium | reverse complement strand
ATTAGTATCTGGCGTTCGCTTCCTCACTCTGGCTTCAATCTTCTATCTGATCTATTCGCTCGGCCGCTATACACCCGCCTTCGCTCTGCTTTATGAAATCGTTCCAGGCGTTGATCTTTTCCGCAGGCCTTCAGATGGTTTGTTTTTATTTGGCTTTTCCATAGCATTGCTAACGGGTGCCTTACTTGAGAAGGCTTACGCACTTGAACTCAACAAACGGCACTTAATAATTCCATCGGTGATAGTTTTGATTATCTTGAGTATTGCTTTTGGTACCGCCAATAATACTGAACGACAAAGTGCCTTCTTGCACAGTCTAGCGCTGCCAAGCTTAATCTCAATGGGGATAATTTTAAGTCTCTTGCATCAAAAGCAAAGGCCATATTTGTTTGGCCTCATCATCATGCTCAGCGCTTTTGATCTTGTCTATCATTCAACCAATAACCGAATGAATGCCCGCCCAATTGATGCATATGCGGTTCTTGAAAAGCCTCATGAACATCCCATGGCTTCAAAACTGATGGCGCTATTAGCCGATGCACAAAACCCTGCCGAACTTTGGCGAACAGAAATCATCGGCCTTGGCCCTGTCGTGCAAAACCTGCCACAGGTCATAGGCTCACATAGCATGCTAGGTTATAATCCCCTTCGCATTCAGGCAATTGAAAAATACATCGCCCCCGACATGCAAAATAACGCTGCCAAAAAGCGTAATTTTGGTGAGAAAATGACAAGCTATGACAGTGAAATAACCAATCAACTGGGCCTTCGCTATATCATCAGCGGCGCACCCTTGGAAAAATTGGATACGCAAATCCAGAGTGATCGATTTGAATTACTGGAAAAAATCAAATACGGCAGACGCACTGCACATATTTATGAGAATAAATCCTATCAACCAAGAGCAGGATTACTTTCTGAAACGGGAGACTCCATAACTGGCAGCGTTGAAATAACGCACTATTCAAACACAAAAATTGAAATTTCAATCGATGCAAAACAAAAAGGTCAGCTGGTGCTGAACGACTTCTATTATCCAGGCTGGGCTGCAAATGTGAATGGAAAGCAAGAGAGTATCTATAAACACGACGATATTTTCAGGGCCGTTAATATTGAACAAGGCAAAAACAAAGTCACCTTTGAGTTTGATCCGTTGAGTTATGGGAACTTAAAACAGGCGGTTCTTAGTTTAGGTGATGGAGTATGATAGATAGACTTAAACCTCTTCTTCATCCTTATCCAGCGCGTGCTGTTTCAGCACTGGCATTTGGAACATCATGAAGGCGAAGGTAATTGGCATGGTGCCGAATAGTTTGAAGTTAACCCAAAAGTCCGTTGAGAAATTTCGCCAGACAATTTCATTTACGAGCGCCAAGAAAAAGAAGAAATAGCCCCATCGCACGGTAAGTTTGCGCCAACCTTCATCATCCAGACTGAAAGGGCCATCAAACAGAAGCTTCATGGTCGGTATTTTTAAAATATACAAAACGCCAAGCGTTGCTGCGCCAAACATGCAGTTTATGATTGTAGGCTTTACCTTAACGAACCATTCGTCTTCCAAATAAAGCGTAAGCCCTCCAAAAACCATTACCATGATAAAAGTCACCAATGGCATGATGGCGACACGGCGCTCAAGCATCCATGTAAGTGCCAATGAAATTGTCATTGCCACCATGAAAAAAGCTGTAGCAATAAAAATTTTACCACCCAATGCTTGAAGGGCAGGATAACTTCCCGCCAATTCTTCACCGTATTTATTCGCCAGAATAAAGACAACAATCGGCCCCATCTCAAGTGCCATCTTTGTCCATTGACCAAGCGGTTGGCGTTCAGTTTGCGTGTCACTCATTACTTTTTCACTCTTTTAATTGGCCAAACGGCTCATTCAATTCCTGCAATTGCTTTTGCAAATACATCAGCTTCGAATGGTTCAAGATCTTCAACCTGTTCACCAACACCGATGAAATATACAGGTAACTTATGCTTCGCGGAAATGGAAACAAGTATCCCGCCTCTCGCTGTGCCATCCAATTTTGTCATCACCAAGCCGTTTACGCCCGCAACATCCTTGAATATCTCAACCTGATTAAGCGCATTTTGACCTGTTGTCGCATCAAGGGTTAACAAAACCGTGTGAGGTGCGCTTTCATCCTGCTTTTTCAAAACACGAATAATCTTTTCAAGTTCATCCATCAGCTCTTTTTTGTTTTGCAAACGCCCTGCTGTATCCATTAACATCACATCACGCTTTTGCTCAACTGCTTCGGTATAAGCATCAAAGGCAAGACCCGCGGCATCTGAGCCATTTGGTCGAGACATCACAGGCGCCTGCGTGCGATCACCCCAAATATGCAATTGTTCAACTGCTGCAGCACGAAATGTATCGCCTGCTACCAGAAGAGTGGAAAAACCTGCGTTATAAAGTTTCTGAGAAATCTTGCCGATTGTCGTTGTTTTACCAGACCCGTTCACACCAACCACCAAAATCACATGTGGCTGGTGATCCAAATCAAGCTCAAGCGGTTGGGCGACAGGTTCCAAAACTTTCTCAATTTCATCCGCCATGATCTGGCGTACTTCTTCATCTGTCACATCCTTACCCATTCGTTGAGAGGCAAGTGTGTCGGTAATATTCATCGCCGTTTCAACACCAAGGTCAGCTTGAATAAGAATGTCTTCCAATTCTTGTAGCGTGTCTTCATCAAGCTTTTTCTTGGTAAACACCGAAGTGATGTTTTCAGTCAAAGCGGAGGATGAGCGCGCAAGCCCCTTGGTTAATCGCTTGAACCAGCCAACCTTACGCTCTTCTTCCTGAGTTTCATCATCAGGAATTGGCTCTGGCTCTGGCTCTGGCTCTGGCTCTGGCTCTGGCTCTGGCTCTGGCTCTGGCTCTGGCTCTGGCTCTGGCTCTGGCTCTGGCTCTGGCTCTGGCTCTGGCTCTGGCTCTGGCTCTGGCTCTGGC
>CALDZF010000173.1 GCA_937944165.1 uncultured Rhizobiaceae group bacterium | reverse complement strand
TGATGCAAATGCTTGCATGATGTTTTCTGCTGATTTTCCATCTGCGGTACAATTTAGATTTGTTCCGTTAAGTGAGCATCCAGTTGCATTGGCAATACTTGCATTAAAGAAAATTGCTGCACCGAGAATTACGCCAGTTAGAATTGCGGTTGGTCTAAATTTGAGAATTTGCATGGTTACCCCCTAAAAAAATTGCCTATATTGAAATTTTGTTAGCAGATTTGGTTTGTGTCAAGCGCAAGTGTGGTAACAATTCGTTATGGCAGAAATTCTATTTTATCATTTGACGGAAAAAACCCTGGAGCAAGTCTTACCAGGGTTGATTGAAAAGTCACTTTCAAGAGGCTGGAAGGTTGTTGTTCAACTGGGTTCGGCTGAAAGGGTGGAGAGTATGGATGCTCATCTTTGGTCTTATCGTGATGATAGTTTTCTTGCGCATGGTTTCATAAAGAATGATACGCAAGGCCTGCAACCTGTTTGGCTAACAACACAAGATGAAAATCCCAATGATGCGAAAATCAGATTTTTAACGGATGGTGCGCAAATTGATGATCCTTCTGCCTACGACCGGATTGTTTATATGTTTGATGGTCACAATAATGAAGCGGTAGAACATGCTCGTGCGCGTTGGAAATTTCATAAAGAGGCGTCTGTTGATAATGGGCATGAACAAACCTATTGGCAACAAAATGCTAATGGTGGCTGGGAGAAGAAGGCTTGAGTACTAAAAAAGACGATGATTTCATAAAGCGCCGTGAAGCTGCAATGGCTGAGGTTCATTTAATTGACAAGGATAGCGTTCACGACATGCCTGAACGCGAGCACTTTTTTGAAGAAGTTTATAGTCGCGCCAAAGGCGATGCAGCGGCCGTGCCATGGGCTGATTTAGCAACCAAGGATAAGCTGGCTGAGTGGCTGGATAATAATCCGGATCATCAGGGAAGGGCAATTGATATAGGTTGCGGGCTTGGTGATAATGCAGAAGCTTTGTCTGAAGCATGGTATGAAACCATTGGCTTTGACTTTTCTGCAAAAGCAATTGGCTGGGCAAGGCAACGCTTTGAAGAAAGTGATGTTACTTATCGCCAGGCTGATTTGTTTGATTTGCCACAGGAGTGGCTAGGCAGTTTCGATCTCGTGCATGAATGTTATACATTGCAATCTATTCCTTCCGAAACCTTGGAAAAGTCTATTCCAGCAGTTGCAAGCCTGGTAGCGCCTGATGGCATTTTGCTTGTTTACACCCGCATCCGCCCTGAAAACGGTGAAGTCGATGGGCCGCCTTGGCCATTGGAGGAGAGTAAAGCCATGTCATTTGTAGACCATGGTCTTGAACTTATCTCACGTGAGGACTTTACGCTTGAAAGACCCGGTCGTGTTTTGCCGCATGTATTTTGTGTGTGGAAAAAGAAAGCATGAAAAAACTCGGGCTCATATTTATAAGCTTGGCAATTTTAATTGGGTTGATACTGCCTTGGGCGCAAATAAAATTTAAGGGTAATGAAATTGGCACGTTAGTCTTTTTTGATTTTCGTGGTGACGGTATTAAAACGCAAACTTTGCTGATTAGAAAAAAAGATAATCCCATACGCATAAGCTTTAATGCAAAATACAAAGTAGGAGGATTGTTACCTCCCGTAAAAATTCCGATTACTGCAAAGATTGCTGATAGAAACGGCACCTTGATTGCAACCATTATTTCTTTTTCCACAAAGGGCATTGATACGGGGCCAGAACAGCCCAAAGTGCGCGGTGGTAATGGGCTTGTTTTTAATGTGCAGCAGGATGGTTTACACGCCTTGAATTTGGCTTTTGCAGCGAATGCTAATGATGGCAATATTAAGCGACCGGATGTAGAAGAAATTTCAGCAAAATTTATTGCCAATGCTGGAGCGGTAAATAACAGTTTTACAATTCCAGCCACGATTCTTGGTGTGCTTGGATTTTATCTGCTCATACGCTCACGAAGACAGAGAAAAGATGATCAACCAACTAAACAGCGATGGGGTAGAGGTGGTTAAAGATATTTATTTTAATAAGGTGATACAAAAGAGGACTGATGTTTGAAATAGAAGGTCTTTTTATGAATGATTTAAGCGTTTCTCATTTGAATGCAGTAAGAAGTCTTGCGAATTATCTGGATGAAATTCTGGCTGAAAAACTCACGGCTGATGCTTTATTTTTCATGCAAAGCAAAATTTATGAAATACAAGATGCTGGTGCGCAGGCTTTAACAAATTCGGCAATGCAGGATAGGAAGTTTGATTGCAAGAAGGGTTGTGATTCTTGTTGTTATGCAACGCATGTAGACATTACACCAGCAGAGGCTTTTTATCTTGCGGATTATATCAGGCGAGAACATGAATTACAAAATGACGAGTATTTTAGTATTCCGCCGCGTTTGAATAAAATGGCTGCGTGTCCTTTGTTGAAAGAAGGTGTCTGCTCTGCATATGAAGCGCGGCCATTGTCTTGTAGATATATTTTATCAACGGATATTGCATCATGCCTTAAGCGTCTTGAGACTTTAACTGGAGGTGCGAAACTTCCCGCACCGTTTTCTCATTTTCGGTCTTCGATAGCGGTGGCCAGTTTCATAGTTTTCAGAAAACGCCGGTTGGATGCCAGGTGGCTGGTCTTGGATAAAACGATTGAACTGATTGTGAATGATGAAAGTGCATTGGCTAATTGGATTTCTGGCAAATCAATGGATAATAAAATGATGGCAGAACAGCCTGCTGGCAAGTTTGAAGAAATGATAGTTGAAGTAGAAAAGCTTGTTTGAATTTTTAGAAATGCAAAGTTTGTCTTGAAATATCTTTTCTTCTGGGCTCAATTATGTAGCTAAAGGTTACACGTTAAGCTATAGACTGACCGTTGGGTAAAATAATGAATAAAATGAGAAAACTATTGGCTGGACAGTTTATTACGATCACCTACAAAAATCCTAAATATGCCTATTTTAGGGATGCTGTAATTAAAATAACTATTTTGGGCTATGAGGCTGCTATAGACTACCAAGAAGTAACTGATAGTGTTTGCGGTTTTAACCTTGGTGATTTGAGATGAATATCGCTGAAATAATCTTCCTTCTAATAAAAAGCTGGACTCTTATTGGTGCTTTGGTTGCGCTTGTGTTTTTAACCGTTGGTATTGACCGTATTGATGAAGATGCACAGGGTGCTTATGCGTTTCGCCCTTTGTTAATACCAGCTTGTTTGTTGATTTGGCCTTTGATTATTTGGCGATGGTTTGTTTTGGAAACAGGTCGTGATCAATGGCCAAAACGGCATAAACCACCACGCGAATCTCATTTTTGGGTAGCCATTGCTTTTGCAGTTGCAATTCCTGTAATTATGCTACTTGGATTTTCTCAAAAACAGGAATGGCCTGCTGATTTCAAACCGCAAAAGATTTCCAGTGAACAGGAGCAAAGCCAATGAGTGTTAAATATATTCCTGTTCAATGGAACTCAAATAAATGGAAATATAACGCAGTAATGCTTTCTGCTGTGTTTGCTTATCTTTGGATTTTTATCGAGCTCACCCCTGACATTATGCAGAATGAAGGACGTATAAACAGCCAAGTACATAACGCTAGAGCCTTTGGTTCTTGCGCATTCTTTATGTTGACGGTTATTTTATGTATAGGCCCTCTGGCGCGGCTGGACGAAAGGTTTTTGCCATTACTTTATAACAGACGACACTTTGGTGTTATTGCTGCTGCTATTGGTGTAACGCATGCATTTTATATCATTAATTGGTATTTTGCCTTTTCAAAATCAAACAAATATGAAGCACTGCTATTTGCCAATACCAGCTACGGCCAACTGGCTGGATTTCCGTTTGAAATATTTGGCGTATTCTCACTAACATGCATGTTGCTTCTGGCTGTTACAAGCCATGATTTCTGGTTAAAGTTTCTAACACCGCGAATTTGGAAGAACGTTCATTATCTTATCTATGCAGCCTATATCTCTGTTGTGGCGCATGTAAGTTTTGGAATTTTGCAAGATCAACAAGACAACCGCCTTACAATTGCAATTATTATTAGCGCACTTGCGGTTGCTGTACTTCATGTGCTGGCTGCCTTTAAAGAGCGCAAAACTGGTGACGTAGCTGCCAAAACTCTAGACAATAATCTGGTTAGGGTTTGCGATGTGAGTGAGATGATTGATGGCTATGCTAAGGTCATCAAACTGGAAAACGGTGAGCGCGTTGCTGTCTATTTGCAAAAAGACAAACTCTCGGCAATTTCCAATGCCTGCGCGCACCAAAATGGCCCTTTGGGTGAGGGGAAGATTATTGATTGTTTGGTGACGTGCCCATGGCATGGCTTTCAGTACAATGTTAAGGATGGTAGTTCACCAGCACCGTTTACGGAAAAAGTACCGACCTATAACCTGCACTTGGATGGGGACACAGTTTTCGTTGACCCAAAGGCAAACCCTCCAGGTACTTATGTTGAACCTGTAGCCATAAACCCATAACGGAGAAAATCATGACGCAGAAAAAGAAACCGTTTTTTGTAGGTTATTTGGGTATTCCAAAAGCACTAAAAGGCTTTTTACTGAAAGCATCTCTACTAATTTTTGCAGGCTTTGCAACTGGGGGAGTGCTGGCTGGCGTTTCACAAGATGATCCAGGTGAGGCGGGGTTTAGATTTGACTTTGGGCGCCAGACTGTTTCAGGCGTAATCCAGGCTGAACCTTATCCAATTTTACATGTTACAAAAGGCAATGAGCGCATAAAAACTGGCAGAACCATAATGTTGACCGGGCAGGGTAAGTCTGGTGTTTCAGGTAATAAAGCTCTGTCAGAAGAAACCGTGGTTGATGCAACAGGTATAATTTTAAAACGCGGTGATCTTGATATGTTGCAATTAGCAGGCGGCAAGCGCGGTATTAAAATTACAGAAGCTAAAGACGAACTTCCTGAAAGTCAGTATTTGGGTAAGTGGCGCCTTCAAGGTGAGATTTGTGATGGAAAATGCCTGGTAGGGGCTATGCAACCAGGACGTGGGTTAGCTCATAAAGCTTGTGCCATTTTATGTTTGTTTGGTGATATACCACCTGTTTTTGTTTCTACACAGCCGATTGAAGGCAGTGAGTTTATGCTTGTGGGTGGCCCTGATGGCGGTCCTTTGCCTGAAAGTACCTATGATTACATTGGTCAGTTTGTTGAAGTCGAAGCAGAGTTGGAACGGCGTGGCGACATGTTGGTTATGCTTGTAGATCCAGCAACTTTAAAGGCTGTTAAATGAGACGTTTCTTAAACCTGATTATTGTCAGTATTACGGGGATTTTGCTGTTTTATGCATCCAGGTTTTGGATATTTGAATGGTGGGACAGGCCAGGGCTTTTTGGTTTGAAACAATTGCCTCCACAAGGTGGATTATTACAGCGTTGGTTGCGTGGTACCGACCTTGCGCCATTTGAACTTTTAATCTGGGTTATGGCCAGCTTTATAATTCTTACCTGGCTGCAAAAACTATTCGATAAATTAGCGCATAAGCCAAAGCAATAAAATAACTACCAAATCAGAAATCCTGGAGTGATTAAATATGACAAAACAAAACTTGGAATGGATATCCGTTGGCCATACTGACGACTTGCCAGAAGGGCGAGTTAAAACAGTAACAGCGCGCACTGTATCCATGTGCCTTTCGCATTTTGAAGGGCAGTGGGCTGCCATGGACAATCGTTGTCCGCACCAAAATGGCCCATTAGGTGAAGGGTCTATTGAAAAAGGTATTGAAGGTAAGTGTTGGATACGTTGCCCTTGGCATGGATGGGACTTTGATCCACTTACAGGTAAGCCACCAGGGGGGCATGAGGATACCGGACAGAAAATTTATCCAGTTGATATTCGTGATGGTGAAATATTTGTGGGTCTTGAAGCTGAACCACCAAAAGAGCGTACTGTTACAGACGTTATGGCTGAAACAATGGTTAATTGGGGAGTTAAGCATGTATTTGGCATGGTGGGGCACTCTAATTTGGGGCTCTCCGAGGCTTTGCGAAATCAAGTTAATAAGGGTAATTTAAACTATATTGGTGTTCGCCATGAGGGCGCGGCAGCCTTTGCGGCTTCTGCTTATGGCAAACTTACCAACAAACCTGCTGCTTGTTTAACGATTGCTGGGCCTGGCGCAACTAACTTGATGACGGGTATGTGGGATGCAAAAGTTGATCGTGCTCCAGTGTTAGCTCTTACAGGGCAGGTGCAAACACAAGTATTTGGTCCCGGTGCCTTTCAGGATATTGATCTTAAATCCGCTTTCGATGCAGTCGCTAAATTTTCGCAACCCGTGTTAAGTACTTCCAAACATGCGGAGCTTATGTCGCTTGCATGCAAGACAGCACTGGTTGAGCGCGATGTATCACATCTTATTTTTCCAGATGATATTCAAACCAACCCAAGTGATGCAGAAGCTCAATCCCCTAAGGGCAGGCTGGGGGAGCCAAAGATTATACCTTCACCACAAAACATTGATGCAGCACAGAAACTTATTGGCGCTTCAAAACGGCCTATTGTTGTAATGGGGCATGGAGCTGTTGATGCTCGTGATCAAATTATTGCTTTTGCAGAAAAACTTGGCGCTCCGGTTTTGACAACTTTCAAAGGTAAGGGGCTTATCTCTGATAAACATCCTAATGCGGCAGGTGTTCTGGGGCGCTCAGGCACGCCGATTGCCAGTTGGTTTATGAATGAGGCCGATCTTATCATTGCGCTTGGTGCATCGTTTTCAAACCATACAGGCATAGAAAGTAGCAAAAAAATAATTCAGGTAGATTTTGAACGTATGCAACTTGGTAAGTTTCATCCAGTTGAACTGCCGATTTGGGGCGAGTTAGGAGCCTTTTGTGAAGCAATAGAGTCTAAGCTTGAAAAATCAGCTCATGCAGAAGATCAGGTTTCCGAGCTTGCAGAACGTTGGGCAATATGGCGTGCCGAAAAACAAAAACGCCTTCAAGAATCCAACAATAAGGGAATTCATTCTGCTGCAGTTTTTGATGTTTTTACTAAACTTTGTCCTGATAATGCAATTATTGCGTGTGACGTAGGCAATAATACCTACTCATTCGGCAGATATTTTGAGCCAAGCGGTCAAAGAGTGCTGATGTCGGGTTATCTTGGTTCCATTGGATTTGGTTTTCCAGCTGCTATGGGTGCATGGGCTGCTACGCAGGATTTTGATGAGTATGCTGGGCGCAAAGTTGTCTCAATTTCTGGCGATGGTGGCTTTGGTCAATATCCCATGGATTTCACAACTGCAGTTAAATACGGCATGAACATAACACATATATTGCTGAATAACTCTCAACTTGGCAAAATCTCCAAGGAGCAAAAGGCAGGAGAGTGGCCAGTCTGGGAAACCGATCTGCATAACCCATCTTTTGCGGCATTTGCGAGACTGTGTGGTGGACATGGCGTCAAGGTTACGGAAACTTCCGAACTTGAATCAGCAATTAAAGAAGCACTGGAATATGACGGTCCGTCGCTTGTTGAAATTATTACCGACCCAGAGTTGGTTTAATTTAGCGCTCTTTATTTTAATGGACACTTAAAGGCGGTGGGATCCATCGCCTTCAAACATAAATGGTACAACCTTTTGAGCTGAAAGTGGGAGGCATGTGCTTGCTTGAAGATAAAATCCAGACTCAAAACCTATTAATTTGTTAAAAGGGTGGAGCTGACAGTCCAGTGCGAACCAGTCTCACCGTGTTTTGCGTAAACTTCACGCCACCTGTAAAAAC
>CALDZF010000172.1 GCA_937944165.1 uncultured Rhizobiaceae group bacterium | reverse complement strand
GATTAGTCGTCATCTTCTTCTTTTTCAATTTCCTTGCCGGTTTCCTGGTCTACAACTTTCATGGAAAGGCGAACCTTGCCACGGTCGTCGAAGCCCATAAGTTTGACCCAGACTTTGTCGCCTTCTTTGGTAACATCCGTTGTTTTAGCAACACGTTCGTTCGCCAATTGCGAGATATGAACCAGACCATCTTTTGCACCGAAGAAGTTTACAAATGCTCCGAAGTCTACGGTTTTTACAACAGTACCTTCATAGATTGCGCCAACTTCCGGATCATCTGTGATTGAACGGATCCAGCTTACTGCTGCATCGATTTCTTTAGCAGATGAGGAAGCAACTTTTACTGTGCCATCGTCCTCGATTGAAACTTTTGCACCTGTTTTTTCAACAATCTCACGGATAACCTTGCCACCAGAACCAATCACTTCACGGATTTTATCCGTTGGAATTTTGAAACTCTCGATGCGTGGTGCAAATTCACCAAGCTCTGCGCGACCTTCGGTCAATGCGTTACCCATCTCAGCCAAAATAGTCTCGCGACCGCCTTTGGCTTGATCAAGCGCGATTTTCATAATTTCTTCTGTGATACCAGTGATTTTGATATCCATTTGAAGCGATGTCAGGCCTTCGCTCGTGCCTGCAACTTTAAAGTCCATGTCGCCTAAATGATCTTCATCACCAAGGATATCTGAAAGAACGGCAAAATCATCACCTTCTTTTATCAAGCCCATGGCAATACCAGCAACTGGAGCCTTAAGCGGAACGCCTGCGTCCATGAACGCAAGTGAAGTACCACAAACAGAAGCCATTGAAGATGAACCGTTTGATTCAGTTATTTCTGAAACGGCACGAAGTGTGTATGGGAATTCTTCTTTTGAAGGAAGAACTGCACGTACTGCACGCCAAGCCAGTTTACCGTGACCAATCTCACGACGACCGGTAAAGCCCATGCGACCTGTCTCACCCACAGAATAAGGCGGGAAGTTATAATGCAACATGAAGTTTTCTTTGTACGTTCCCGTCAGCGCATCAATCATTTGCTCATCATCTGATGTACCCAAAGTTGCAACGACAAGTGCTTGTGTTTCACCGCGTGTGAATACAGCGGACCCGTGTGTTCTTGGCAGAACACCAACTTCAGCAACGATTTGACGAACGGTATCCAAATCACGACCGTCAATGCGTTTACCAGTTTTGATGATTGAACCACGAACCACGTCTGCTTGTACGCCTTTGAAGACTTCGCCAAGAACGTTAGCTTCATCATCCGTAGATTCTTCGGTCAGGAATTTTTCCTTGGCTTTCGCCTTGGCAGCGTCCAATGCTTCGTAACGTTCTTGCTTATCAGAAATCTTGTATGCTTTTTCGATATCCTTACCGACAAGCTTTACAACTTTCTTTTCAAGGTCAGAGTGATCTGGCTCAACATGCTCACGAATTGGCTTACCAGCTTTTTCTGCCAGTTGCGCAACGGCATCAATTACAGGCTGGAATTCTTCGTGGCCGAACATAACTGCGCCAAGCATAACTTCTTCTGAAAGAATTTTTGCTTCTGATTCCACCATAAGAACCGCATCTTTTGTACCTGCAACCACAAGATCAAGATCAGATTCGTCCATCTCATCAATGTTCGGGTTAAGTACATAATCGCCATCGATCAGGCCAACACGTGCACCACCGATTGGACCTTGGAAAGGAACCCCAGAGATTGCAAGTGCAGCAGAGGTTGCAACCATTGCAACAATATCTGGATTATTCTCAAGATCGTGAGAAATAACCATACAGGTTACTTGAGTATCGTTTTTATAGCCTTTTGCAAACAATGGGCGAATTGGACGGTCAATCAAACGACATACCAATGTTTCGTTTTCAGATGGGCGCGCTTCACGCTTGAAGAAGCCACCTGGAATTTTACCAGCTGCATAAGCTTTTTCGATGTAGTTTACAGTGAGCGGGAAGAAATCCATACCAGGCTTTGGGGCCTTGTCAGAAACAACCGCACACATGACAGTTGTTTCTCCATAAGTAACGAGCACACAGCCGTCAGCCTGACGAGCGATTTTACCCGTTTCAATGGTAAGCGGGCGGCCGCCCCATTCTATTTCTACTAAATGATGATCAAACATATATTGTCCTTAATAACATACATACGCACTGCACTTTTCGATTTTAACAGCACGCTATTTTTGCCGTGTGAAAATTTGGCTTTTAGTTAAGTGTAAGGGCAAGACAACGAGGGGTTTTTAAATGTTGAAAAATAAACCGCTGGTAATCCTGCCCGAATTCGAGCCAGTTTCATATACCGCTAGTCAAGGTCACACGGTTGAAGCCTTGAAAAACGAAAGTGGTGCGGGCCATAAAACCCGCGCCAGAATTCTTTATCGGCGAATGCCAAGTCTGGTAATTAGAGACTTGTAACGCTCTTCGTCTTTTGCTCTTGTATAGTCAAGCAGACGACGACGTTGAGAAACCATTTTCAAAAGACCACGGCGTGAGTGGTTATCTTTTTTGTGGCCTTTAAAGTGTTCTGTGAGGTTTTTGATGCGCTCGGTCAATACTGCGACCTGCACCTCTGGTGAACCAGTATCACCTTCTTTTGTTGCATATTCTTTTACAAGCTCAGCTTTGCGCTCTGGCGTAATCGACATCGGCTTATCTTTCTATTGTAGAAAACCAATTGGTTTTCGGTAGTTAATCTGCGTCGCCAACTGCCAAGATGTCGTCCAGCAGTGGCCATAATAAATAAAACGGACTTAAATAGCCCGTTTCTGAATGTTCTATAATCGATTTTAATCTATTTTGCTAGGCTTTTATTAAAAAGGCCTTATCAGTTTAAAGACGCGACTTCACCTTCTTTGCCATAGTAATTTTCCCATGCAAACCAAAACCCTATGTGCCCTGCAAGACGTGCAAGCTTTGTACCATCCTCAGCCACTAATGCATCTTCTGTGATCTGCCAGTTCTTGCCATCACCAGAGATTTTTACAGTATTATCTGTCTTGGAGAAAACGATCCCATTTGAATTAAATGCACGTACGGTTCGGCTTTCTTCATCACCAATCAGCACCAGTTTTTGACTACCAGCTTCATCATTTATAACCTTGCCACCTTTAAAGAACTTAATCGGCCAAGCTTTTTTGACCTCTCCTTCGCGAAGCGAGAAAACATAATCTTTTGCTTTATGCACGGATGTATCAACAGCAGCGGGAAACATAAGATCATCACTTGCCCAATATTGGGCATAAGCAACGCCTGTTCCGTAATCGCGCTGATAGCCAGTATCTATCGAGATAACTTTAGTTGACGGATTTTCTTCTTGCCACTTCTCCCAGGTTGTAATGACAACAGGGCGCACTTTTAACTCTACTCCAGTACCTGCAAGTGGCCCTGCAACTGGTTTGCCTGTGAACTGGTTCCACAATGAATGTGTATATGTGTCATACATCAACTTGTTTGAGCGATATAAAAACCCGGACGACCCCAATGTTAAATGGTGCGGGTACCCTTCAAGTTGTGTCTCATATAAAATGCCTGATCCACAAAGTGTGCAATAGGCAAGACTGACCGGAACACCGCCAACAACATCATTAAACATTTCATGCCAATCCAGAATACGAAGTGGATAAGCTCTCGCATCCCCATTGATGTTTACGCCAAAGACCAGATTTTCTGGTTCCATATAAGTTGCTTGTTCTCGTGTTAGTAATTTTGGATTCGTGAGTGCTGGAATACCATCTTTAACAACACCACCCCATGTAATTTCTTCAACGCGAATATCATAATTATGGTCACCACCAAGAAACAGTTGGAAATTACCATCGACGCGTTTGTGTACATCTGCATGAATTTGATTAAAGCCTTCAAAAGGTTTTGCTTCTAGGTGGCGTTCTTGCCAAAGCATCCATTTATTCCAGTCCTGGCCGAAGTCCTCACCAGTCACCTCTTCCAAAACATCGCCGACGCTTGGCGAGTTAGGTGAAAAACGCATTGCTAGTGTTAGAACTCCAACACTATCAAGGTTTTTACGGTTTTTAAAATATTCAAGCGCTTCATCAACTACGGCAGTATCTGTTTGATTAAAAAGAGCTCGCCCCATTTTAGCGACTTCACTTTGCGCAAAAGCAGCCGAACTAAAGACTAATGATGTGACAGCAAAAAATGATAGAGCAAAACCTGAAATAAGATAACGCATGAAAAAAACCTTTTTAAAAATAGTGTTATTCATACATTAGGGAATCAAAATGCTCACGGTCGAATATTATTTTTGTGATTGAAGCCGTTATACGTAAGAATGTTGGAATACCCGCTTGGGTTTAAACTGACCACGGTCAATTTCACCAATCGCGATTAACTCATCACCATTGGAAGCAAAAGCTTCATCCGCCTGGGCAA
Source organism: uncultured Rhizobiaceae group bacterium (assembly GCA_937944165.1). Taxonomy (GTDB): domain Bacteria; phylum Pseudomonadota; class Alphaproteobacteria; order Rhizobiales; family Rhizobiaceae; genus JAALLB01. Next base: position 601 of record CALDZF010000172.1, on the reverse strand, counting down.
TTGCATCACGTCCACGCAACACAATCGAATTACCAAGGCGCAAACGATGGACTTGTTCTTTGGTTACGGGTACTTCAAGGATATCATCAAGCGCTGTTCCTGTTGTGAAAAGCTCGCCATCAAGTTTTTCAATGTCACCTTCCATGGCAACCAGATCTTCCAATGAGATTAAGTCTTCTTGCAAAAAGGGCGCAACAGATGTTCTGCGTAACTCTGTAATATGTCCGTAACACTTAAGATCCAGACCCATATCGCGTGCCAGTGACCTTACATAAGTGCCTTTGCCGCAAAGCACTTCAAAGGTTGCCGTGTCATCGGTCGACGCAACCAGTTCAAGTGTTTCAATTTGCACAATGCGTGATTTGATTTCCATCTCTTCGCCATCGCGAGCACGTTTGTAGGCGCGTTCACCGTCAATTTTGACAGCTGAAAACTGTGGTGGCACTTGTTCGATCTCGCCTGTGTAATTTGGAAGAAGCGTCAAAATATCATCTTTGGATGGACGCTTTTCAGAAGAATTCGTGACTTCACCTGCCAGATCATCCGTATTGGTTTGTGCGCCCCAGGTTACTGTAAAGCGATAGGTTTTTTGACCATCCAT
>CALDZF010000171.1 GCA_937944165.1 uncultured Rhizobiaceae group bacterium | reverse complement strand
ACAACTTCATTGTTGTGCCAGATGGTTGACATATAAGGTGCATCGCAATCGCCTGCGTCAACGGTAAGTGTCACAAAGCCTTTTTTGCGACCTTGTTGTTTTTCGTTGAGTAATGCCTGTTTGCCGGGGAAGTCTTGTGGTTTGTCGAATTTGATGAAGCGTTCAACACCGCCTTCAAGCAAGGTGTAATCTGTTGAAAGGTCGCCTTTCCATGCGCGGTAACCTTTTTCAAGGCGAAGCGAGTTAAGTGCATACATGCCAAACGGTGTTGCCCCTTCTGCTAGGAGTGCGCTGTAGATTTTTGGCATGTCAGCATTTGCGCCGTGAATTTCCCAGCCCAGTTCACCAGCAAAGGATACGCGTGCTAACATCACACGATGATCAGCAACAGAGCCGATTTGGTGGGTTAGCCAGCCAAGAGAGAAATCAACTTCGTCAGAAATCTTTTCAAGCAGTTCGCGTGATTTTGGCCCGGTTACAATGAAGGTTGAAAACTCTTCTGTATGGTCTGAAAGCTTCAAACTACCATCTTCTGGCAAAGCATTGTTGAGGACATCAAAATCATGCCATTGCGCAGATGCTGCGGTAATCAGTGTAAAGGCATCATCGCCATGACGGATGATTGACATTTCGGTTAAGATGCGCCCACGGCTGTCTGAGAAATAGGCAAGGTTCATGCGTCCAACTTTCGGCAAGGCACCTGCAATCATGCCACGTAACCATTCAGCAGCGCCATCGCCTGAAAGTGAGAAGCGCGAAAAGCCTGGAAGGTCAAGTACGCCACAGCCATCGCGAACGGCTTCTGCCTCTTCTTTTACGCGTTGCTCCCAAGGCCCTGAACGTTGCCAGGTATGAGTTGCTTCTTCCGAGGTCTCATCGCCATCCTTGGCAAACCAGTTGGCACGTTCCCAGCCGTTGTATGCACCCATTTGACCGCCATTTTTAACAACTGTTTCGTGTACTGGTGAGTGTTTTTTATCACGACCTGCTGGCCATTCATGATGTGGGAAATGCATAGCATATTCGTGGCCATAAGTTTCCATGGCTTTTTGATATGTGTAATCATGATCCGCATAGGCTGTGTAGCGACGTGGATCTGTTGCCCACATGTCCCACTCTGTTTCGCCTTCAGTAATCCATTCAGCCAGCACTTTACCTGCACCACCACCTTGTGCGATGCCGAATGTAAATGAATGCGCTTCAAATGCGTTTTTCACGCCTGGCATTGGGCCAATCAGTGGCAGACCGTCAGGTGCGTAAGGGATTGGGCCATTGATAACGCGACCCACTCCTTGAGACCCCAGAATTGGGACACGCGCCATGGCATCTTCAATGTACCATTCAAGACGATCAAGATCATCTGGGTAAAGCTGGAATGAGAAATCATCAGGCATCGGGTCTTCTGGCGTTACCCAGTGCGCCTTACAATTACGTTCATAAGGGCCAAGGTTAAGCCCGTTTTTATCCTGACGTAGGTAGTAGGATGTGTCCACATCTCGTAAAAGCGGAACCTTATGGCCTTGCTCTTTTGTCCATGCTTCAAGCTCAGGGATTTCTTCTGTCAGGAAATACTGGTGTGACATAACCACCATAGGCACGGTACGACCGCCATAAGGTTTGAACCATTCGCCAACACGCTGAGCATAATAGCCTGCTGCGTTTACAACATACTCACAACGGATATCGCCTTTGTCTGTGTGAACGATCCATTCATCACCGTCTTTGGTAATACCAGTTGCTGGGCACATGCGGATAATTTTTTGCCCCATGTTGCGCGCGCCTTTTGCAAGAGCTTGCGTCAGCTGTGCGGGGTCAATATCACCGTCGAGCGGGTCCCATAGCCCGCCTTCAAGGTCGTGAGTTTCACAAAAAGGATGTTTTTTCTTGATATCATCAAGAGACATAATATCCATGGAAAGACCCTGATAACGCCCCATGCCTGCAACGCGTTCAAATTCTTGCATGCGTTCTTTTGAATGGCCAAGGCGGATAGAACCAGTAACAGCATAGTTCATTGGGTAATCAACTTTATCTGCAAGGCCGCGATAAAGTTCAAGGCCGTAACGCTGCATGTTCATAACCGCCCAAGAGCCTGAGAAGTTCGGGCAGTTACCCGCAGCGTGCCAGGTTGAACCCGCAGTTAACTCGTTTTTTTCCAGCAGGACACAATCTGTCCAGCCAGCCTTGCCCAGGTGATAAAGGCTGGACACGCCAACGACGCCTCCACCAATGATGACGACACGTGCGGTTGATGGTACTTCAGCCATGATTTTCTTTCTCCCAAAAGATATTAGTGTGCAATTTTAATAGACAGGGGGTGAAACCGCCCAAATTAGAATTGCAGGTTGTTTGGATGTATTGCGCCAGCGATAAGGCTCACCTGCAAAGCGAAACGAGTCGCCCTCATGCAAGATGTGCCATACGCCTGAAATTTCAATTTCAAATATGCCTGAGATTACAAAACCAGACTCTTCTGTATCTCGCTGTAATGGTTCATCAAGCTTTGCACCCGATGCAAATTCGGAACGGATCATCTCGAATGAACCACCAAGGTCTGGCGATAAGAGTTCTTCAACCAAACCTTCTTCTGGATTGCCAAGTTTGCGACGTTCTGAACCGCGAACGATATAACGTCCTTCATTTTCATCGCCAGAATGTTCGCCGAAAAAGAAACTGACTGGGACATCAAACATAGCAGCAATATTACGCAAGTCCTGAATGGACGGTTCAGAAATGCCGCGTTCGATTTGGCTAACGAAGCCAACGGAGCGGTTTAATGCGTTTGCAAAATCTACCAGTGTAATTGATCTGCTTTTGCGTAGCGCACGAATGTCTGTTCCCACTGAAGAGATGTTTGCATTGGCATGTTCAAGGGTTTGAGCGGTGGCTACCATTACTTTGTCTTAAATAGAATCCAAAATTAAACTTGAATTTCATGGAATATCACTCCTGTGAAAAAATCAAGATTTTTTTCACGTATCTTCAAGTTCTGATGTTAATATTTTTTTACAATGGTTAAGCTTCCTAATATTGCCTGTTGATTCCAGATGACAGTATTGGTAGTGCCACGTAATTGCTGCCCTTGTGGTCAGTAGTTTTTTTGCTCTAAAAGGAACACCAACAGGAAGGGCTTTCTTATGGAAGCGATGACGCTAACAACAGAAATGACCGTGGTATTATGTTTACTGGGTTTTACTGTCTTTTTGTTTGTAAGCGAGGTGGTACGCGTTGATTTAGCCGCAATCCTCGTAATGGTCTTGCTTGGCCTGCTTGCTTTTCTTCCTGGTTTGGAAGGACTTGCTGATATTAATCAGATTTTCAATGGCTTTGCGTCCAATGCAGTGATCTCTATTATTGCTGTTATGATTATTGGAGCTGGGCTGGACAAAACGGGTGTCATGAGTCGTGTTGCTGCGATTATTCTTAAATATGGTGGTAATACTGAGCAAAGATTGATTGCTATCATTTCTGGTACTGTGGGGATTATCTCTTCATTTATGCAAAATGTAGGTGCTGCAGCATTATTCTTGCCCGTCGTGAGTAGAATTTCATTACGCACACAATTACCTCTAAGTCGCCTCTTAATGCCGATGGGTTTTTGTGCAATTATGGGTGGCACCATAACCATGGTTGGGTCATCGCCTCTTATTCTATTAAATGACTTGCTAATTACATCCAATAAAGATTTATCGCCTGAAATGCAGATGAAACCGTTTGATCTGTTTTCAGTGACGCCTATAGGTTTGGCGCTCGTTACAACAGGCATACTTTATTTCGTATTGTTTGGCCGCTGGGTTTTGCCAAAGGCAAAAGAGAGTAATGATGGCGCTAAAAGTCAGACGCTCAAAAATTACTTAAAACGCATGTATGAGTTGGAAGCTGATGTTTATGAAGTGATTGTGCCAGAAGGCCATGCCTGCGAAGGGCAGACTTTCGATGATATTATGAAGCGCGATCATGTTTATATCATCGGCTCGTTTTATAAGGGGCAGCGGTGGTTTGCGCCTGTTATTCAAACCAAAATTACAACACCTTGTAGATTAGCGGTGCTTGGGCGTAATACAGATGTGCTTGAAATGGCAAAGGTTGAAGGATTTAAGGTTGCAAAATCGCTTGAAGTTTTTGCAGAAGATTATGCGCCTACCAAATCGGGTGTTGCAGAAGTTGTTATCCCGCCAGACTCTTCATTAATTGGCAAGTGCGCCCATGATGTTGCTTTTAGAAAGCGCTATGGCGCAAGTCTATTGGGCATTCACCGCTATGGCGAGACGTTAAGCTATGTTGAAACAGAAGAGCATGTTTCTACACCTGTTGGTGAGGTTCTATTGCACCAAGGTGACACACTGGCTATTCATTCGACATGGGAAGCGCTTACAAGACTTTCCAGAGACCGTGACTTTGTTGTAGTAACATCTGATTTTCCGCGAGATGAATTGCGACCTGCAAAAGTATACTGGGCCTTGTTCTTTTTCCTTATGGCGTTGGGTCTTATTTTATTCTCAAAAGTTTTATTGTCGTTGTGCTTGCTTGTTGGCGCTGTTGGCATGATTATAACCAAAGTGCTTGATATTGATGAAGCTTATCGAGCTGTTAGCTGGAGTACAGTATTTCTGCTTGCCAGCCTCATTCCACTTGGTCAGGCAGTTCAATCTACTGGTACAGCTGAATGGATTGCTCAGCAGATTTTGCATGTGCTAGATGGCGTACCTGTATGGGGTTTGCAAGTGGGTGTTGCGGTTCTTTCTACCGTATTTACGCTTATAATGTCTAATGTTGGCGCGACTGTTTTGCTTGTGCCATTGGCTGTTTCCATTGCGGTTGCTTCGGGTGGTGATCCTGCAATCTTTGCGCTAACAGTTGCAATTTCAACTTCAAATTCGTTTTTAATCCCTACCCATCAGGTCAACGCACTTATTATGGGGCCTGCAGGATACCGGGTGGTAGACTTCATGCGAACCGGCGGGATTATGACTATTCTGTTTTTAGTGGTTTCATTGACGATGATGAATTGGGTTTATTAATCCATTAAATCTTTGCGACGCTCTTTAAATGCTTCGTGACTTTCATTGGTACCGTCATGAAAAGAGCCAAATGCCTTGTCCCATGGAACCTCAAGGTTGCCGTAGTTACATTCAAAATAGCGATGGTGCATTTGATGGTGAAAGCGCCCAAGAGTAAGGCGTGATTTGTCTTTTATTACCATTGCTTCAAAGCCTGTGTGAGATGTGGCAGCGGTTAAGGCCTGATGCATTAAATGAAAGAAGATGTGAATTGGGTGAGCCGCAATAATCAAATGAATAAGTACGGAAGAGAAAAACAAAACTGTCTCAATGGGATGCATGGAAAGGCCTGACCAAGGGCCAACGTTCGTATTTCTATGATGAAGTGCATGGGCGACTTTATACATGGGAGGCCAATGCAGGAAACGGTGTATCCAGTAAAAATGAAACGAAATCCAAAGTGGTGTCAGGAATATGATAACAGCAAACCATATGGGGTTATCTGACCAAAATAGCGTTGGTATATAGCTATTTGAAATTGCCCAAAGCATTCCAACTTCATAGATTGTCCAAAGAGTAACGCCGCTTGCCAGTGTCCAGAATATATTGTCATGAAGTTGATTGTTGAATGTGAAACTTTTACCTTTCATCGGCACGTCACGTCCGTCAAACTTTAGATGGTTATCCTGTTTTTTACCTGAATGGAAAAACCAGTGAAGTCCTCCTGCAACCAAAACCATTAAAATAATGTTGCGGATGAAAATGAAACTGATCCAATTAGCTTCCAGCGTTTTTGTTGTTTCAATGGAGGGTGAAGCGTAAAGCCATATGAGACAAGCGAGTGCGACAAGAATAATGTTTTCACCGATTGTGAACCAACTGCCTGCAATCCACTTGAACGCTTTAATCGGTTGTGGTGGCCAGCTAAAAAGAGGCGAGGTTTGAACAGGAACATTTGGCATATAATGCCATTGTTTTTCAAAACCTGTTTTGGTTTGTGTCGATTCAATGCTCACCGTCTACACTCCTTATCTTTGGGTGTAGACTAATCCTGAATTGATTTGTTAGGCAAGTGATTATTGAAGGGGCAGGCCTTTTGCCAACCATCCCGAGCCTTCTGGTGATCCCAACATGCCTTCTTTTACGTTATAGACATTTGTGTAACCGTTTTGCTCTAGCAGGTTAATCATGCGAGTTGAGCGGTTACCGCGTGCACATATGAGCGCTACTCGCGCTGTCTTGTCACCACCTGTTAATGCAGCAATACGATCAAGAAAACCCTCTTTGTGCATGGTGATTTTGGACGCATGTTTTGCAACGCCAGTTTGTTTCCATTCGGAAGGGCGGCGGATATCTACCAGATAGACTTGACCCGCTTTGGACTGTTGATGGGCTTTTCCTACAGACATGAACTCAGCAGCGAATGAAGGTGTCAAACTTATTGTGCTAACGAATAAAATAATTGCAAAAGCTTTTAACAGTTTCATGTTTTCCCTCAATATTGCTTACAACATCTATATCAGGAACACACGATAGTGCAATTGTGGCATTTTAATAAATCAACAAATCTTGAGCGTCATATAATTTACGGATGTTTCATGTTGTTGGGTTTCGCCAATATTTTATTTGGCAAGGTTTGATAAATCTGATTGAAGATAGGTTAACTTATTACTTAATCAATCAGGAAATTTATGCCCCGCGCACTTATGTTTCAAGGTACTGGTTCTGATGTCGGCAAGACGGTTCTTGTTGCGGGGCTGTGCCGTGCCGCAAAACGCCGTGGCATTAAGGTTGTGCCGTTTAAGCCGCAAAACATGTCTAATAATGCGGCTGTAGCAAAAGCAGATGTAGGCGAAGGTGAGATTGGGCGTGGGCAATGGTTGCAGGCGCTTGCTTGTGGGGTTAAGCCAACCGTTCATATGAATCCGGTTTTGCTAAAACCACAAAACCAAATTGGTTCTCAAGTCGTGGTGCAAGGCAAGGTTTGGGGCAATGCCAAGGCACGTGAATATCTTGCGATGAAGCCCAAACTGCTGGCTTCCGTTATGGAGAGTTTTGAGCGTGTTGGTGAAGGTGCTGATCTGATTTTGGTTGAAGGTGCAGGATCGCCTGCGGAGATTAACCTGCGAGAGGGTGATATTGCCAATATGGGTTTTGCGAGTGAGGCAAAAGTGCCTGTCGTTTTAATCGGTGATATTGATCGCGGCGGTGTGATTGCCTCTATCGTTGGTACGCATACAATTCTACCGCCCGAAGATCGTGATATGATTGTCGGTTATCTCATAAACAAGTTTCGTGGAGATATTTCACTTTTTGACGATGGCTTGAAGTCCATCACTCAGTTTACGGATTGGAAGTCCTTCGGCATACTGCCTTGGGTTGATGCGATTAAAAGACTGCCTGCCGAAGATAGTGTTGCGCTGGATAAGCTAGCCAAACAATCCCAGCAGGGGTTTAAAATAGTTGTGCCTGCAATGGGCAAAATTGCCAATTTTGATGATCTTGATCCGTTCAAGGCAGAAGATGGCGTTGTCCTTCAATTTATTCGTAAGGGCGATGCCTTTCCAGATGATGCGAATATGATTGTTTTGCCGGGGTCAAAGTCCACCATTGCCGACATGCAAGAGCTGCGAGCCAATGGTTGGGAAGCGCCGATTAAACAATTTGCGTACAAAGGTGGTACCGTAATTGGTATCTGTGGTGGTTATCAGATTTTGGGTAGGACGATCAAAGACCCGCTTGGACTTGAAGGTGGTGCGCGCGAGGTCGAGGGTTTGGGATTGCTCGATATTGAAACAGAATTGCGTCCTGAAAAAACAGTCAAAAATTCGCATCCAAAGTCGATAGAATATAATCTGCCAATTATAGGTTATGAAATTCACATGGGTCAAACGAGTGGCGAAGATTGTACACGCCCGATGATAGATTTCGAGACGCACAAGGACGGGGCTATCAATACCCAAGGCAATGTGCGTGGCTGTTATCTGCATGGACAATTCGGCAGTGACATCTATCGCAAATTGCTCTTACAGTCTGCGGGATTCATGGGTGGCGGTAATGTTTCCTACATGGAAACGGTAGAGCAAGCACTGGACGAATTGGCTGAAGAAATGGAACGCTGGCTTGATGTGGATGACTTGCTGGGGGTGGTAAAACTATAATGCAACGTGCCAGGAAGACATTGCTGATCAGAATATTGCATTGGAGCGTATTCCTGCTTTTTATTGGTGTAATCTTAAGTGGTTATAGACAGGCAGATAGCGGTTGGTCTGGAGTTGGTTTTTTTGATCGTGATATGGTTCACATCGTGCATGAGACGTCAGGTATCCTTATTGTTATATTGATCACATGCTGGGCTTTAATACGCGCATCAAAAATCATGCAATTTAGGTTGCTTACAGTTTATCAAAAATTGTTGGTAATTTATCACTGCGTTTTGGCAGGTCTTGGGCTTTTGATAGGTATGTTAGGTTGGATGGCAAGTTCTGCAGGCGGTTACGGGCAAAAGCTTTTTGGTGTGTTACCAATGCCAAATATCTTCCCGAAATTAGGTGCGGATTGGGCTGTATTATTAAATTCGACCCATGCAGATTTAATGACTTGGTTTTTTATAATTGCAGGAGTGCACATTGTTTCTGCCTTGTTTCATCTTTTAGTATTGCGTGATGGTGTTTTTTATTCCATCTGGTTTAGTGGAAAAGAGAGATAACGAGATTAATATTATGACAGCAGAAACCACATTCGTTTTAGGCGGGGCACGTTCGGGCAAGAGCAAGTTTTCTGAGGGGCTTGTTTTGAAGTCTGGTCTCAAGCCAGTTTACATCGCAACGGGGCGGGCGCTGGATGATGAAATGCTCAGTCGTGTGGAAACGCATCAAGGACGTCGTGGGGATGAATGGACAACGGTCGAAGAACCGCTTGCGCTGGTGGATGCACTTCGTCAGGCTTCTCATCCAGGGCGCATGGTTTTGGTGGATTGCCTTACGCTTTGGATTACCAATTTAATGATGGCCGAAGCCAATGCCATTCATGAATGCGCGGGGCTAGTGCAGTTTTTGCAGCAGGAAGCCAGTGTGCCTGTTGTGATTGTCTCAAATGAGACAGGGATGGGCGTTACGCCAATGAATAAAATGGCGAGAGAATTTAATGATATTGCAGGTTCAGTACATCAAGAGATTGCCAGCGTTTGCGACGTTGCTTATCTGGTAACAGCTGGCCTTCCTCAACGTTTAAAGTGAGTAATATAATGGACGCACAAAAAATTCCTGCGACGGTGATAACTGGATTTCTGGGCGCTGGTAAAACAACCATTATCCGCAACATGCTGGCAACGGCCAATGGTAAACGCATTGCGCTGATTATCAATGAATTCGGTGATTTAGGGGTTGATGGTGATATTCTTGCTGGTTGCGGTGATGAGACCTGTAGCGAAGATGATATTGTTGAACTCAACAACGGTTGTATCTGCTGCACAGTAGCTGATGATTTTGTGCCAACCATGCAGAAGCTTTTGGAACGTGAAAACAGACCTGATCACATTGTGATTGAAACCTCTGGTCTTGCGCTTCCTCAACCACTGGTGAACGCTTTTAACTGGCCTGAAATTCGCGAACAAGTAACGGTGGATGGTGTTGTTACAGTGGTGGA